>VBHO01000171.1:0-12012 GCA_005882045.1 Chloroflexota bacterium | reverse complement strand
ATGGTGGCCGCCAGCACAGCATCGAGTCTAGCCGCGTCCAGCGCAGCCTCGAGTGCCGCCGCTACGAGTGCCGCATCGAGTGCCGAAGCTGGATCAGCCGAGTCCGGATCAGCCGAGTCCGGATCAGCCGAGTCCGGATCAGCCGAGGCCGGGTCAGCCGAAGCTGGATCAGCCGAAGCCGGATCAGCCGAGGCCGGGTCAGCCGAAGCCGGAACAGCCGAAGCCGGGAGTCACTTAACGAGTTAGCGCCTACCCGAAGCATGCTTTGGGCAGCCGCCGGAGGCTGCCCTTTCTTTATGTCGTCACAAGGTCGCGAACTTCCTCGTCCGTCATTTGCGGAAAGTCCTGGTACCAGAGGCCGACGGCTTGCAGCGGCTCGGCGGTGACCAGGGCTCGGGGGCTCGACCAGCTTCGCCCCGCGCCAGCCGCGTCCCCGACCCTCGCCTTCATGGCGAGGCACAATTAATGGGCCATGCTCGAGTCCGCGCTGCACTGGGGGGAGATCGTCGGTGGGCTTGTCCTCCTCCTTGTCGTCTTGTACGACCTCTTTCAGTCGGTCGTTCTCCCGCGCCCGGCGATCAACAAGCTGGCAACGGTGCGATATCTCGTTCGAGGGCTCTATTGGATGTGGCGATGGGTGGGCAACCGCATGTCGTCGATCCCCCGGCGTGAGCGCTGGCTGGCGAGCTACGGCCCGGTCGGCGTACTCGCCATCTTCATCGCCTGGGGACTGGCGCTAGTGCTGGCGTACGGGTTGATCATCGACGGAGTGCGCGACGAGATGCGTCCGGTGCCAGAGTCCTTTGGAACCTCGGTGTATTTTTCGGCCTCGACGCTGGTGCCGCTCAGCTACGGCGACTTTGTCCCCGAGGGCGTACCGGCCCGGGTGGCGACGATCGCAGAGAGCGCGACCGGCGTTATCCTGGCGGCGCTCGCCATCACGCTGCTCTTCTCCCTCTACCAGTCGTTTCAGAGACGCGAGGAGCTGGTCGTGACGCTCGATGCGTTTGCCGGCGCGCCACCGTCTGGGGTTCAGATGCTCGAGACGGCCGCTACTCACGGGATGCCGGAGGAGTTGGTCAAAACATTTGACGATTGGCGGCAGTGGGCGGCGGCGGTGCTCGAGAGCCACCTGGCGTACCCCATGCTGGTGTTCTTTCGATCGAGTCACGACAACGAGGCGTGGCTCAACTCGTTTGGGGCGGTGATGGATGCAGCCATCCTGGTTATGAGTACGGTCGAGGACAAGTCGGAAGGGCCTGCGAAGTTGATGTACCGCGTCGGCAATCATCTGGTCGAGGACCTGTCCTGGTACTTCCGCCGGTGGACGCCACGATCGGATTCGCCCGTCATCGAGCGCTTCGAATTCGATGAGGCGTGGGCGCGATTGAAGAAGGCAGGTTATCACTGCAAACCCGCCGAGGAGGCATGGCCCACATTCGCCCGGTTTCGATCCACCTACGCCTCGCCGATCAACGGCCTCGCCAGGGCGCTGGTGATCATCCCGGCCGAATGGATCGGCGATCGCTCCTACCTTCCGCACCGTCAACGCGAGCAGCGGCGAGGACTGCGGCGAAAGCGTCGCACGCGGGAGGACTGAGGCCACTCGGCATGACCTCGACGGCCATCCTTATATTGAGGATGGGGATTGGTCGAGATGTCGATCGTCGACGGGTGGGTGCAGCCCGCCTACTGGCTGAGTCGTCTCGTCTTCGAACGGGGGCTCGCGGCCATTTACCTGATCGCCTTCCTTACGGCGGTGAACCAGTTCCGGCCGCTACTGGGCGAAGCCGGCCTGTTGCCGGCGCCGCGATTCATCGCTCAGGTGCCCTTTCGGTTGAGCCCGAGCCTCTTTTACCTTCGGTATTCGGATCGACTGCTCGTGGTTGTTGCCGGGCTGGGGGTGCTGCTCTCGGCGGGGATCGTCGTCGGCCTGGCCGACGTGGCGCCACTGCTCCTCTGGATGCTGGTCTGGCTGGTGTTGTGGGTGCTCTACCTCTCCATCGTCAACATCGGCCAGACGTTCTACGCCTTCGGTTGGGAATCGCTGCTGCTCGAAGCCGGGTTCTTTGCCATCTTCCTGGGACCGGCATGGATGGCGCCACCAGTGGTCGTGATCTGGATGCTTCGCTGGCTGCTGTTCCGGGTCGAGTTCGGCGCCGGAATGATCAAGCTCCGCGGCGATCCATGCTGGCGTGACCTCACCTGCCTCGATTACCACCACGAGACCCAGCCGATGCCGAATCCGCTCAGCCGGTTCTTTCATCACTTGCCGCGTCGCATGCATCGAGCTGAGGTCTTTGGCAATCACGTGGCGCAGTTGGTCGCGCCGCTCGGGCTCGCGTTTCCGCAGCCGATCTCGGATGTCGCAGGCGTTGTCATCGTCCTCACCCAGGGTTGGCTGGTCCTGAGCGGAAACTTCGCCTGGCTGAATGCGCTGACCATCCTCTGTGCGGTTGCCGCCTTCAACAACGCCGCGCTCGGTGCCGTGCTCCCGTTCGTGCAGGTGCCGGCGCTCAGCGCGCCGCCCGCCTGGTACAACGCGGTGCTGATCGCGCTCACCGCCGTCGTGCTGCTGCTGAGTTTTGCGCCGGCTCGCAACCTGCTCTCGAGACGGCAGCTGATGAACTTCAGCTTCAACCCCGTCCACCTGGTCAACGCCTATGGCGCGTTCGGGTCGATCACCCGCGTGCGGTACGAGATCATCGTCGAGGGCACGAGCGCCACCGACCCGGCGACGCCGGTGGAGTGGAGGGAGTACGAGTTCAAGGGCAAGCCAGGCAATCCACGCCGCATCCCAGCTCAGGTCGCGCCCTACCACCTGCGGCTCGACTGGCTGATGTGGTTTGCGGCGATGGCCTCGCCGCAGCAACATCCCTGGTTCATCGCGTTCCTGGTCAAGCTGCTCCAAAATGACCGCGCGACGCTGAAACTGTTGCGCACCAATCCGTTCCCGCAGGCCCCGCCCGCATTCGTCCGCGCCCGCCTCTATCGCTACCGGTTCAGCACCGCGCGCGAGCGCCGCGAAACCGGCAACTGGTGGATGCGCGACCTGGTCTCGGATTACATGCCGCCGGTTCGGATCGCAAGCGACGACTCAAGACCATCCGACCACGGGTAGACTGGGCCGGTGCGTGAGACGGGGTTGATCAAGTCCCTCCGTTCGGTGCGGCTGTTTTCTGAGCGCGAAATTCCCGATGCCGTCTTGCTCGACATTCTGGACGCCGGCCGATGGACCGGATCCGCCAAGAACACCCAACCATGGGACTTGATCGTGGTGAAGAACCGCGAGAGCCTGGGTGCGCTGGCGAAGTACGGCCGCTACGCGGGGCACCTCGCGAGCGCGACGCTCGCGATCGCGCTCGTCATGCGCGGGGATGATGCCCCGACCCTCATGGACGAGGGGCGGCTGATGCAGAACCTGATGCTGGCGGCCTGGGCCCACGGCGTTGGGTCGTGCATCGCCTCGATCTATCCCGCGGCCAACGAGCAACGCGCCCGCGAGCTGCTGGGCATTCCGCCGGACCGCCATCTGCGGACGGTGCTCTCGATCGGTTATCCAGCAGGTCCGCAGGCGTTGCGGCTGCCTGCGAACGCCCCGATCCCACGCGGGCGCCGGCCGATGGCCGACGCCAGGTCAACTTAACCACAGCTTTTGCCCGTCGTGAGGCTCGGGCCGGTTACCTGCCGGATGAAGATGGGCAGGCTGGTGGCACGAGGGCCACCGCTAATGGGATCCGGCACCGTCGTATCGCCGCTCGCGATCACCACGCACCCACTGCTATCGACGCTGTTGGTGAAGTAATCGCCCAGCCGGCGGTCCTGCCCGCTGGCCACGCAGGTGGTGCCGCTGTCGCAGATTCCACCCTGATGGATGAATCGTCCCGAGGCATTGATCACCGAGACGCGGCGGCTCGACGGATTCAACGCATTGCTGATTTGCGCTTCATAGATGAATGTCTTCACATCTGGAACGGTCTGGCCGTTGTAGATGTCGCAGTCGGGATCCACCATCTTGTCCATCTGGTACCAGACCACCGACACGTTGCCGCTGGACCCCGCCACGCTCCATGGCCACAGCACCCGCGCATTGCCCTGCGAGGCGAGGCTCACTGGCGGCAGAAACGTCCACTGGCCCGCACCGACGTGCTTGCCGGCGACGAACATGATGTGGTTCGGCAGCGGGGTCGGGCCTCCTCCGGTGTTGGGGAGCAGATTGCTGCAGCCTCCGGTCCCGTTGGGGTCGCGTTCGTTGGTGTCCCAGGCGAAGTAGATGTTTTCGGAGCTGTCCATGGAGATCAGCTCCGGAACCCCGAATGGTGAGTAAACGGTCGTCGGGTAGACGATCTCCTTCGGTTGCCAGGTCTCGCCACCGCCGTTGAAGGCGTCGCGGGCCCGGGGTAGTCGGCTGATGCCGATGCCAATGCTGCCGTCGGCATGCACGAACTGCGCCGGCTCGATCAGGCTGCCGTCGAACGGGTCGTAGACGAGCTTGCCGAAGCCCGAATAACTATTGCCGTTGAAGCCGCCGTTGTCGATGATGCCGGTCGCGCTGCAGCTGTCGGCGTAATTACTGCTATGGAAGACCTCGTGGCCATTCTCGACCGTATCGGTGGTCATGAAGACCTCGCCGGCGGTGCCGCCGCCTGCTAACCACGGGCGATCGCCGTCGTGGCATTGGGTCGTGCCGTGCGGCCAGGTCTTGCCCCCGTCCTGGGAGGAGAAGACGCTGTCGTTGGCGAGGTCGATGCCGGTGTTGTAGATCGACCCGGACGCGTCTTGCGTCAGGTCAGGGTCGCTGAAGCCGGTGTAGGGCAGCGCCTCGTCGCGGAGCTGCCAGGTGTTGCCCCGATCGTCCGAGGTCCAGATCCAGACGTGGTTCTTGTAGCAGTCGGCGGTGGTGAGTCCCGGACACAGGAACTGCTGGATCGACGCCGGACCTCCTGACCGGTCGATGTGCGTGCTGCCCTCGTGCGAGGTGTAGACGAGGTTGCCGAACTTGTTGCTGTGGATGATCCCGGGCTCGCCGCCGGCTCGAACCTGGTCGACGAAGGTCGGGGCCGCAAATCCAATCCCGCCCGCCGCCGAGGTTGGTGCGGGCGTCAGGGCCCCGGCCACGGCGAGCCCGGTCAAGCCCAGAATCGCCAACCTGCTGACCCGCCGAACCGCGTGCCCAGAAAAGTGATGAGTCCGCGTCATGTGCCAATCGCCTCCTACGCCGGCCGGCGGTTCCCGCCGCCTGGCTGGCTGCATGCGCTTCCGATCGATACAGCTACATATCACCACAATCGGCCATCAGCGTGCTCAGCTATCGAGGGAACAACCCCTCCCCCTTTGGGGGAGGGCAGGGTGGGGGCTAGTTACGCTCGGCTGGAGGGCAGGGTGGGGGCGCGCTCCTGGCGGAGCCAGCGGACCAGTTCGGCGACGACCTCGTAGCGGCCGAAGGAGGGCATCAGATAGACGCCCTGGACCAGGGCCTTGGTATCGTGCAGGAGCTCGCGAGACTGCGCGAGGCCTTCCGCGATGCCATTCTCGCCGGCGAGCCGCATGCGCTCGCGAAGTTGCGCCGGAATGACGATGCCGGGGACTTCGTTGTGCATGAACTCGGCATGCCGGAACGATTGCAGCGGAAGCACGCCCAACAGGAAGGGGATCGGCAGCGAACCGGTCCGCTCGAAGAACCGCTCCAGCGTTTGCCGGTCATAGAGCGGCTGGGACATGGCGACGTGCGCGCCGGCCTCGATCTTCTGCCGGAAGCGGTCGATCTCGCGGTCCAGGTCTTCGGCCGACGGGTTGACCGCGCAGGCGATCGTGAAGTTGGCGGGCTTGCCGATCGATGTCCCGAGCCAGTCGTAGCCCTCGTTGAGACGCTGCAGGATCTTGATCAGGCCGATGGAGTCGACGTCCCAGACGCCCGTCGCCGAGGGGTAGTCGCCAATCCGTGGGGGATCGCCGGTGAGCGCGATGATGTTACGGATGCCGAGCGCGTGCGCGCCGATCAGTTCCGCCTGGAGCGCCATCAGGTTCTTGTCGCGCGAGGTGAAGTGGATCAGGGTGTCGATGCTGACCTGTTGCTGGATCATGACCGCGAGGGAGAGCGCGCTCATCCGGACCCGCGCCATCGGGCTGTCGCCAATGTTGACGGCGTCGGCGCCCGACTCTTTGACGAGCTGCGCGCCGGCGATGCACTTCGCCGGATTGAGGCCGCGTGGCGGATCGATCTCGACGCTGATGACGAAGGCGTGGTCAGCGAGGCGCTGCGCGAACGATGTGGGCGGGAGTTGCTCGGCCGGGTTGAGGTCGATGGCGATCGCGGTGGACGGTGACGGCGTCCTGAGGCGGGTGGGGCTCGTCGTGGGCGTGAGGGCGGCCCGCATGGCGGCGATGTGTGCCGGCGTGGTGCCGCAGCATCCGCCGATGTAGGCGACGCCGAGATCGGCCGCCTGGCGCGCGAAGGTCGCGAAGTATTCAGGCGTCGCGAAATAGAAGAAGCGGCCTTCGACGCGGGCGGGAAGTCCGGCGTTGGGCTGGCCCGAGAGGGGAAGGCGCGTTTGCTGGCGCATCTGCTCGAGGACCTGGAGCGCCACCTGCGGGCCGACCCCGCAGTTGACGCCGATGACGTCGACGCCGGCGCGCTCGAGCGCCTGCACCACCTGGCTGGGCTCTTCCGCGCTGAGGGTAAGGCCGTCTTCGGCGAAGGTCATCTGTGCCACGATCGGCAGGTCCGTGCTTCGCTTTGCGGCGCTCACCGCGGCGAGGATTTCGGGAAGGTTGGTGAAGGTTTCCAGCACGAGGAGATCCGCCCCGCCCTCGAGCAGGCCGGCGATCTGCTCCTCGAAGGCGGCGGTCGCCTGGGCAACGGTGATCCGCCCGATCGGCGCCATCTGCTGTCCGATCGGTCCCACCGAGCCGGCGATGAAGATTGGCTCGCCGGCGATCTCGCGGGCCTCCCGGGCGAGCTTGACGGCCCGGAAGTTGATGTCACGCACGCGCTGATCGAGCCCGTGGCGGGCCAGCTTGATCCGGTTGGCGCCGAAGGTGTTGGTCTCGATCAGCTCCGCGCCGGCCGAAATGTACGCTCGGTGAATTTCCTCGACAATTTTGGGCTCGGTGAGGTTGAGCTCGTCGAAGGAGCGCTCGAAGCTCACCCCTTTGGCGTGGAGCTGGGTTCCCATGGCGCCGTCCCCCAGGAGGGGACCACGCGCAAGCCGTTCCAGGAACGGATGCACGCGCGGAGTTGTGGTTTTCGACGCCGGGGCCACGGAGCGCAATAGTACGGGAGACGGCCCGGTTTATGGGCAGCGTGGGGGCGAACCGGTGCAAGAGGGGTCGCCCGCACGGAGTTGCTCCTGTGCGGCATGGCTGACCTGACTTCGCCCGGTGCAAGTAAGCACGTGGTGGTGATGGGCGCCGGGCCCGCCGGGCTGTCGGCCGCGTACGAGCTGACGCGCCACCGGACCCCGGTGACGGTGGTGGAGAAGGATCCGCGCCAGGTCGGAGGGATCGCCCGCACGCTCGAGTTCATGGGCTGCCGGTTCGACGTGGGCCCGCACCGGTTTTTCTCCAAGAGCGACGAGATCGAAGCGCTCTGGACCGAGGTCCTGGGCGAGGAGATCCGATCGGTGGCCCGGCTGACGCGAATCATGTATCGGGGGAAGTTCTTCGACTACCCGATCAAAGCCTCGAACGCCTTCCTGAACCTGGGGCCGTACGAGACGGCGCGCTGCCTGGTGAGCTACGCGCAGGCGCGGCTGCGGCCGGTCGTCGACCCGAAATCGTTCGAAGACTGGGTGTCGAATCAGTTCGGGCATCGCCTGTTCGAGATTTTTTTCAAGACCTACACCGAAAAGGTGTGGGGGATCCCGACGACCGAGCTCTCGGCCGACTGGGCGGGGCAGCGGATTCGTGGGCTCAACCTCGTCGAAGTGATCCGCAACGCGCTCCTGCCCGCGGCGTTGCGCGGCGGCGAGCGCGCGATCGTGAAAACGCTCGTGGACACATTCCGTTATCCGCGAACCGGCGCCGGGCAGATGTGGCAGGGGGTGGCCTCGCGCCTGGCGGCCGCCGGCCATCCAGTGCGCTTAGGGGAGGAGGTGGTCGCCGTCCGCCATGCCAGTGGTTGAAGGACCGGAACGGTGGGACGCTCGACGTGTTGGGGTCGGAGTTCATCAGCACCATGCCGATCCGCGAGTTGATCGCCAAACTCCAGCCCGCTGCGCCCTCGATCGTGCGCGCCGCCGCCGACGCGCTGGGATATCGCGACTTCATCACGGTCAACGTGGTGGTAGACCGCGCCAACGTCTTCCCGGATCAGTGGATTTATGTCCACGACCCGGGCGTGAAGGTGGGGCGGATCGGAAACTTCAAGAATTTCAGCTCCGCGATGGTCGACGACAGTGGCCTGACGGGGCTGGGGATGGAGTACTTCTGCTTCGAGAAAGACGGCATGTGGAGCTGGCCGGATGCCGACCTGCTGGATTTGGGGCGGCGTGAGCTGGTGGCGCTGGGTATCGTGCGGCCCGAGGAGGTCAAGGCGGGGATGGTGTACCGCCAACCGAAGGCCTATCCCGTCTACGACGGTGCCTACCTTGGACACCTGGAGGTCATCCGCGAATGGTTGCGGCGGGCGCTGCCGAACCTGTGGCTGGTGGGCCGCAATGGGATGCACCACTACAACAACCAGGACCACTCGATGATGACGGGGATCCTGGTGGCACGGAATATCGCGCTGGGCGCCAACTATGATCCCTGGCGGGTCAATACCGACGCGGAATATCACGAAGAGGAACGAGCGGGGGAAGCGGCCGGTGGCGAGGGCGGGGCGGAGCGGCAGGTGCCGCAGCGAATTGCAAGCTGACCGGAAGTCGACCGATATACTGGTTCGCGCCTGGCAGTCCGGAGTAGCTCAACGGTAGAGCGGCGCGCTGTTAACGCGATGGTTCCCGGTTCGAATCCGGGCTCCGGAGCCAACTCTCTAGCTCGGGCCCAGCCTCCAGAGGTAAACGCCGCCATCCTGCGTCGGGGGGGTCCCCATGATGGCCGTCAGGAACTCCACCACTCGACCTTCGCCCGCCATGGGGCCGAGTACCACCGCCTGCACCTGCCAGCGTCGTAGCTCGGCCAGCGCCGCCGTGCGGTAGGCGGTCGACACTTCCGGCGCCGGCGCCCCTTGCTGCATCGCCATCAGGTCGTGCCCCAGCATGGTCGGCGCCGGATCCAGCGCCGGGCCAGGTCGGTTGGCGTACCCCTCAGGCATCTTGAAGCGAAGGTCCGCGCTCAGTTGCCAGAGCATCGCTCGCGACTCCAATTCATGAGCATAGGGGACGACCAGCACGATGCTGTTGGTCGGAAGGGTCGAGACCGCGCCGGCGGAGAAGAACGCAGGCACGTTGGCGGGTGAGGTGGCAAACGGAATCCGTGGCAACAGCGTCAGGAGCGCCAGGACCGCGATCGCGCCGGCCGCCATTGTCCGCCGGGGCGATGCGAAGTCCCAGCGGTCGACCAGCACCGACAGCAGCAGGCTGGCAAAAAGGAACACGTAAAGCATCAGGCGGCTGGGAACCACGTTGTGCAGCAGTGGCACCGTCGCCAGCCCTGCCCAGACGAGCCCGAAGATCACGGGCGTCACGCGTCCGACCCTCGTGCGGCCTACCGCCAGGAATGCGAGGGCGAGCAGCCCGGCCGGGATCCCGGTTGTCACGCCGCCGAGGTGGAGGGTGACGCCCAACGACAGGCAGGCGGCGAGCAATGCCAGCATCGACGCAACCTGCACCGCCGGCACCCGCCACCAGCGCACCGCCGTGAAGACCAGGAGGGCGAGCAGCGGCAGACCGAGGAATGCCCCAGCCTCATACTGGCTGCCGCTAAACCGGTCGGTGACCGCGGTGAGCGCGGGCGGAGCGATGGCCTGCAGCGAGGTCGGCAGCACGAGACCGGCCACATCGGTGACAAAAACATTCGACGCCGCCAGGGTGCCGTGGACCGCCTGTGGGCCGAGGAACTGCATCCACAGCGGCCAGACGGCGACCAGCGTCAGCATGCCGGCCGCAACTCCAAGAACCTTGAGGACGTGGGCCGCCCGTATCCGGACTTGGTCAGGACGCAACCCAGCCAGAATGGCGAGCGCCATGCACGCCAGCAGGACCTGGGTGAGCAACATCTCTTCGGAGATCAGCATCTGGGCCGCGGCCAGCAGGCCGATGATCGCCCCCAGCCCCCCGGGTGATCGCTGCTGCCGCAGCACGGCCTCTTCGAAGGCGATCAGCATCAGCGGGCAGATGAAGACAACCCCGACATGCGGATGCCCCAGCGACTGCGCCAGCATGTAGGGCGAGAAACCAAACAGCAGGCCACCCAGGGCCGCAGCCCAGGGACGCGCGACATGCCGGCGGAACGCGAGGAAGGCGCACCACGCCGCGAGCGCCATCGACGCCGTCATCAGCAGGTTGTAGGAGAAGATCGGCCCGAGCGTCAGCGTGATTGGGGCCAGCAGCAGGCCGAGCAATGGCACCGACGTCTGCCACATCAGGTTGATGCCGTCAGGGAAATCGAGGTAGCTGGTGAACAGCGGGTTGAGCCCGTGGCTAATGGCAAAGGGCACCCAACGCAGGTACCAGATGAACACGGGCGGGTCGGGACCGTCGCCGATGACATGCGAGACAGGGCTCGCCCAGGTGGCGGCAAATAATCCCAGGGCGAGCAGCCCATACAAGGCAAGCAAGGCCGCCGGCGTGGTGATCCGGACCAGCCACGCGCGCGCGGGCGTCGGCTTGAACGCGCCCGAGTCCGGGCGAAGGAAAGGCGCTGGAAGGCTCATAGTTTGCCGCTCACCGCGTTGGGGAAGGACTTCTTTAGGTCCGGCGTTTTTCTGCTATAACGCGGGTGGGCGGCCGAACCGCCGGATCCAGCATTGGAGGTTTAGATGGGTATCTTCGGGCAGGAAGTCCGGCGCGAGTTCATCGCACGCCCGGATGCCGCAAAGGGCCAGATTCTGTTCAAGTGGCCCGATACGAACATCCGCAAACTGACGCAATTGACCGTTGAGCAGGACGAGCTCGCCGTCTTCTTCCGCGACGGCCGCATTCAGGGCACCATCCAGCCGGGCCGGGTGACGCTCGACTCATCCGAGATTCCGTTCCTTGGCATCCTCGTGGACGCCGCCAGTGGCGGGAACCTTTTCCGCACCGAGCTTTACTTCATTTCCACCCGCGAGTTCCCCAACCTGCCGTTCGGCGGCGCCATCGACAATGTCGTCGATCCACAGACCAACTTCGGCGTCGGGCTGCGCGTGTTTGGCGAATACTCGCTGAAGGTGGTCGAGCCGCAGTCGTTGATCGTCAACCTGGTCGGCACCCAGAACCTGTCGACCAACGATGAGATCACTGACTGGATGCGCGAGCAACTGCTCAAGACCCTGCGAACCGACGTGGTGTCGCATGTCGTCAGCAGCGGCTGGCCGCTGCTCGGCATCGCGGCGCATACCGACGAGATCGAATCGGAAACCATCGCCCAGGTGCAGCGCAACATCAACAGCTACGGTCTGCAGATCGTCCGGCTCGGAAATTTCACGATCACGCTCAAGCCAGAGGATGAAGAGAAACTGAAGACGTTCCTGCATGACGTCCAGTACACCAAGCTGGCGGGCGGCTTCCAGCAGTACGCGGCGGGCCAGGCGATGATCGGCGCTGGGCAGGGGTTGGCCCAGGGGCCCGGTCAGGGCGGCGCCGTCAACCCGGCGTTCCTCGGCGTCGGCCTCGGGGTCGGCGGACTGGTGGCCGGCCAGATGGGTCAGACGCTGGCCGCGGGCGGCCAGATCCAGGTCCGCTGTCCCAACTGTCACGCGCTAAACGCGGAGAACGCCAAGTTCTGCAGCAGCTGCGGCCAGGCGCTCTCGCCGGCGCCGGCGCCGGCCGGCGCCACCATGGCTTGCCCAAAGTGCGGCACCCAGAATTCGGCGACCGCAAAGTTCTGCACCAACTGCGGCCAAACACTCACCGGCGGAGGCACACCGGC
>VBHO01000170.1 GCA_005882045.1 Chloroflexota bacterium | reverse complement strand
CGCCGCCAACGCGCTGGCCGCCGCGAGCGCCGGGGTCGCCGTCGGCCTGACCCTCGATGAGATCCGCCAGGGGCTCGAAAGCTACCAGGGGGTCAGCGGCCGCATGGAGCGCGTCGACCTCGGCCAGCCGTTCGCCGTGATCATCGATTACGCCCACACGCCGCAGAGCCTGGAGAAGGTGCTCCGCGAGCTGCGACCGATTACGCGCGGCAAGCTGATTGCGGTCTTTGGCAGTGCGGGTGATCGCGATCGCGAGAAGCGGCCCTGGATGGGAGAGATCGCCGCCCGGCTGAGCGACTACGCCGTCTGCCGCGGGGGCCGAGGAGGTCGGGTGGAGCGAGGGCGAGCAGTACGCGCGGATCGAGGACCGGCGCCAGGGCATTGCCCACGCGGTTCGGAAGGCCGCGCCCGGCGACACCATCTTGCTGGCGGGAAAGGGTCACGAGCGCAGCATCCTGATCGGTCGAGGAAAGGAACCGTGGGACGAACGCGCGGCCGCCGAGGCGGCGATTCGGGGGCTTCCGGGGTGAGCCGCGCCGTGGAGGAAACCAACCGCCGCATGCTTCGCGCCCGCGACGCGATGGACCGCGCGTACGCCGAGCCGCTCAATGTGCGCGCGCTCGCGGCTATCGCCCATGTCTCCGAGGCGCACTTCATCCGAACGTTTCGCGCCACATTCGGCGAGACGCCGCATCGCTATCTCCAACGCCGGCGAGTCGAGCGAGCCATGTTCCTGTTGCGGGCGACCAAGCGCAGCGTGACGGATATCTGCCTCGACGTAGGCTTCAACAGCCTGGGTACGTTCAGCCGCAGTTTTCAGGAAATCGTTGGCGAGTCGCCCACCGCCTACCGCGAGCGCGGAGCGATCAAACCCGTCCCGACCTGCTTTGCGATGGCCTGGACACGACCGAGCAGTTTTGGAGAAGACCGGACGAGAAACATCGTCTAGCGTGGGATCCGACACATTTCCACGATCACGGAGGTACACAAAATGTTCAACGCTCTTCTGATCTCATCGATCTACGTGCTCGACCAGGACAAGGCGCTCGACTTCTATGTCGGCAAACTCGGTCTCGAGGTCAACACCGACCAGGACCTGGGATTCATGCGCTGGCTGACGGTGAACGTGCCGGGCGATACCCACCAGATCCTGCTGGAGAAGCCCGGTGCGCCGGCGCTCGACGCGAAGACCGCCGAGCAGGTTCGCGAGATGGTGGCGAAGGGCGCCACGGGCGGGCACCTGTTCTTCACGACCGCGGATTGCCGCAAGACCTACAACGAGCTTCGGGCAAAAGACGTCGAGTTCACCGAGGAGCCGACGGAGCGGCCGTACGGTATCGACTGCGGCCTGCGGGATCCATTCGGCAACCACATCCGCTTTTCGCAGCTGATCCAGGTTCCGACCACCGCGGCGAGTGCGACCAAGGCCAATCGATGAAGTTTCGAGCAACGATTGAACTCGCAGGCAAGACCGCTACCGGCATCGAAGTGCCGGCAGCGGTCGTCGCCAAACTTGGCACGAGCAAGAAACCAGCGGTCAAGGTCACGATCAAGGGCTACACCTACCGCAGCACGGTGGCGTCGATGGGCGGGCGGTTCATGCTCCCAATCAGTGCCGAGGTCCGCGAGGCCGCCGGTGTCGCGGCCGCTCAGAGGGTGGATGTCGACGTCGAACTCGACACCGCAGCTCGCGAGGTGACGGTACCGGCCGACTTTGCGCGCGCCCTGAGTCGTGATGCGGGGGCCACGCGCTTCTTGGAGGGATTGTCCTTCAGCAACAAGCAGCGAATCGTGATCTCGGTCGAAGCGGCAAAGACGCCGGAAACTCGCGAGCGACGCATCGCCAAAGCGGTCAGCTCCCTGCGCGAGGGCCGAACCTAGCTACCGGCGAGCTGCGAGGACCAGTTTCCGGTCAGTAAACGACTTCACCTTCCCCTCTGCAACCACGATCTCGAGGTCTCGGACCGCCGACGCAGGAGCTTCAAGAAACCGGGTACGGACTCGTTGCTGCGTCGTTTCGTCTTCTCCGCCGCGCTCGAGCCACGGCTCGAAGTCATGAGCCTTGAGCACCACCTCCGACTTCTCGACGCGGAACTCAGCCTGCTCGATAAATGCCGCCCAATTTCGTTCCGTATGGATCCGCTTATGCGTCGGGTCGCGCAGCAACTCGACCTCGTCCTGGTAGGCGGCACTCTCCAGGTCCTCGGGGGCGGTCGTATCGACGAAGATAAAAACCCCGCCCGGTCGGAGGACGCGGGCCACCTGGCCCATTGCGAGGGCAACGTCGTCGAAGTGATGTGCGGCGAGCCTTGTGGTGACGATGTCGAAGCTCGCTTTGGGAAAGGGGAGTTGCTCCGCGCCCGCCCGAACGAACTGCGCGTTCCACAGGCCAGCTGTCTGAAATAGGCGACGGGCCGTTGCCAGCATGGCGTCGACCGGGTCGGTGAGGACGACCTCGGAGACGCGGGGTGCGAGCGCGAGCGCAGTGTGCCCGGCGCCCGTGCCGATGTCGAGCACCCGCTCCTTGCCGGTCGGTGCCGCGTACTCGATAACGAGTTCCAGCTCGCGGCCGGCCTTATGCTCGCCGGTCGCGTAGGCTTCCGCGGCCTTCTCCCAGCGCCCGGTCCCGCTCACCCGATCAGCTTAAGGCGACGCTGTCCAGTACTTGCTTGACGATTGTCGAGTTGGGCTCGGCGGTAAAGAACGAGAACTCGTAGTTGCGTCCCTTGGTGTGGACGTACACCGCGCTCATGAAGGGCCAGCCCTGGTCGGGACGAGCCCAGGCCGAGGTGACCTTGCAGGTATCGAGCGCAACCCTCGAGACCTGCTCGGTGACGGGATTGACGCTCCAGACGGCGATCGTGGCCGTATGATCGGCGACCGGCGCGATATCCGGGCGGAGCAGTCCGGGAAGCTGGACGGTCAGCGTGTCTGACGTGGTCGTTTGTAGGACGAGGAACGGCAGGTCGTCGCCGGTCTTTGAGACCGTGGTGAGGGACGCATTGGACGAGGAGGCGACCTGGTAGCCCTGCGGCAGCATCAAGCTCCAGCCAGAGCCGCTGGCGGCATGCAGCGCCGAGGTGACGACAAAGTCGGACCGGACCCAACCCGCCTGGCTGCCCAGCGTGATGTGATACCAGGTGTTGCCCGATGCGTCCGGTGCCCGGCCATCGGCCGTGGCCTGCGTGCCCTGGGTCAGCGTCGCCAACCTCGTGCTCGTGGCGCTCGCAGCCGACCGCAGATTGACGCCGAGTGGATCGTTGACCCAGATCGGGAACGGAAGAGACGGGGTGGAGGGCGTGGACGCCGCCGGCGCCTTTGGCATGGGCAGCGACGCGGGGCAGGTTGTGGGTGAGGCGTGCGGATCGATGGTTGTCGAGGGCGATGGTTGAGGTCGGCTCGCCACGGCGTGGGTCTTATAGAAAGACGTGAGCGGCCCAGCCAGCAGGAAGGCCGCAACGGCGCCGATGACCATGAGGGGAATTAGGCGGAGAGCCGACCTCATATCCATGCAACGTCCCAGCCGGGATCGCAGTTACGCGAGCGGCTTGCGGTTGGGGACTCCGGTACGACGCGGAAAACCAGCCGGCGTTGGGACCAGCTTGGGCACCACCAGGAGGGTGCCGGCACCGTCCCCTGGACGCTCCAGCCGCGGCGGCCCACCGCCGAGGAGGCGCGCCGCAGGCTCGAGCAGCTGTGGATCGATGGGGCTGACTTGGGCAACGAGGTCTCCACCTGGTCTAACGAAGGGAAGGGCAAGCTCCAGCAGCACTGCCGGTGGCGCGGCCGCCCGCGAGATCGCCCGATCGAATTGCTCCCGAAGCGCCGGCTGCCGGCCAAGTTCCTCAGCCCGCCCGGTCGCCAGCGCCACGTTCCTCAAGTTCAAGTTGGCGGCCAGGTGCTCCAAGAAGGCAGCCTTCCGACGGTTCGCCTCCAGGAGGGTGAAGTGCACCTGGGGCATGGCCAGCGCCAGGGGGATCCCCGGCAGCCCGCCGCCGCTCCCGATGTCGATCACACGTCCGATCCCGGTCCAGGGCACGGCCAGCAGGACGTCGCCCGCGGCGATCTGGGCCAGGACCTCCTCCAGAGTGCGCGCGCCGGTCAGGTTGACGGCGCGGTTCCAGTCGAGGAGCAGCTCGGCGTAACGCTGGATTTCCGGCCGCACATCCTTACAATATTGGTGATGCCGATCTACGAGTTCTCCTGCCTGAGCTGCCGTCACACCTTTGACGTCTTCGGCGGCTTCGCCAGCCGCGACCAGCGCCAGGTCTGCCCCGAGTGCGAAAGCACCAACACCAAGGCGATGTTCTCCACCTTTGCGGTGGTCGGCAGCAGCCAGTCCTCCAGCGCGTCGACCTCGGGTGGGTGCGCCTGCGGCGGCAGCTGCTCCTGCTCGAACTGATAACGCCGCTGTAGACACAGCCTCGCCCTTTCCCTCATGATGGTCGCCGTGGCGACCGCCGGCACACCCGTCCGCCTTCGGGTCATGCCTTTAGGCGAACTCCTCGACGAGACCTTCAAGTTATATCGTCGCCATTTCACGGTGATCGCGGGCGTGGCCCTGGTCATCGTCCTCCCCAACTTGATCCTCAGCTTGATCTCAGGCTCCTATCGGGCCAACCCATTCACCTTCCTGCAGAACGTCTTGCAGAACGTCAACAACCCGGACGAGCTGGCGAGGATCCAGTCCCGGCAGTCGCAATACACCAGCTCGCCCCTCTACCTGCTCAGTTTTCCGATTGCCGCCCTGCTGATTCCCTTCAGCGTGGGTGCCCTCTACCGGGCTGCGACCTCGCTGGCGGCCGGCAACGTGGAAACCATCGGGTCGGTTCTGTTGGGGACGCTCCGTCGCTACTTCGCGGTGTGGGGGGTCGTGATCCTGGGGGTTTGTGTCGGCATCGGCGCGATCGCTATCGTGACCATCCCGGTCGTGATCTGGGTCCTGATCCGCTGGTCGGTCGCGATACCGGCGCTCTTCGCTGAGGGCATCGGCCCGGTGAAGGCGCTGGGGCGAAGCTGGAACCTCGTACGCGACAACTGGTGGCGCACGCTCGGCATCCTGATCATCGTCGGCATTATGGTGTCGCTCATCCAGACGGCGCTCGCCGCACTTTTCGGTGGTATCGCGGCGTTGCTTCCGGGTCTCAGCGACGACATCCGCGCTGGCCTCCTGACGACGGTGTCGACCCTCGTCGATGCCCTGGTCGGGGCGATCCAGCCGATCGCGATCACCATGCTCTACCTCGACCTGC
>VBHO01000156.1 GCA_005882045.1 Chloroflexota bacterium | reverse complement strand
CCTCGAGGGCTCCCTCAACTTGCAGGTCGGTGACGAGAGCGGCAATGGGATAGGGCCAGGCAGCTTCATGTTCGTGCCGAAGGGGGCGGCCCATCGCTTCTGGAACGATACCGACAAGCCAGCCAGGATTTTGTTCATCAGTTCTCCGCCGGGCCACGAACGCTACTTCGAAGAGCTGGCCGAGATTTTGCGACGTCCCGGCCCGCCCAATGCGGACGCGATCGGTTCACTGCGAGCCCGATACGACACTCAGCAGGTCTCCACCCTAGCTCGGTAGGGGAACCCTGCGCGGCGCGGCGGACGGAGCGTCTCCTGGGCCGCCGTGGCGGCTCCTTTTCGGCTGGACTCCACCCGCTGGCGGCTGCTTGCGAACGATGTGCACGAACTGGCGGTGAACCGCGCCAGCTACGGGTACGGTCAGGATGTCGAGGTATGCGCTACCCCGCATAAAGGCGCGCAGATCTGAGCACGCTGCCCGAGAACGAGCATTGTTGTTGCGACCCGATTCCCACGACATGACCGAAGTCGCGAACCGAAGTCGCACCCATCCGGAAACGGTCGTAAGCCTCGTAGGCACCTTTCTAGACTTGGTGTTCAGGTGTTTTCAAACAGCTGGTCACGGCGGCTTCAGATCGTGATTATGCCGCCGGCAACCGTTAGGGATTCGTTCGCGCTATATAAGCTTCGGCCCACCCACGCGGATTCGAACCCGTGACCTCTACGCTCGGTAGCCGTCTTGGCGGACCAACAGAGAGAAGGTCCCACCTGTGTCGTTGCCAGAGGCCTTGAAGGACATCTGAAACCCGCCCAGATCGATTGGCCTCCCTTCGCCGGGTCGAAGAATGATGATTTCGGCTGCGCGTCACTCACGATGACATCTCCTCCTCGCGCCAATTCTTCGGATACAGGCTAGCCCAAGATCAACGCTCTGCGGGCCGTCAGCCCCCCTTCTGTCGGACACGCGCCGAAGGCGGGTCTTTGGAGCTAGGCAACTCCGAACAACATCGGCTTATATAGGTTTGGTTGAGGATTTAACGGATTCGAGTACCCAGGTTCCCGTTAGAAGGGGGGCTTTGCGTATGAGTTTTAGGCCCGCGGCCGCGAAAAGAATACGGAACTCTGCCTCCGTGCGCTCACGGCCACCTAAGACAACCATCATGTGCAGGTCGGCCATAACAAGACGAAGGTCGTCCGAAGTCGCCCGAAAGCGCTCGGGCATCAGTCGTTCGATTACCAGAAGCCTCCCGTTGGGCGGCATCGCTTCGGCGCATACGGCAATGATCCGTGCCGCGTCCTTGTCGTCCCAGTCGTGCAGAATCCACCTCAACAAGTAGGCATTGCCACCTCTCGGGACCGAGTCAAAGAAGTTGCCGACTACCATCTCGCAGCGCCCGGCAACACCAGCCGTCTCCAGCTGAGCAGGCGCGCCCTCGAGCCCGGGCTTGAGATCCACGATGACTCCGCGCATCTTTGGATGGGCCGTAAGAACTGCCGCCATAAGCGCTCCTCGGCCGCCCCCAATGTCGACCAACGTGGAAATCTCCGAGAGGTCACACGCGTCTGAGAGCGCTTTTCCGTCGACCTGCGCTGAAGCGGCCATGGCCGCGTTGAACCGCTCTATTGCATCGGGGTTACCCGCCATGTGCTCCCAGCGGGGCAGCCCGTGAACAAGTTCATAGGCGGGCTTGCCAGTCTGCACGGAATGACCGAGCTCAGCCCATGCGGCATATCCCTCGCTCAAAGTCATTCGCGCCAGTGCGTGTTCCCGCTGGCCTGACCGCAGGCGGGTTGATAGCGGGGTCGGGCCAAAGTGTCCCTGCTCATCCTCCGTGAGCACACCGAGCGCGCAGAGCCCTCGGAGAAACCGATGCAGCGAGTCTTCGTCAGAGCCAGTTGCTTGCGCCAACTGCGCTGCGGTCTTGGCACGGTCGGCGACGCGATCCGGGATAGCTAACTCAACGGCCAACCCCACGGCCTGCGACGCGCGGTAGCCCATGATGAGCCGAAAAACTTGATCCTCAGGCGCAATCTCCAAGCTCTGCTCAGAATAGAAGGATTGACGAGGATTGGAAGAGTAGCCCGTAGCGGATTCGAACCGCTGATCTCCGCCTTGAGAGGGCGGCGTCCTAGGCCTCTAGACGAACGGGCCGTGCAGCGCGGCACCTATTATAGGTAGCGAAACTTAAGCACTCTGAGGACTTGGCCGTGATCTACGATCCGACCGGCGTCAATTATGTGATGAATACGCTCCAGGCCGCGAGCTATCTGGGCGTGCCGTCGGATCTGATCGAGACAATGGTCGAGAAAGGCAGCATTCCGTTCACGAAAGTCGGTGATCGGACCGTGTTTTCCAAAGCAGCGCTCGACCACTGGATCTATGCGAAGTCGATGGAGAGCCTCCGCGAAGACCTGCCCAGCTTGGGTTTCCAGGGTCGAACGGCCGGATAAGCATGCGGATCAATCGTCTGCTACGCGCCGCCGTCCTCTTCCTCACGCTGGCCGCGATCGCGCAGGAGCTGAGCAAGCCGGAGGGCCAGCGCACCTGGCACGGGCGAGTGGCGGGCGTCCCCTATGACTTTCGCTTTCCGACGTTCAAGCGCTTTCGCGATGCCTACTGGAATCCCAACGATCCGCGCATCTTCACCGACCGCGTCGTGGGCATCGGCTGGGCCCTGAATTTCGGCCAGCTGATTCCGCGGCTGCAGGAGGGATACCGCCGGCTCGCCGAGCGTACGCGACCGCCTGCGTGACGGTCCGGTAACTTCCGCTTCCGCCATGTGACAGCCTTTCTGCCACCCTCCGTTCTATTAACGTGCCCGCGCCCAGCCAGCGCTCCTGCCCTGCCGTTTCTGGCCGCCTCCATGGAGTCAGAACGCTGGCATGAGCGGCCTTCAGGACTTCCTCGCACCCTTCAGCCATCTCCTCTTTGCCAACCGCGACAAAGCCATCGTCGCGCTGGGGATCCTGCTGGGCTGGTTCACGATCCAGCTACTGATCGCCCGCTGGCGCAACGAGCGCCTGCAACGCGACCTGGCGGCCGCCAAGTCCGCGCCATCCGGCTCGAGCAGCCGGCGCTATGCACCAAACGTCCAGGTCGACGAGCCTCCTCCCCTTGAGAGCGGGGCCCTGCCCCCGGTAAAGGGCGGGCGCACGTACGCCCGCAACCTCGGCACCGCGCTGTCGAAAGCCGGGATCCCGTCGAGCCAGCAGATTTACTCACCACCCGCACCACAGGGCTGGGCGCCCAATTCGAACGCCGGTCAGCCCGGCATGGGTCAACCGAGCCAGGGCACGCCGTACGCGCCACCAAACACGCCATGGGGCGCCCCGGCGCCGCAGCAGCAAGCGCCATGGGGCTACACGGGCGGTCCCGGCCGGCCCGGGCCTCCGCAGTCGCCGAGTCAGGCGCCCTTCTACCAGCCACAGCCGCCCATGCCACAGCAGCAGCCCGGGCCGATGCCGCCGATGAACACGCCCCCAGCGGCACCCGGGTTCTTCGCTCCACCGAGCGGGCCAGCGTTTGCGCACCCCGCCTTCGCTCCCGCAACCAGCGGCCCGACCGCACCGCCGCCGCCGACCGCCCAGCCCGCCGCGCCGGTTGGGCCGCCCATGCCGCCCGCCTACGGCAATCCGCCGGCTGGTCCAGCTCCTGAGCCCGCCACACAGGATGCCAGCCGCCGCGGAAAACCGAAGCGCCGTCGCTTCAACTTCAACGTCCTCGAAAACCTCGAGAAGATCGTGCAGACGAGGAGTGAGCCCCTCCCGCCGACAGGATGGCAGCCGCCCGCGGCCGCATCGCCAACCCCGTCGGCACCCGCGCCCACGGTCCCACCGGTCGGGGCGCCTCCCGAATTGAGGGTTCTGCCGCGGCCGCCGGCGGAGGCCGCGCGTCCCGTCACGGAGTCCCCCGCTGAGGCGCCATCGCTGCCGTTGCCGTTCGGCCAGGGCGTCCAGGACGCGCCCAAGATCGCGGAGCAGGCGAGCGCCGCGACTGAAGCCGAGGAGCCGAGTGTCGCCGAGCAAGACGAAGAGCCGGCCTTCGCGAGTGAAAGAGGCTCGGCTAGTGACGTAAGCGACATCGAGGCGGAGGCCCCGGTGGCCGAGGTCGAGGCCGAGCAGGAGACGCCGCCGGCCGCCCCGCCAACGCCCGAGCCTCGAAAGTCGATGCGCGAGATGCTGTTTGGCGAGGAACCTCCGGCTCCGGCGGCGGCGGCGGCCGACGCCGAGGAGGAACCAGCCGTCACCTCGTCGTCGCCATCCGAGCCCGAACCCGCGTCTGCGGAATGGAGCTGGCGCCCCACTCGATGGGAACCCGCCGAGGACACGGCACCGACGCCGGAGAGGGAAGCCGCGGCTGCGGAGCCAGCCGCCGAGGAGCCTGTCGCTGAGGAGCCTGTCGCTGAGCCAACACCGGCCGTCGAGGACGCTGCCGAGCCCGCGCCCGTCGTCGAAGCCAGTGACCCGGAGCCGTTTGCGCCGTGGAAGTCATCGTTTGCCTCGGAGCCAGCGGTCGAATCCGAGCCAGCCAAACCGGATGCCGAGGAGACCACCGCCGGTAGTTTCACGGAGATCCCCGCGGGGGCCGCAGCCAACGGACCGAGTGCCGGCACCGTCGTGATCATCGAGGACGATGAGACCGCGGCCAGCTATTACGCGACCTTGTTCCGAGGCAACGGGTACCGGGTCGAGGTAGCGAACGACGGTGTGTCGGGCGTCGATCTCTGCACCCGCGTCCAGCCGCAGGTGATCCTGCTCGACGTCATGATGCCGCGCCAGAACGGCATCCTGGTGCTGCAGACGCTGCGGGCCTCCGACGAAACCAAGAACACGCCCGTGGTCGTGATGTCGAACTTCAGCGAGCCGACCCTGATCAAGCGGGCGATCCAACTCGGCGCCCTGGAGTACGTGATCAAGACGCAGGTGGAGGGCACGGCGTTGCTCACCGCCATGCCGCGCTGGATCAACCGCGAGAAAGCCTTCGCGGCGGCTTAGGTCCGGACCCGAAGCGTCGCGATCCCCCAGGCCGGCAGCGACAGCCTGACCATCCCATCGGCGAGGGAAAGCGCCTCGCGCAACTCGCCGGCGAGCGTGATGGAGGTGACCTCCGTCGGCGCCGGTTCGAAAACGACGCTGGCCTCGCGCGGGGCATCGGAGGCATTGAGGAGTCGCAGGTCGTAGCCGTCCGGCCGCGGCACCAACCCAGTCATCTGGGTGGTGTCCGGAGCCAGCTCGATGCGGGCGCCCGTGCCGGCGATGGTTGGGCCGCTGCCGGCAACCAGGGGCGTCAGGGTTGATTCGGCCATCCGCCAGACGCCTCCACGTTCCCAGTCGCCCTCGTGGAAGTACAGGCTGTAGCGAAGCCGGTGCCCTCCCAGGACCTGCGCGCCACGCGTTTCCAGGCCCGGGCCGGCGTGCCCCGTCCGTGTAGTCAGGTCGTCGCGCGAGAGCCAGCCGACCGAGCGCAGCAGAGTCAGCGCCAGCTCCTGTGGGTCGCCCGGCAGCACCTCGTACTCGTGCAGGCCATTGGCGATCACCGCGAATCCGGCCCGCCCATCGCTGACGTCGACGAAAGACCACAGCGGGTAGGTCGGCAGCTCGAGTTCGGTGGCGCCGGGGTCGCGCCGGGCGGCGATGACGGGGCGCCGGGTCACGTGGAAGGGCGTGTCGGCGGCAGACTCGCCGACTCGAAACGGCAGCGGAAAGTGCGCCCGCAGCCGATGGTCGGGCGTACGGTTGATGATCTCCAGCTCAATATCGAGGCGCGGGGTATCGGCCTCGAGGAAGAGGCCCAGACGAATCGGTAGCGCCGTTTGTCGGTCGCTGCGCGTCTGGCGGTCAGGACGCAATCCGTCGTAGACGGCAAGGTCGAAGCGGGCCTCCAAACTGGCCCGGAGCGGCCCGGTTTCGACGACGGTGCTGCTGAAGTTGCGTACTGGATCGGCGAGCTGCGGACTGCGCTCGGGCGGCGAGAAGTTGTACTCATCGCCGGCGTCGCCTTCATCAACCAGTCGGTGCAGTCCCGGGTACCGCAGGCCGGTCTGCCGGTCCACGATCGTTAGCGTTCCATCCGGCAGAAGCTCGCAACTCAGCCGCGCGTTCTCCAGCCGGCGGGTGGCGGCGGTCGCCGGGACGCGTGGGCTTCGCGTCGTGAGCGCCGCGACCGAACCGCCGGCGACGATCGGGGTCAAGACCAGGGAGTCTTCGATTTCCACCAGGCCTTGCCGCGGAAAGAGGCTGGGATTCCACACCTGGCCCGCGCCGGCCAGCCGGCTCAGACCGCGCTCAACGACGGACTGGACGATGCGCAAGGCGGAGACGCTCCGCTGCCGCGCCGTCTCAGCGACCGCATCGATGCCTGAGCCACAGGCGGTGTCGTGCGCCGCGTTTTGCAGCATCAGGGTCCAGGCCTGGTCGAGCGCATCACGCGCCTCGATGCCGCTCAGGGCGGCGATCGGCTCCGCCAGGCGCTCGAGCGTCCGGCTGGCCGCGAAGTGACGTTGCTTGTCGGTCACCCGTACCGACAGCGTGCCCATCAGGACGTTCGCGCGCGCCGAGGAGCGCAATTCGCCCCGCCATCGCGGCCACCCGTCCGCGGGCAGCGTCGCCAGGTAGTCATCGAGGCGGGCAAGCCGGACGAGGGTGCCGTTGAGCCGGCCGCTGGCGCCCCGAACGGCCGCGCTCAAGGCCGCCTGCGGTAGGACGTGGTCGTTGCCATTCATCAGCAACACGTTCGCGGTGGGATGAAACGGCTCGATCGCTTGCAGCGCGGATGCAACCCGCGTCGCCAGGGCCGCGGGCTCGGTGGGCAGATCGACGCCCTGCGCGTAGGAATTGCCCATGTAGGCGGTGAGGATGCGGCTGCCGTCCGGTGCTTCCCAGGAGAACGCCACGCGATCGATCTCGAGCGGGACGCCGCGCCAGACGGCGGCATGCCGAAAGCCGAGCTGGTGGTAAAGCTGCGGCATTTGGGCCGCGTGGCCAAACGAGTCGGGAAGGTAACCGACCCGCATCGAGCCGCCGTGCGCCTCAGCCGAGGCGATTCCGCGCTGCAGGTTGCGCACCAGCGTCTCCCCGCTGACCAGGAATTCATCGGGCAGCGTGTACCAGGGCCCGACCTGGATCTGCCGGCCACGAATGGCCGCATCGAGCCGAACCTTCGCCTCCGGCCTGACCTCGAGATAATCATCGATCACGACCGTCTGGCCGTCCATCAAGAATCGGAAATCGGGATCCGCGTCGGTCAGCGCCAGCAGCTGGTCCCAGAGCTCGACGAGCTGGGCGCGGAACGTCTCAAAGGTCGCATACCATTCGCGATCCCAATGCGTATGCGGCACGATGTAGACGGTCGTGGTCCGGTCGGGGTCAGGCACGCCTTGATTGTCCGGGCCCGCCGGCCCACGCGAGCGGCGCTTTAGTGCCAGGCGAGCGTTTGAGGCGTTCGTCTCTCCAATCGTTCAGCCCACTCCGCTCCACTTCTCCGAGCCGATGACGTGCACCCAGGTCAGTCCGTTGTCCAGGTCGATCGGATTGCCACTCGCATCGAGGTAGACCGCCGGCACGTTGGGATCCGGATGGTGCCAGGTGGCGTGGATGACGACACCATCGACGAAGATGTCGGCTCGGCCGTCGCCGGTGGTCTCATAGGCCTCCGTGTAGTAGCCATGGAACCGGTTCGCTGGGTTCTTGTCGAGGTAGGAGGTCACGTACTCGACGATCACGGTCTTGGCATGGACTCGACCCGTGCCGACATTCATGAAGGCTGCGCCGTCCTGTGATTTCAAGTACTGCTTTGAGCCGGGGTCGTACTGCCAGGTTGCCCCGTGATCCGGCACCGAAACCGTGGGTGCGGCATCACCGGTAAACGTCGCGTCTGCGTGTTTGGGCGCGATGTCGTACTGGAGCGCGGGCAGGTTCGCCTGCGCGGTGAAGGTCGTGACGTTGGCGCCGTGCATCATCACGTTGTGCGGCGCGTAGCGGGTGTTGTTGTCGCGGTAGAAGACGTTGCCGGCGCCGTGGCTGTAATCGTTGATCAGGTTCGGGTGCTGCCAGACCAGTCCGAGGACATAGTCGTTGGCTCCCGAGCAATAGATCATCCCCTTGTACATCAACACCAGGCGGATGGTGATCAGACGACAGCTGCGGACCGGCCCAACCAGGTCGGGCAGCGGATGCCAGTAGATGGCGCTGAGCCGTGGAATGTCGCCCTCGCTGATGTACTCGTAGATCATGTCGGCCTGCTGCATGCCAGCCTGGGGGCGGGCCTCGCTGCTGTTCTCGATCTGGATGATGGTCGGAGCGCCGGCTCCGATCCGCGAAGGGTCGCCCTGCGAGGGGACCTCGATGAGCGTGGTGAAGGTGAGCTTCCAGTCGGCCGCCAGCGGATCCTGCTTGCGGTTGACCGCGGTCTGGGGAATCGACAGCTGGTATTGACGGCTGTGCCCCAGCTTGAGGTTCAGCGTGGCGCTCTTGCCGTCAGCGGTCCAGCTCACCTTGCCGGTCTCGAGCGGCTTGCCGTTCACCGCGATTGGCGTCCCGGCCCCGTCCATCGGCTGAGAGAAATCGATCTTCACATCGCCGGTCGGCTTCAATGACTGCTGGCCATCGGTGACCGCGTTGTTGTCGACCTTGACGGCGGCGACCGACGGCGCAGGCTCGGTCTTGAAGCTGAAGCCACTGGTGACGCCACGCCCGGAGGTGTTCTGCGCCTCCTTGATGCCGACGTGATAGGCGGTGTCCGCCGCCATCTTCGGCCGGAACTGGAATTCCCGGAGGCTGACGGCCTTGAACGCGACCATCACCGGCGGGCTGATGCTAAAGGCGTGCTGCACCGAGTCGGCCTTCATGTCCTGGTTGAAATGAAGGTCGATGGTGGCCGTTCGGGGGACGGCCTGGTCACCGTCGTTGACGTTGGCATTCACCTCGAGCGGGGTGGTGATGATGCGAATCACGATGGCGGCCGCCACCACGAAGATGGCGATCGGTGCCAGCCACCAGCGTTCGCGAAGTGTTTGCGTCCAGGTCATTGATCACTCCCTATAACGTGAACCCAGGTCAGCCCGGTGTTCAAATCCACCGGGTTGCCGCTGGCATCGTAGTAGACAACGGGTAAATCGGGATTGGGATGTTTCCACGTCGCGTGGATCATTCCGCCGTCCGAGTAGATGTCGGCCGAACCTTCCCCGGCCAGCTCGTAGTACTCGGTGTTGTACGTGTGATGCACCCCGGTGTTCGCGGGGTTGGTGTCGAGGCGCGATTGCACGTGCTCGATGATCAGGTTCTTGGCATGGACCTGGCCGGTGCCGACGTTGGTGAACGGCGCCCCGTCCTGCCACTTGAGGTACTCACGCGAATTGGCATCATAGCGCCAGACCGCCCCGTGCTGCGGGATCGTGACGCTCGTCGCCGGCGTGGCGCCTGGTAGCTGCACGTCGGGGTGCGCCGGGGCGATGTCGTAATTGAGCGCCCCCAGGTTTGCCTGGGCCGTATGGGCCGTGATCTTATCGGGGCGGGCGATCACGTTGTGGGGCGCATAGCGATCCGAGGCGCGATACATGAAGTCGTACATGTAGTAGTAGTCGTAGACGACGTTCGGCCACTTCCACACCTGGCCCAGCACGTAGTCGTTCGCGCCCGAGCAGTAGATCATGCCGCGGTACATCTGCTCGAGCGCCACCGTGATCAGGCGGCAGCTGCGCACCGGCCCGATCAGGCTCGACGGTGGATGCCAGTAGACCGCGGACAACCGCGGGATCCCAAACTCGCTGATGTACTCGTAGATCATGTCGGCCTGCTGCATGCCGGTCTGTGGCCGTACGGTTGGCTGTGAGCTGTTTTCGATCTGGATGATGATCGGGGCACCCGAGGTCCCAATCCGCGCCGTCGATCCCGCCGACGGAACCTGGACCATGGTGGTAAAGCTCAGCTTCCAATCGGCGACCGCGAGATCGTGCTTGCGGTTGGTCGCCGTCTTGGGGACGAGCAGCGTGTGGGTGCGGCTGTGGCTGAGCGTCAACGCGAGCGTGACGTTCTGCCCCGCCTGGTCCCAGGCGACCGTCTTGGCATCCAGCGCGGTCCCATCCAGCAGGACCGTGGTGCCGGCGGCATCCATCGGTTGCGAGAACGCGAGCTTGAGGTTGCCTCGCAACGCGACCGCTTGCTGGCCGTCCGCAAGCGGCGTGTCATTGTAGGTGGACCCGGTGACCCTGGGGGCGGGCTCGGTCCGAAAGGCAACCGTATAGTTCTCGCTCCCGAAGCCCATCCCCTTGCGCGCCCCCAGGACCTGGACCTTGTAGGCGGTGTCGGGCTCGAGTTGCGGGTGGAACTCGAAGGTCCGCGAATTCTTGACCACGACGGTGTATGGCACCGATGGGGTGATACGAAAGCCGCTCTTGACGGAGGCGGCATCCATGTCCTGGTTGAAGCTCAGCACCACGGCCGAGCTACGGACCACGGCACGATCGCCATCGGCCAGGCTGGCGCTGACCGCGAGCGGCGCGGTGAGGGCGCGCAACACCAGCCCAGCCGCGACCAGCAGCAGGACGATGGGGAAAACCCACCAGCGGCGACGCAGCGCCGCGGCAAACCCGCTACCGCGGGTCATGGTCTGACGCATCAAGGGATCCTTAGCAGGGTACTCCGACCGGCCGCACAGGCTATTTGAGACATAAACCGGATTCAACAGCAACGGCTGTCCGGCTTATTGAGCGCTGTGCGTTACGGTTTTCTTGCCGGTTGGATCCCCCCGGGTCTAAATTACGCCACCATCAACCGGGGCAGGAGGAGTTGCTGGACATCGAACAGGACGTCCAGAACCCGCACCGGGTCACGGGTGACGTTGCGGTTCAGGGCGCGCAGCAGCTTCCGGCTCAGCGGCCGTACGAACTGTGTGATCTCGTCCATCAGGGGGGCCGGGACCGCACCCCGCCGGTTCTCGATGATGTCTTCGACCGCGAGCAGAAGGTCGTCGGCCCGGCGGACATCGGCGCGCCGCTTGAGTTCCTGGTTCCGCCGGTCGGCCGCCGCCTCGAACTCCCGATGGATCTCTTCGATTGCGTCGCTTAGCATTGAATCGCTCCCTTCACTAACCCCGATTACACCCAATTCACCGACGCATGAAAATTGATACGCACACTGTTACATAGTCGGGTATGGCTGTCAAGGCCTTTCGCAAATAGCGGTCCCCGGTGTGGAAAGGGCGGCGGACCGTCCTGAACTCAGGCAGTGAGCCCGTTTCCGGACACTTCCTGTAGCGCATCGAGCTCGCGGACCTGGTTGAGATCGAGGCCCTGGCCGCCAAGCGACTGGAGGAGGCGGAGGACGTATTTGACGCCGGCCAGGTTCACGCCCTTCTGGCGGGTGAGGAACTGGATCACGCGGACGCGCCGGATGTCGTCTTCGGAGTAGCGGCGACGGTTGGTCGCCGTCCGCTGGGGCTTGATGAGGCTCTCGCTTTCGTAGATCATCAGGGTGCGCGGGTGCAGATTTAGAATCTCGCTCGCGATACTGGGTGTGAAGACCGCCCGTCCCGGAGCGATCGCTGGCATTCGCTTGCGCTTTCCCATGTCCGTCACCCCTAAGACGGGACACCCCTCCATCCCGTATGGCAGTAATTTTATATCCACGATATCACATATTGCCCAAAGCCGCAAGCCGGGGCATTGCCGTGCGGACCGCCGCGTAGAGTTAGATCCAGGCCATGCTGGCGATCGAGCAATATACCCGCCGCCTCCTCAAGGACTTCCACCCCATCGTTGCCGCCAACCGTCCGCCGGTGGACCTGGCCCACGATCCAGCTGATCGGGCGCGCTTCGTCCGCGGGGCCGGGGGGCTGGTGACCGGCCTTTCCGGGCTGGCGCTCGCGACGGGAGCGGTGTGGGTCGCCTCCGTCCGGGACGGGCTCGAGGGCGAGCTCGAGGTCGACAGCGGCGGCGAGCCCATGATGGTCGAGACCAGCGACGGCTCACGATTCCAGGTGAGCTGGGTCAATCCCCCGCGTCTCGCCTACGACCTCTACTACAACACGATCGCCAACCCTTTGCTCTGGTTCGTTCAGCACTACCTCTGGAATTTGGCCGAAGCCCCCGTGCTCGACGACAGCACCCACCTCGCCTGGAACGAGGGCTATCGCCGGGTCAACCAGCTCTTCGCCCAACAGGTCGTGCGTGAGGCCCGCCGTGGCCGCAAGCGGCCGCTGGTCCTCTCGCACGATTACCACCTCTACCTGGTTCCTCGGCTGGTCCGTCGCGAGCTGCCCGATGCGGTCCTCCAGCACTTCGTCCACATTCCGTGGCCGACCCCGCAGTACTGGAAAGTCCTGCCGAGCTACATGCGCGAGGAGATCATGGATGGCCTGCTCGCTGCCGACATCATCGGTCTGCAGACCCACTCCGACGTTCGGAACTTCTTGTTGACGTGCGAGGAGAACATGGGGCTGCCGGTCGACTTTCGCCAGCAGACCGCCTTCTACCGAGGTCGCACCATCTGGGTCCGCCGCTACCCGATCTCGATCGATGTGCGTGAGTTCGAACGCACCGCACGCAGTCCCGCGGTGGAGCGGGCCGAGCGCGAGATCTTGCGATGGCGACCGGAACAGCTGATCTACCGCGTCGACCGCATGGACCTCTCGAAGAACATCATCCGCGGCTTCTTCGGCTATGAGCGGTTGCTGCACGCGCATCCCGAGTGGCGCGGCCGCATCGTCTTTTGGGCGCTACTCCAGAAGACGCGCCAGGATGTGCCCCAGTATCGCGAGTACGCCCGCCAGGTGGTCCAGGTGGCTCGGGTAATCAATCAGCGCCTCGGGTCGGACGCCTGGCAGCCGATCCGGCTGGAGCTGCGCGACGATATGAACCGGGCGGTGGCCGGCTACAAGCAGTTCGACGTGCTGCTGGTGAACCCCATCTATGACGGCATGAACCTCGTCGCCAAGGAAGGCATCACCGTCAACCAGCGGGGCGGGGCGCTCATCCTGTCGGAGAACGCTGGGACACATGAGGAGCTTGGCGAGTGGGCGATCACCATCAATCCTTTCGATGTCGATGCCACGGCGCAGGCGTTGCACCGCGCCCTGTTGATGGACCCGGTGGAACGTCACGCGCGCGCCGAGAAGATGCGCGCGGTGGTGCAGCAGAACGATGTGGCCCGCTGGATCTCCGCGCAATTGCAGGACATCCGCGACCTGGTGGAACCATCCGCCGCGCGCCGGCCAGAGGTCGGGCGCGATGAACCCCTGCCAATCGGACGCGAGGGAATGCGCTAGGCGTTTGCGCAGACGTCGAGCAGTTGCGCGAGAAACTGGGTGACGCCCGCCACGCCTTCCACCATCAGGTCGCTGTCGACAAACACCTCGTCGGGCACCTCAGGTGACCGGACACCGACCGCGACGGTTCGACTGCCGGTGATCCGCTTGAGTGCCGAAAATGCGGCCGCATCGGTCCGGTCGTCGCCCAGGTAGATGACCCCGGCTGGCTGCATGGCCGCGACCAGCCGGCGCAGCACCGCTCCCTTATCGACATCGATCGGCGGCCGAAACTCCCAGACGAGGCGCCCGGGTTGGAGCTGGAGCTGCTCGCGGCCTGCGATCTCTTGTAGGGCGGGCCGCAGTGCGGCCCCGGCCGCGGAAGGCTCTCCGGCCTGCCGAAAATGGACGCTGACGGTCGCTCGCTTGCGTTCGATGGTGATGCCGGGCGCGCGGGCCTGGGGCAGCGCCTCCACCGCTTGGGACGCACGCGCGAGTCGCTCCAGGTACGGCTGCGCCTCCGGGACGACGTGCGAGGCACCACCGTCCCGCTCTTCCAGTCCGTGGTTACCAATAAACAGCGCCTGAGGCAGCGCCAGACGGCTCACCAGGAAATCCGTGTCCCGGCCGCTGATGATCACAATCCGCTGCAGGCAATGGCTGAGCTCGCTGAGGAGCGCCACCGCTTGCGGATTGGGCGCGGCCTGGTCCGGGTCGGGCACGATCGGCGCGAGGGTGCCATCGAAGTCGAGGCCAAGGAGAATCCGCGAGGCAGAAACGCTTGCGAGACGCTCGCGAAGTGAGGTTAGGCCCAGAGATGGCGGGCGCCGGCGAGCTCCGGAAACTCCGACTCCGGAATCTGGAGCCGGCTCTGCACCGCCGCCTCCATCAGGGAGAAGATCACTTTGACCCCGGCGAGATTGATGCCGTGCACCGTGGTCAGCTCTCGGATCAGGCGGATCCGCTCGATATCCCGGCGCGAGTAGCGGCGCCGTTGCGTCGGTGTTCGCTCAGGCGCGATCAGGTTCTCACTCTCGTAGACGAAGAGGGTGCGCGGCTCGATGTCGAACATGTCGGAGACTTCGCTCGACTTATGCGGCATTGCCACCTGCTGCCCTCCGTGATCCGAGATCGCAAACCATTATATCCAACATATCAGGATTTGTGACAAACAGCGAAGCCAAGCGTCGTTTGGGTGTTTTGGGGCGTCACTGTGCGCAGCGTGACGGAGCACAAGACGTCACCCATTGACTGTACTGGGGCGTATCACCTTAGCCGTGGGAACTCCCGCTTGAACGCGTCCGACCTTGCCGGTACTGTCACGCCCGAGCGGCCCGTGTGCCGAACATTCGAGCATGTCGCGCATCTTACGGCAAGTTACGGCGTTTGGAGGGAGGGTCGTGCTAGGAGTGATGCTCTTCGCACTCCTCACGCCCCCATTTGGGCTGCGCGCCTACCTGGAGGCTCGTGCCCAGGATCAGGCACAGGCGGCGCGCGTGATCAGTAGCTTCGGGCGGCCGGTCGGCGCCCTCCTCAGGCTGCCGGTGACCGCGCGTGGTTTCGCCCAGGCCCCCCGCTCGCCGCTCGACGGCATCCGGGGCAAGGGATCCTGGCTGATGATCTTCGACGGCGATTGGAACGATCCGGATGCGGACCGCGCGGCGGCGATCGTCGATTCGGCGGTCGGGGCTGACCTCAGCCACCTCTATATCCGGGTCGCCGATTCCACGCATCATTTCTATGGCACGTCGGCACTGCAGGACCTGCTGCCAATCGCCCACGCCCACGGACTGAGCATCATCGGCTGGATCGAGCCGATGCTCGACGACCCGACGGCGGACACCGCCGATGCACTGGCGGCCGCGCAGTTCGAGGAGCAGGGCCAGCGGCTCGACGGCCTCGCGCTCACGATCGAGGGCAATAGTACTTCGGACCCGAACGTCGGCCAATACCTGTCGGGCATCCGCGGCGGCATCGCCGGCATGAATGGGCTGGGCGACCGCTACCTGCTGATCGCCAGCACGTTGCCCATCCCGTATGACCACCCGGGCTACGCCTACGCCACCATGTCGCGCTACTGCCAGGCCTTTGCGCCCATGGTGTACTGGCGCGCCACCGGGTTGCCGCAATACAGCGGCGCCGACGGGGCGCGCGCCTACGTCACCCAGGTCTTCCAGCAGTTCCGCGATCCCGGTGTCAATCCCTTCAACCGTCCCCTGACGATCACCGCGCAAACCTACGACGCCGCTCCCGAGTACGGCACCCCCGGGGCGCCACCACCTGACGAGATCGTCACCTCGATGGATGTGACGCGCGCCCAGGGCGGCATCAGCTGGTCCTATTACCGGCTGGCGAATGCCGACAATGGCGTCACCGGGGAGGAGCAGCAAGCGATCACGGCTTACCCGTTCTGGCAGCGATACCGCGGAGGGGGCATCGCGGCCAAGGCATTGATCGCACTACCTGACCAGCCGGTCGCCTATTAAGAAGAGGGGTTGAGGAACCAATGAAAACTTTCTTCCGCCGTTTTTCCGGCGCAGGCGGCCTGCGCAAAAAGCGTGTCGTCGTCCCCGTGCTGGCGGTCGTCGGCGCGCTGCTCCTTGGTGGGCTCTGGTTTGTGGGTCACTCCGGCTCGAATTCGGTGTGGAACACTCCGAGCACGCCGATCAGTGACGTGCTCGACCGCGTCGATCGCGGTGACATCGTGACCGCGACCATCAACGGCCAGCGCATCCTGCTGACCGATACGGCCGGCCGCCAGTCGTGGACCATCGAAAAAGAGTCGTCGATGGGCTCTACCGAGCAATACCTGCGCGGTCACAACGTCAAGGTCGCCGTCCAGTCGACCGACGACGCGTCATTCAGCTCGATGCTGCCGAACCTGGTGGGTCTGCTGGTGCTGCTGGCCCTGCTGTTCATCATGTTGCGGCGTTCGAACCTGCTGGGAAATCCAATGGGTGCGATGACCAAGCATTTGGCCGAAGCCCGGGTCGGTGACGGCGACCAGGTCACGTTCGACCAGGTGGTTGGCGTTGACGAAGCCAAGCACGAGCTCGAGGAAGTCGTCGAATTCCTCAAGGCACCCGGTAGTTTCGGCCAGCTCGGGGCGCGGATGCCGCGCGGGATCCTGCTCGTCGGTCCGCCTGGCACCGGCAAGACTCTGCTTTCGCGCGCGGTGGCGGGCGAGGCCAAGGTTCCCTACTTCTCACTCAGTGGCTCCGACTTCGTCGAGATGTTCGTGGGCGTCGGCGCGGCTCGGGTGCGCGACCTCTTTCGCCATGCGAAGAAGAACGCGCCCTGCATCGTCTTCCTCGACGAGATCGATGCCCTCGGTCGCCGGCGCGGCGGCGCCCAGATCCGCACCAACGAAGAGCGCGAGCAAACGCTGAATCAGCTGCTGGTGGAGATGGACGGGTTCAACACCGACTGCGCGGTGGTCGTGATCGCGGCGACCAACCGGCCCGACGTCCTCGACCCGGCGCTCCTTCGCTCCGGCCGGTTCGACCGCCGCGTGGCGATCGACGCTCCGGACCTCAACGGCCGGCGCGCCATCCTGTCGCTCTACGCGGCGCAGAAGCCGCTCGCCGACAACATCAACCTCGACATCGTGGCGCGGCAGACGCCGGGATTCACCGGGGCCGACCTGGCGAATCTTCTCAACGAGGCGGCGATTCTCGCGGCGCGCAACAAGAAGCAGGCCATCGGCAAGCAGGAACTCGAAGAAGCCAGCCTGCGCGTGATGGCGGGCCCGGAAAAGCGCAGCCGCATGATCACGCCGGAAGAGAAGGCGATCATCGCCTACCACGAGGTGGGGCACGCCCTGGTGATGAAGTCGATCGCGAAGAGCGATCCGGTGCACAAGGTCTCGGTGGTCTCGCGCGGGCAAGCGCTCGGCGTCACCATCCAGCTGCCGCTGAAGGATCGCTACCTGACGTCGAAGTCAGAGCTGATCGCGCGCATGGCGGCTGCCATGGGTGGTCGAGCCGCCGAAGAGATCATCTTCGGGGACGTCACCACCGGCGCCAAGCAGGACATCGAGTACGCGACCAATGTCGCGCGCCAAATGGTATGTGAGTTCGGTATGAGTGATCGGCTCGGCCTCGTCACCCTGCACCGCAAAGGCGACGGCGACAGTCTGTTCTTCTCCGAGCTCACCGCGGCCGACGTCGATGCCGAGGTCAAGGCACTGACCGATGCGGCCTACCGCCAGGCGTACGAGATCTGCGAATCACGCCGTGCCACGCTCATCCGGATCGCCGATCATCTGCAACTGGTGGAGACGATCGACGGCGAGGAGCTCGATCGCTTGTTGCTCGACGAGGCTGTGGTCCCGGTGGTCAAGGTCGCCTTGCCCGAGATCGCGGAGTCAGCCGTGGCGCCGCGAATCGCTGCCGCGGAGGCCCATGACTGGGATGAGGGCGCGAGAAGATCGGTAAACGATACCGACGCCGGTCCGCCGGTCGCCGCCAGCTAACCGGCGACTAGATAATCTCCTCGTAGAGGTCGTAAACCTGCTTCAGGTCGTCCGGCGGTTTGATGCCGCCGTGCTTCAACGACTCGAGCAGCATCAAGATGTACTTCACGCCCGCGAGGTTCACCCCTTTCTCTCGCGTCAGCTGCTGGATCACCTGCAGCTTGCGCACATTGCGCTGCGAGTAGCGGCGCCGGTTGGTCGCGGTGCGATAGGGCTCGATCAACCCGAGGTCCTCGTACATCATCAGGGTTCGCGGGTGCGTCTCGAGGATCTCGGACGCGACGCTGATCGTGTAGAGCGGCTTATCGAGGTCGAACGCTCCACCGATCCGCGGATCGCGATTGGACACCAACGTTTATTCCTTGACCCAATCCTGGACGCCGCGGCTCAGGCTGGCGGGCGTCGTCTCGGACTTGATCAGGTAATCGAGGGCACCGAGCTTCAGTCCGCGATCGACTAGTTCCTTCTCGCCGTAGTTGGACAGGATGATGACCGGGATGTTCTTGGTGACGCCGTTAGAGCGAAGATTCTCGAGAACCGCGAAGCCGTCCATCTTCGGCAGCCGAATGTCGAGGAAGACAATATCCGGAACCTGGTTCTTGGCGTGATCGAGGCCCTCCTCGCCCGACTTGGCGACGGTGACCCGGTAGCCATCCAGCTCGAGCTTGAGCTTGTACATCTCAGCGACCGCCGGATCGTCTTCGATGAATAGGACGTTTACGTCCTCGTCGACGACTTCAGTCATGTCCCCTCCTTGAACCGCCCGCCTTTCCACGCCGGAGCGGGCTCCCTAGCACGCCAGATCGCAAAGCAGACATCGCGCCTGTCATCTTTCCCCCCTTCCCATCGGTGGTTAGTATACGACAAGTTCACCCAATTTCCTGAATTCGCGACGCGCCCAACCGATCCTCGGGTGCCGCCAAAGGCAAGTGGTACGATGGCGTGGCGGCGACGCGGAACCATTCGATGGCGTGGAGGCGCGCGTTATTGGGCATGGGATATCTACGCGGTCTTCGGCATGGTGCAATCGCCGGCGCAGTCCTGGGATTGCTGTACGCGCCCGAATCGGGCGTGGCCATGCGGCGCCGGCTCTCGCGGCTGCTGGGCCAGGCCCAGGCGATGATGGCCGGCGACAGCGGCGGCGCGCCGGTGATCGCCGCGACAACCCCCCGGCGCCGAGCGGCAGGCGGACCAGAAAGCAGGGCCAAGCGCCCGTAGGAGGACGAGGATGGATCAGACCGTGGAGAAGACGATCGACCGGTTGAGCGAGCTGCTCGACCGGGCCACCAAAACCGCGCAGGACCTCGAGGTGAAGGACCGTCTGACCGACGCCGTCTCGGCCTTACGCCGGACCCGGATCACCCAGGATGACGATGCCGGCGTGGAGCGCTTCGTTA
>VBHO01000169.1 GCA_005882045.1 Chloroflexota bacterium | reverse complement strand
GTGCCAGCTGGCAAGACAGCCTGGTGCCCGGTTATCCTGACGACTCGTCAGCGGCCGGCATGGCCTCGCCCGCGCATGGGCAATGCGGGGCCGCGGGCGACCCGACCCAATCGTTTGATCGGGACGGGCGGCTGTTCTACGGTTTCATCTGCTTCAACCGGGCAAAGCCGGTGAACGGCTCCACCTACGTCGCGACCTATGACCAGGACGGCGGGCATTACCTGCGAACGGTCCTGGTCGCCCAAGGCTCGCCGGCGGGGCAATTCTCTTCTGGCCTCTTCCAGGACAAGATCAACCTGGCGGTCGACCAGAGCACCGGGTCCCACTCCGGGAACGTGTACGTTGCCTGGTCTCGCTACTCGGGCCGCGCCGCAAACAATGTCGTGCTGTTTTCCCGCTCGACCGATCATGGCCTGACCTTCTCGCCGCCGGCTCGCGTCTCGCCGGGCCTGGGCGAGGAATCCTTCGCTGACCTCGCCGTTGGCCCCGACGGCACCGTCTACCTGACCTATCGGAATTTCGCGCACCAGAACTCGACCAGCGACACGATCTCCGTCGAGCGGTCGACCGATGGCGGGCAGTCGTTCAGCCAGCCGCAGCTCATCGCCCAGTTTCGACCGTTTGATTCCAACCAGTTCAGCGGAAATGGCTTCGGCGACTGCGGCGACGGACCATTCGCCTGCCCGAGCGGGTTCACGTACTCGAGGTTCTCGAGTCTCTCGGCCGTGACGGCCGATCGAAACGGTGTGCATGTGGTCTGGAACGGCGAGCTGGCGGATGGCCAATCCAAGGTCTTCGTGCGCAACTCGTCCGATGGAACGAACTGGTCGGCGGCCGCAACCCTCGATGCGGTTAGCACCGGCCATCAGTACTTTCCGGACATCGCCTCGGCAGACGGGGTGATCACGGTCGTCTTCTACGATTCGCGAAACGACGCGGGTTACTCCCCGAGCCGCCCGACCGGAGATACGGCGGACGGCCGGAACTCTGGTGGGGCAGTGGATACGTTTGTCGCGCAGTCGAGCGATGGCGGCACGAGCTGGACCGAGACGCGGATCAGCAACTTCTCCAGCAACTACAACTGGGAAACCCACGGGGCGCGCATGGTTCCCTTCTGGGGCGACTACATCTACATCTCGGCCGTCCACGGTGGGGTCAACGTGACCTGGACGGATTCCAGGGACCTCGTGCCCGGGGTTGATCCTCGGGATCCAACCGCCACTGACGGCTTCGACATCCTCCAGTGCAATGCCTCGACTCTAGCCTCCTGTAATTCGCAGGGCGGGCTCGACCAGAACATCTACGGAGCTCGCATTTAGGGAAGACTCGCCGAGAGCGGGCCGTGGCCCGCTCTCGTCTTGACTCAGGCACCCGATCGCGTCGTCGCTGAAGTCGCTCGTGACCGGATCGTGCATACCGTCAAGAGTCAGCTCCAAAGCATCTATCGCAAGCTGGGGATCCATAGTCGCTGGCAACTGGCCGGCTGGTCCAGTGAATGACTTGCCCCTCAGGGTCCCAGTTCAGGGGCTCTGAGATCCTGCTTACCTGGACGTTTGCACTATGTCTTCGAGCTGAGCCCGCACGCGTTCGGCACACGGGGTCGCACCCAGTTGCTCATACGCCCGCAACGCGGCATCGAGTACAGGCGCACGAGCATCCGCAGGTAACGCCTCGGCAAGGTATTCGCGCGTTCGAGCTGCCTCGAACGGATTGCCGAGCCGCTCGTACTCGGCCAAGGCGCGTTCGAGCGGAGGCCGAGCGCCGGCGGCATCGCCCTCCCAGAGGTGCATAAGCCCGACGGCGCGATCGGACGCGGGTGCCAACACCGCAACCGCTTCTCGGATGCGTTTAGAGTCAGGCAGGAATGCGCGTAGCCCCTCGGCATCGTGAAGGGCGACCAGGGCGTCCACCATGAGCACCGCCTCAAGGGGCGGCTCTTCATAGGTAATGCGCCGCTTCACGGCGAGGATCCGCTCGGCGTCATCGCGCGCAGCCGCCGCATCACCCAGGGCCAACAAAGCGAACCCGTGGAGAGCTTCGGGTAAGGCAGGCGCCGACCAGTTCATTGGGATCAGCTCCGCCATTTCCCTGGCACCTTCCCGATCACCGCGATGAGCGAGGACCGCCGCGGAAATGAGGAGCCCCCCGCGCACAAAGGGGCAGGACATGTCCCTGTCTTCTTGGAAGCCCTTGAGGTGTTCCTCCTTCAACGCATCGATCAGCTCCCATCTCCCCAGGCTGGCGTTCCCATAGAGCAAGAGGTAAGTGGCGTGCAAGACGTCGTGGGGAGCCAGCTGCTTGGCCAACTGGTAGCTGCGCTCCGCAAATTCCAGGCCCTCCTCGTAGCGGCCTTCGATGTCCATGTACCGCTCGGCCAGCCAGAAGAGCGCCAGCGCGCGGTCGCGGCCGGCAGCGATCCGGTTCACGATCCTTTCTTCCTCTCGGGTGAGTTCCATCGCCCGCGCGTAGGCGCCCTGGGTGATGGCAAGCCCGCTCAGCGCCCGGAGCGCGAGTACCTCCAGGTCGATGTCACCCATCTCCTTTGCGATCCCTGCTGCCTCCTCGCCCGCCCGAGTCCGTTCGGCCGGCGGCATCACGTCGATCTCCCGCGAATCGCCTTTGCGGGTGTTGCAGTAGGCGCGCAAGGCGAGCAGCCAACCGCGATCGCGGGGCCCGGGCGCAAGCGCGAGCCCGGCGTCGATGTAATCGTCCACCTGCCGAGTTGGCGGCACGACCTTGAACCCGCCCCAGCGAATGCCGGTCATCTTGGCGCACTTCACGAGCAGCCGGATCCGGCCTTGCCGCGCATCTGGATTTTGCGCTAGCGCAGCTAGTGCTCCTTCCCACGCCGGAATAGCGTCGTCCCCGTGGAAGGCTCCCTCGTGATCGTCGCCGACCGCCTCGAGGGCCTCCGCTCGCTCTGAGTCGTCGACGCTCAGGCGGAGCGCGTCCTGGTGCAGTTCGAGCCCCTTTGCAACAGCGAATCGTTTGCGGGCGACGACCCCGGCGGCCAGGAGGGCGGCAAAGGCCCTGGTTCGCAGCTCGGCGCGAGCGACTGGATCGTCGGTCCAGGCGAGGTCGGCGTCCTCGCCGAGTAGCGCCTTTCGGTAGTGGTAGGCGATCAACTCGGCGAGTTCCTCGGAGCCATCTCCCGCGATTTGCTCGAGCCAGCGAGCTGCCTCCGCATGCGCCCGTGCGCGCCGGATTCTTGGCAGACTGGCATAAGCGACGTCGCGCACGAGGGCGTGCTTGAAGATGAACTCGAGCTGGCCGGCGATAGAAGACGTTGGGCGGACAGACACGAGTCCCTTGGCTTCCAATGCGAGCAGGCTCGATGTGACGTCGGGGTCTGCGCTGGCCTGTCGAGCCGGCGCTTCCCAGAACACGCGGCCGATGACGGCGGCTTCTTGCAACGCGCGCTTTTGGGCGTGGGGGAGAGCGTCGATGCGAGCGCCGAGTACGGCGAGAACCGTGTCGGGCAAAGCGGTCGGTAGCGTACCGGTCGCTCGCCAGCTCGAGCCCTCACGAACCAGCATTCCTCCGTCGATCAAGCGGTGGATGATCTCTTCGAGGAAGAGCGGATTCCCGTCTGCGGTGGTGACGAGGTCGCGCCGCAATGCTTCAGGGATCGCGCTGCCGTCGAAGATCTCGCTCAGCAGAGCGGTGCTTTGTTGCGAGGTCAGCGCGCGGAGCGTCAGCGCGGCAACCGCGTCGCTCCCCGCACCGAATTCGGGGTGGGCCTTGCGAAACTCGGGTCGGGCCGTCCCGACCAGGAGGACCGGTCCGCTCGACCGCGCCAGTAGCCGATCCGTCATTTCAACCAGACGGTCGCTGGCCCAATGTAGGTCCTCCAGGACAAGGATCACGGGTCCCGCAGCGGCGTACGCGCTGATGAAGCGCGGCCATGCCATCGACAGCTCGAGCTGCACCGCCGATGGTCGGATATTTTCCAGCGGGTTTCCCGGGATGCTGATTCCCGCGGTGAAGGCCAGTGCGAAGACCGTGTGGTCGATGGTCGCCTGGTCTGCTGACACGCGCTGGAGCACGGCTTCGACTTTCTGACGCAGCCGGTCGCGCGCCGATGCCGCGGGATCATCGAGCGAAATCTGGCATTCCCGCCGAAGCAGCTCGCCGAGAGCCCAGTACGTCAGGCCGTCCCCGGTTGATGGGCAACGTCCCTGCAGGAACGTCGTCTCCGGGTGGCGAGCCGACGCGAGGTTGAGGAACTCTCGGACCAGACGACTCTTGCCAATGCCCGCCGGGCCCGAGATCAGCGCCAGGCGCGGGCTGTTTGCATCCATCGCCTCGTGGAAGAGGCTGGCGAGCGCCTCGACCTCCTGGTCGCGGCCAACCATGGCGACCTGCATCCCTTTGCGACGGTCGAGCGAGTCGGTCAGCGGGCGCAGCACCCGCCGCACGGTCACGGGCACCGACTTTCCACGAACCTCGCGAGATTCTGGCTCGCCGAAGACGAATGCGTCGCGGGCGGCCGCGTAGGTTCGCTCGCCGGCGAGGACGGTTCCCGGCTCGGCCATCTGCTCCAGTCGAGCGGCGACATTGACGGCGTCGCCGGTCACGACGTTCTGGTCGGATGCGGCCATCACCTCGCCGGTATTGACCCCCACGCGAATCGCGAGGCTGACGCCGTGCTGCGCCTCGAACTCGGTGTTCAGCTCCGTCAGCCGATCGAGCATCTGGCAAGCGGCCCGCAACGCCCGCTCGGCGTCGTCCTCCCGCACGATCGGGACGCCAAAGGTCGCCATGACCGAGTCGCCCATGAACTTCTGCACCGTCCCGCCCCAGGCCTCGATCGTCGAGGTCATGACCGAGAAGAATCGCTGCAGGAGGACGCGCCAGCGCTCAGGGTCGAAGCGTTCGCCGAGCGTGGTCGACCCGGTGATGTCGGCGAAGAGGACGGTCACGAGCTTGCGCTCCTCGAAACCAGCCACGGTCGAAGCCTACACAGAAAGGCCGGGCTTTGCGGCCCGGCCTTCGCCATGATGCTCCGTCGCGCCGTTAGCTACCGAGCGTCAGCGTCCCCTGCATCCAATCATGGATGGTGCATTGGAAGTGGTAGGCACCTGGCTTGCTCGTGCCATTCGTTGCGAGCCACCAGGACTGAGCCGACGGGCTGACCCCGTAGCCCGTTCCACCAAGGACGCCCGAGTCCACGACCAAGGAAGGATCCGACAACACCGTCCCAGGGCCCGCGTTGCCCGGATCGCCGATGACCTCGAATTGCGTATCCCCCGGCTCCACACAGATCGGTGGTGGGCCGGGCGTCATTGGGATGCCGTTGTACGTCGTCCCGCAGTCAAAACCGAAGGGCTCGGGCAGCGGCACGTTGGGATCGTCGGCCGGAAACGCGACGCTGTGGACGTTGTGCGGGTCTCTCCAGAGGTACTGCACGCTGTCACCGGGAGCGAGGTTCAGGGGCGCCCTGGGGAACATCTCGTCGATCGCGACGTGGTTGTCGGCGGCCGCGATTCCGACGTGCACGGTGTAGCTTCGGGTCCCGGGCGCTCCACCCGTGAATTGGACCTGGTTGGTCTGCTGTTCGACCGCGAGTGCCTGCGCCTGGTCGCTAGCGAACTGCGCATTCGAGGCGGCGTCGATGTCCGCCTGGGTGCTGGTGCCGGCGCCGCTCCCGACGACGTCGAGGACACCGCGCATTCCCGGATGGATGTAGCAGAAGTAGTGGTACCGTCCCGGCTGCGCGTTGATGTTGACCAACTGATCGGCGAAGCCCAGGTTGCCGGTTGAATAGTCGACCCCAATCTCGGGCCCGAGGATTTCCACGTCCTGCCCACCGCTGAATGTGCAGGCGGCCTCACCCAGGAGCGCGACGCCGCAGGCGGGTGGGCCAAAGCCGCGGGTGAAGTCGATGGCACCACCGCCGTGGTGACTTCCACCGGTTATCGGGAAATTCGAGGGGCCGAAGACGAGCTTGTTGGTCCCGCTGCCCGTCGCGATGTCTGTCGCGCCGCCGCCGTCGTTGTCGGCGAGGGCAACCGGATAGGTGCTTCGGGCCCAGAGCTCGGTGCGCGCGAGCGCGACGATATGAAAGGACCCCGGCGCGGAACGGAAGTCGATCGTGTCGCCGGTGTGGATCGTGACCTGCCGGCTGAAGAAATCGGTGTATTCGAACAGCCGATTGAAGGGCGGAAACGGCTGTTGGTTGGCAAAGTCCCCGTGATCGACGCCGATCACGAGTGGCGCGGTAGCGGCGGCCGCCGGAACCGACAGCTGAACACTGACGAGCAAGGCCGCCCCAGTGGCAATCGCTGGCAAACGCGCAAGTCGCATGGGATCCCCTCCTCCAACTGGTGCACGACGCACCTTCCCCCGCTGTTGCAGCACCCATTGTGGTCGAGTTGGACCGAGGTGTCAATTGAGTCCACTGCGGCATTCCCCTCGCGAGGGCTCACGCCCGGTGCAATAAACTTATAATCTTATGGACATCCGGCGGAGTGGCGACGGGTAGGCGGGCTCATGGAGAGGGCGCTGGTGCGGGACGAAAAGGCGGTGATCAGTCGGGCGTCAGGAATCCCGATCCACACGCAGTTCCGCGCCCACCTGCTGCGGCGGATCGAGCGCGGCGAGCTGCACAAGGGACAGAAGCTCCCCAGCGAGCGGGAGTATGCCGACCAGCTCGGCGTCAGCCTGGCTCCCATCCGCCAGGCCATCCTCGACCTCGTCAAAGAGGGTTATCTCCATCGGACGCGCGGCCGCGGGACGTTCGTCCAGGAGGCCAAGGTCGACGAGAAGATCGCGATCCTCTCCAGCTTCACCCAGAGCATGCGCGCCAAAGGGCTCGACCCGGACATCCACATCCGGTTCCGCGGGCTGGTCACCGCCGACCCGGTCATTGGGGACGCCTTGCGCACCCAGGAGCGGAAGCTCCTTCTCATCCGCCGCTTGGCATCGGTCGAGGGCGAACCGGCTGCCCTCCTCGACGCCTTCCTTTCCCCGCAGACGTTTCCCAAGATCCTGCACGCCGACCTGGCCGAGGACTC
>VBHO01000048.1 GCA_005882045.1 Chloroflexota bacterium | reverse complement strand
CCGGGTCGCGTGCTTGCGGTCTGGGCGCTCGCCGTGTTGACCAGTCCCCAAATCGCACGGAGGATCGCGGCCGCGGAACGGCCGGCCCCGAGGTTGACCATCGCCGGCAAGCGCGTCGCCGATGTGGTTGTCGCGACCGGGGCGCTGCTCGCCCTGGCGCCGGTCTTTGGATTGGTCGCTGCCCTGGTTTGGCTCGATAGCGGAACGCCCATCTTCTTCCGCGCGACGCGGCTCGGCCGAGCGGGCCGGGTGTTCAGGATGTACAAGTTCCGCACCATG
>VBHO01000047.1 GCA_005882045.1 Chloroflexota bacterium | reverse complement strand
CCATCCCGGTGGTGCTCCGCGGCGACGGCGGCCAGATCAGGTTTCCCGAACGGCAACCCGTCAACCCGGATCAACGGGCCGGCGTGCCGGAGACATCACCTATTAGATAGGTGTGGGCGCTGCCCTGGTCAGGCGTTGGAGAAGAGCGGAATATTGGCGCCGCTTGCCGGAGCAAACGGTCCATCGAGCAGACTCACGATCAAATCCGCGACCTGCGCCGGCGTCAAGCCGGCCTTGAGCTTTGGGTTGGCGCGCCGCAACATCTCCGTGTCAACCGCTCCAGGGCTGATGCATATGGCGGCGATCCCATCGGCCCGACCCTCGACCGCGATCGCCTCCGTCAACCCGACGACGCCATATTTCGAGACGTTGTAGGCGGCCAGGCCGGGGAATTTCTCTGTCGCGTAAATGCCCGATAGCGATGCCAGATTCACAATCCGACCACCGCCGGCGCGGCGCATGGGTCCAAAGGCCGCGCGGCAGCAGAGGAACGTACCGGTCAGATTGATGCGAAGCGTTTCCTCCCACGTTTGCGGCGTCATGGTTTCGATCGGGACATTGTGGAGGACGGCCGCGGCACAAACCAACGCCGTTGGCGGGCCTACGCGCTCGGCGATAGCAAAGAGCCGATTGACGTCGAAGCCGTCGCCCACGTCGGCCGCCGCAACCGTCGCGGCGCCCCCGTTCTTGCGGATCGTCTCGCTGACATTTTCCAGTTGCGACTCGGTGCGCGCGGCGAGGACGACATGGGCGCCCGCTCGTGCAATGGCTTCCGCGGTGGCGCGCCCGATACCACGGCCCGCGCCGGTAATGATCGCGACCCGTCCTTGCAACCACCCGCGGGCGTCAGGCATGGGGCCTGACGTTCGTTTTAGCCCGCACTGTCTGGTACAGGCGTTCGTGAGCGGCAAGGCTGGCGTCAAGGCCGAGGTGTTCCACGGCGTGCTGCCGGCAAGCCTGGCGCTTGATGTCCCTGACCCCCAACAGTGCCCGCGCCGCGGCGGCTACATCGTCAGGCGCGACCAGGAAGCCGGTGCGACCGTCGATCACGATCTCCGACAGAGCGCCGCGACGGTAGGCAATCACCGGGGTCCCGGCAGCCTGCGCCTCTGCGGCGACCATGCCAAACGGCTCGTCCCACTTGGTCGGACAGAGCACCGCAGACGCGCCGGCCATGATCCGCCACAGATCCGATCGGATAAACCCGCCATGAATCGCGACGCCGGGCTCGCCCGCGTGTGAGCGCACACGAGTTCGTGCATATTCGGGGTCGTAGGGCTCGCCATAGAGATCGATGCGCACGCCCGCCTCCCGCGCGATGCGGATGGCGTCCTCCGCCCCTTTTTCTGGACTGAACCGGCCGGCAAAGACCACGCCGTCCCCACCGGCGGCGGACCAGGGGATACGCTCGACCGGCACACCATCTGGCAGGATCAGATCCACCGGTGCCAGGGCGCGCCAGGCCTCCGCCTGGGAGGCGGAGACGGCGGCGATGGTTGGCGGTTTCTGCGATCGACGGGCCTCGCCGAGGGCGGCCGCCATCGCTGGGTCGGGAGGCAGATGCAGCGTGTGCACTACCGGCGATTCCAGGACAGAGGCCAGAAGCACGGCGGGTGGGTCGAAAGCGTGGTTGTGAACGACGTCGTAGGCGACCTGCCGAACCGATGCGTACACGGTCGCGAACGCACGGTCGGCCGCACCGGCATCGCTCGTCCGCGATTGGCCATGACGGTAGAGAAGGCGGGCAAGGGCTGTCGCGTCAACCCCCGTGTCAATCACGGTGACGCCGGGGATCGCGGAGCCTGTGGCAGCATAAACGTGAACCTCATGGCCGCGGTTCTGCAAGCCGGCGGCGAGGTCGGCCACGACCGCCTGTGATCCGCCGAGCTGCGGCTCTTGGATCCGCGCCACCAGCGGCGCGATGATGGCAATCCGCATCACGGAACGTTCTTGTAGGCGAGGTCGCGCGGAGGGTTTACGCCGACGACGTCGTACGAGACCTGGCGCTCGGCGCGAGCCTGAACCTCGGCGACGGCCTGTGGATAGAAGATCGCCACCAGGTCGACCGCCTCGGTAGGGCTCGCGAAGTCCATCGTCATTGGACCAGGAAACGACAGGTACTGATAGCCCCGCGCAATCAACCACTCGGGATGGTTTGGCCAGACGATCACCACCATCCCCCCGGCTGCGCAGACGCGCTCCATCTCGGCGAGCCCTCGGTCGCCGCCGTGTGCGGCCTCCGGCGTGAGCGCCGAACAGGCGACGACCAGCTCGGCGGATCGGTCCGGCGCGGGAAGGGCATCGAAGAACCCGCTGATGACGCGCACTCGGCGCCCGCCCTGCCCTCCACCGGAGGGGGAGGGCGATGACGCCAGCTTGTGACGGAGGCGGTCTCGCAGGGGAGAGGCCGGCTCGACAGCGGTTAACTGGTCACAGCGAGCGATCAGCTCGAGGGTGAGCCGTCCGGTTCCGGCGCCGACCTCGATGATCCGCGACACATACGGCGGGAGCCACTCGAGGATGCCCGGGTGGAGGTGCTCGGCGGCGACGAGCCGATCGTAGAGATCAGGCTCCAGGCGATAGAGGAGCTCCCAGGCCAGCGAGGGATTGCGTTGCGGGTCGGCGATGGTGCCGGCGAGAAAACGGCCGGCCTCATCGGCCGAGAAGACGCGCAGGTCCGCGGCGGAATAGCGCTGCGTGAGGGGGACGGTGCTCAGGGACGGCCCGGCCAGCTCAGTCGTCATCGCTGCACTCAGCCCAATTCTTGTCCGTTTCGTGGACACGCACCCTGCGCAGCGATCCCTTCGGAAGATGCGGCTGCAGCCGTGCCCAGAAGGCGAGCGCCAGGGTCTCCGCGGTCGGAATCCGGCCGCTCAGCCAGTCCACGTCCGTGTTCAGGTTGCGGTGGTCGACATGCTGGATAATCTCTGCCCTCATCAAGTCCGATAGCCGCTTGAGATCCATCACGTAGCCGGTCGCCTGGTCGATGGCGCCGCTGACGACCACTTCCAAGACGTAGTTGTGCCCGTGAAGGTTGACGCATTTGCCATAGAGGCGGTGGTTTTCGTCCTCGCCCAGGGTCGGATCGCGCAACTGATGAGCAGCATTGAACCCCTCCCGACGGCTGATGCGCAGACGGCCTGGGGATGTCATAGGGACAGCTTAGGGATGTTCACGGATTGTGCAGAGCTTCAGGAATTCGTCGCGTAGCTGCTGGTCCGACTCGTACGCACCGCGCCAGAAGGTGGTTCGGGTCGTTGCCTCCTGCTCGCGAACGCCGCGCATCTGCATGCACAGGTGTGCCGCGTCCAGGTAGACGGCGACGCCGTGGGCAGCGAGAATCCCGTCCAGCGCCTGGATGACCTGGCGTCCAAGCCTTTCCTGCATCGAAAAGCGGCGAGCGTAGAGGCGCACAACCCGGGTGAGCTTCGATAGCCCGATGATGCGCTCGTGCGCGACGTAGCCAATCCACGCCTGACCGAAAAACGGAAAGGCATGATGCTCACAAATCGAGTGAAAGGGGATCGGACCCTGCACGATCTGGCTGAGACGGCAGTCGGCGCCGTCCTCACATTCGGTTGGAAATGCGGTCTCCAGCTTGGGATCGCCGTCGTACCCCTCGGTGGCGTCGAAGAGCGCACGGATAAAACGACGCGGCGTGTCGCGGGTCCCCGGCGAGTCGAGTTGCATGCCCAGCGTCTGAAAGATCTCAGCGGCATATTGCTCGAGCTGCCTCCACCTCGCCTTTGGAATCTTTCGGCGCGCTGTCCGTTGCCAATCCCCTTCTTTTTGAGTCAACGGCAGAACACTGGATACAGCATCGAGGTCCCGCCGTGGGGTACGAGGTCGAACCACGGTGGCCATCAGTTCGTCTGCAGGGTCGCGTGACTAAGCATTCCTTCCTCCTTTGGCTGACGATCGCGCAATGGCAACACAACATTGGCCCGGCTGAGAGTCGAGCCGGGCCTTGAGGCGATCCACCTCGAGGCCCTCGATCACCCCTTGGACGAGGCTCAGGTTGGTGCCGCAAACCAGTTCGGGGTACCTTGCCGCAACGGTGTCAAAGGGGCAATTTCGAAAGCGCACCACACCGCCGTCGTCATAGGGTTCGGCTCCGAGGCGATCGAGCACACGGCTGAGCGTGCGGAACTGGCCGTCACCCCTTCGGCGACGGTACGACGCCCCCAAGGCCTGGCCGAACGTGCGGGCGGCGTTGGTCACCCGGGACTTGATCCGGGCATCGCGGGCCCCGCTCAGCGCACCGGCGAAAAGCTGGGCGAGCAGTTCATATTGTCGTTCGGGCAGGCTGATGCTGAGCTGGCGGTTACCGCGCCGGTAGAGCTTGGACGGGCGTCCCGCGCCCGGCCCTCGCCGGCCAGTAAGCCGTCGGTACGACACCTCGAGGAATCCGGCCTCGACCAGGCGATCGAGATGAAAGGCGGCGAGGTTCCGGCTGATCGATACCGCCCGGGCGGCTTCATCCCGGGATACATCGTGGCGTTGTCGGCTGACGTAGCCATAGATGGTGCGACGCTGAGGATCGTGTAGCACGCCGATAGCGTCGATGTCCTCGCGGTTGGTTTTAGATTGGCGCTAGATGGGAGGTGCGGCTGATGAAAGATGCAATCGACACCAGGAAGGGTTGGTGCTGCGACGGCCGGACATGGGCCGAACATGCCGGCGAGGACGGACGATGCTGTCAGCCGGAGGGAAAGAGGCTCGAAGATCTGCCAGCCGAGGGGCAGCGTAAGGCCCACGAACGATTGGCCGAGGGCTAACGCGGCTGATGGCGGGGAGGAGCAGCGTCTACTTTGCCCGTGCCGCGGTTGTCCTGCGCAGACTGGCGACCTCCCAGAAGAAGGCTGTCTGGTTGTAGACCGTCTTCAGCCCGTGCCGCTCCGCTGTGGCGATGATCTCGTCAGGCGGGTGGACGAAGACCTGGAACTGCTGGCGCGCTACTCGTAGCACAAAGTCCGCCATGCTTATCACGGCCCTGGTCCACCAACGCTCCTTCGGGAAGCTCATCACGAGGACTTCTCGTGTGTGGTCGGCGGCGGCGCCGGCCAGCTTCGGCATGTCGGGGTAACAACAGATGACGCGGTTCATGATTACGATGTCCGCGGCTTCCACCTCTCCGGTCGCCTCGGCAAAGTCCATAACCCTGCGCTCGACGCGAGCCTCAAGTCCGGCCTCGCGCAGAAGGGCCCGGGCAGCCTCCTCATAGGTAGGGATCAACTCGATGTTCACGGCTCGGGTGATCCCCGCCTTTAGAAGTTCGATCTGGATGGCGCCTATGCCACCGCCCACTTCGAGCAGCGTGCGGCCCCCGATCCCGTGCCGCTTCAAAAACTCGGCGATGCGCCGCGAGGTCGGATCGAGGCCATGACGACGATAGCGCCGTGCCTCGGCGCTCGCTCTCTTCTCGCTGAAGACCGAACGGCAGCCCTTCGGTGAACAGCATGCGCTCATCTCCGGATTATCGGTCCACGACTCCCAGAACCCTTCTTGACAGGTCGGCTTGCCGGACCTACTATTCAAGTACTCAATGAAAGACTTGAATAGGGCACCAGACAGCCGAGCAACCAAGACCGCCCTGTTCGATGAGTTCGCTCGCCTGGCCCAGGCGTTGGCGAACGGCCGGCGGCTCGAGATCGTCGACGTCCTTGCCAATGGCGAGCGCGCCGTCGAACGGCTGGCTGCCGAAACCGGCCTTTCCGTCGCGAATGCGAGTCAGCATCTTCAAGTGCTTCGAGAGGTCGGCCTAGTGCGGCGCCGGCGCGACGGCACTCGCATTTACTACGAGCTTCGGGATCCGGAGGTGTTCGACCTGTGGCGCAATCTGCGTGGCGTGGCCGCCCAGCACCGGGCAGAGGTTGGCCAACTGGCCGACGCCTACCTCGGCGCCCCGGACAGTCTCGAGCCCGTGACGCGGGCTGAATTGCTTCGGCGGCTTGAGCGGGGAGACGACGTGATCGTATTGGACGTCCGGCCAGCGGAGGAATTTGCGGCAGGCCATCTGCCGCCCGCGATCTCGATCCCTCTGGCTGAGCTCCGCCGGAGACTCCGCGAACTGCCCCGCGACAAAGAAGTCGTGGCCTACTGCCGCGGCCCATACTGCGCATTTGCCCACAAGGCCGTCCGTGTCCTGCGGCAGGCCGGCCTTCGTGCCAGACGGTTGGAAGACGGGTTGCCGGAATGGAAGGCCGCAGGCCTTCCGGTGATGGCTATCGATGAAGGGAGGTCGTGAGATGCCAGCCACGCTGACCCGATCAGAACTCGACGTCACCTCGTTGGATCCCTATGCATTTATGGCCGTGATGGGTAAGCGTGTCATCCATCCAGGTGGCCGTCGCTCGACCGAGGAACTCTTTAACCTCGCCCGCTTGCAGGAGGGTCAGAAGGCACTCGACGTTGGCTGCGGCGTCGGGACCACGGCCATTCAAATGGCGCGTCGGTTCGGAACCGCCGTGACGGCAATCGACATCTCGCCGATCATGCTCGAGCGGGCCCGCCGTAATGTCCGGCGTGCCGGCCTCGAGCGAAACATAGAGATCGAGCAAGGGGATATCCTCGCGCTGCGATTCGCCGACAGTACGTTCGACCGGGTGATCGCCGAGGCGGTGACGATGTTCGTCGACCGCCAACGCGCCGCCAGAGAATTGGTCCGCGTCTGCCGGCCAAATGGGATGGTGCTTGCCACCGAGTTTTTCTGGCGTCAGCCCCCGACCGAGGAAGCCCGCGAGATCTTCCTCGGCCAGGTGTGTCCAGGCCTGCAGCTCGACAAGCTCGACGGCTGGGTACGCATCTATAGGGATGCCGGCCTTTCTGCCATCGAAGTGCGATCCGGACCGTTCGAGATGATGACGCCTCGCGGCTTCATCCAGGACGAAGGTTTCATCAATGCCTTGGCTTGCATGTTTCGTGGTTTGTCGCGCGTGGCCTACCTACGCAAGATGGCCTGGCTGATGCCGCGCATCACCAAGGCAGTCCCGTACCTCGGCTACATCCTGGTCGGTGGCGTCAAGCCGGCGACCTGATGAGCGGGCTCGCCGTCGAGGTCGATAGCTCGGAGATCGTGCCGCTTGTGGACGAGGGGCTGGGAAACGCGTCCTATCTGGTGGCGCTCGGCGGCGGCCGGGCGCTGGTCCTTGACCCCAGTCGGAATCCGGCCCCCTACGTCGAACTGGCGGAACGCCTCAACCTGCGGATTGCGTTTGCGGTGGAGACGCACCTTCATGCCGATTTCGTCTCGGGTAGCCGCGAGCTGGCCGCGTTCGGAGCCACCATCCTTGCACCGGCGGCGTCGCATTTAGCCACGGCGTATCGCGGACTCGAAGATGGGGAGGAGGTCGACCTTAACGGATTGACACTCCGTGCACTGGCAACCCCCGGGCACACACCCGAGCACCTGGCCTATCTCGTGCTTGACGGCCCGAAGGCGCTGGCGCTGTTCAGTGGAGGAGCCGTCCTCCCTGGCGGCGCGGCGCGGCCTGACCTGATCGGACCGGAGCAGACGCATCCGCTCGCTCGCGAGCTCTATCGCTCGGCCCACCAGCGCCTGGTCGGGCTGCCTGATGACCTGGCTGTCTACCCAACCCATGGGGCGGGCTCGTTTTGTTCACCCGGCGCGGGCGGACAGCGGACGACGACTCTCGGGAGGGAGCGGCACGAGAGTCCTATGTTTACCACCGTTACCGAGGATGCATTCGTCCATTCGTTCCTGGGCGGCCTGGGAACCTATCCGCCCTATTTCCTCCGGCTGCGAAGCGTGAACCAACGGGGCACGCGGCTCTATGGACTCAAGCCACCCGAGCTCGCGCTCCTCTCGGTCGACGAATTTCGCCGCCAACAGGCAGCGGGTGCGATCGCGGTCGACGTCCGCCCGTTTGCGGATTTTGCCCGCGGCCATATCCCCGCCGCCCTATCGATTGCGCTGCGTCCCGCCTTTGTCTCGTGGCTCGGCTGGATCGTGCCGGCTGAGGAGCCGCTGGTTTTCGTCCGGTCGCCCGGCCAGGATGCTCGAGATCTCGTCGAGCAGTGCTTGAAGATCGGATACGAAAACCTGGTTGGTGAGCTGGAGGGCGGCATCGGTGCCTGGCAGGCGGCTGGCTTGCCCGTGTCGACGATTGCCATTCGCCAGGTCGACGAGGAGCCGCAAGGTACGCCGCTCGATGTCCGCCAGGCGACCGAGTGGGCCAGTGGGCACATTCCGGGTGCGCGGCACGTGGAGCTCGGAAGCGTGAGGGCAGCCGCCGCCGCCATTCCAGCTGGGCCCCTCACCGTCTACTGTGGTCATGGCGAGCGGGCGATGACCGCCGCCAGCCTGCTCGAGGGACAGGGTCGCGAGAGTCTGGCGGTCCTGGACGGCGGTTTCGACGCCTGGCGCAGCGCGAATCGGCCGATCAGCATCGAATGACCGCCGCCGCACCGCGCCCGCGAGCGATCGCGCTCGGACTCCGGGCGAACCTCGCCCAGTTCAGCCTGCTGGTCGGCGTCAATGCACTCGTCGGCGGCATGCTCGGGCAGGAACGCACCGTCCTCCCACTGCTCGCCACGCAGGTCTTTCATCTGACCGCTGTCACGGCGGCCCTCACCTTCATCGTTGCCTTTGGGGCGACCAAGGCGCTCACCAATTTCGCTGCCGGGCCACTCTCTGATCGCTTTGGTCGCAAACCGATCCTCGTCGCCGGTTGGCTGGCGGCTTTGCCCGTGCCGCTGCTGCTCATCTGGGCTCCGAGTTGGGGCTGGGTGATCCTGGCCAATGTCCTGCTCGGCATCAATCAGGGCCTGGCCTGGTCGATGACCGTCAACATGAAGATCGACCTCGTCGGTCCTGTACGGCGAGGCCTGGCCATGGGCCTCAACGAAGCGGCGGGCTACGGCGCCCTGGCGGTGACCGCCTACCTGACCGGGTTCGTCGCCCAACATGCCGGCCTTCGTCCGCAACCCTTCTTCCTTGGTCTGGCGTACGCGGGTCTTGGCCTTGGCCTCTCAGTTCTCTTAGTGCGCGAGACGCGCGGCCACGCGCGTTTCGAGGGTGCTGCCGGTCAGCGTAATAGTCAGCCGGCGCTCACGATGCGCCGGGTCTTCGTCGACACGAGTTTCAATGAGCGGGCGCTTTCCGCAAGTTGCGCGGCTGGTCTGACCAACAACCTCAATGACGGCATGGCGTGGGGAGTGTTTCCGCTGTACTTCGCTCGTCATGGGCTATCGCTCACGGGAATCGGCGTCATCGTCGCGCTGTACCCGCTCGTGTGGGGCGTGGGCCAGTTGGGCACCGGCGCGCTCTCCGATCGAATCGGCCGGAAGGGACTGATCGCCGGAGGGCTGGTCGCGCAGGCGGTTTCCCTCGCTGTGATCGCCATCGGGCAGGGCTTTGCCATCTGGGCCCTTGGGGCGATCGGCCTGGGCATTGGGACCGCAATGGCCTATCCGACGTTGCTGGCGGCGATCGGCGACGTGGCCCATCCGGCCTGGCGAGCGTCGGCGGTCGGCGTCTACCGATTGTGGCGCGATACTGGATTCGTGGTGGGCGCACTCTTATCCGG
>VBHO01000155.1 GCA_005882045.1 Chloroflexota bacterium | reverse complement strand
ACCCGGACGGAAACGAGATCGAGCTGTACATCGACGTCCAGCCGGCGGTATGGAAGGACGATCCGGCGGCCGTCTTCGCGCAGCCCCGACCGCTGCGCCTGTAGCCAGAATCACCCGGCCGCAAGCTCCTCGCGACCGACCCGTTTGATGGGTATGAGCCCCTCGAGGCGCGGCGACCAGTTCGAGATCGTGCTCAAGCGCGCCGACGCGAAACTCGAGGAGTGGTTCCGGCGCAGCCAGAAGGCGACGCGAAGGGCGTCGGTGGGTTTTAGCGGGTTCCTTCACCGGGCCAAGCGGCAGAGCGCCGGCGCGCTCCGCCACCAGCTCGACGATCTTCAGACGGGACTGAAGAAGCTCAGTGCTCGGCTCGACCCCGTCGAGCACGAGGCCACGGCGGCGCCGAAGAAGCGCCGCGCCCGGCCGGCACCTGCACCCAGGGCGGCCTCATCGCGCAAAGCCGCAGCGACGCGCAAGCGAAAGAAAGCGGCCTGAGCGCGCTCCCTTAAAATCCACGCCGGGTGGGAAGCCTCTCGCTAGAGCACCTGGTCCCCCTGGTCGTGCTGGCCGTCGCCGCGGCGGCCCTCTGCACTGCCGCGAGGCGCGCGCCCGGACGCTGGAGCGGCATGGTGGCGGCGATGATCGCCGCCGGTATCGTCATCACCGAGCTGAGCTGGCAGCCCTACGTGCTCGCCAATCACACCTGGTCGGCGGCGCTGAGCCTGCCCGTGCAGCTGTGCGATGTTGGCGGCTTCGTGGCCGCCGCGGCCCTCGTCTGGCGGCAAGCGGTGCTGGTCGAGGTCGCCTATTTTTGGGGCCTGGGGGGCACGGTTCAGGCGCTCCTGACGCCCGACCTGCGCGATCATTTCCCGGCCTTTCCCTACCTCCAGTTCTATGCGACGCACGACCTCGTCGTGCTCGCGGCCTTGTTCCTCGTCATCGGGCTGCGCCTCCAGCCGCGCGCCGGCGCAGTCCGCCGGGTCTTCTTGATCACGCTCGCCTTCGCGGCCGTCATCGGGCTCGTCGACCTGGTAACCGGCGGGAATTACCTCTACTTGAGGCAGGTGCCGGCCCAGGGAAGCCTGCTCAGTGTGATGGGTCCCTGGCCCTGGTACATCGCGGTCGGCGCGCTGCTCACGCTGATCGTGCTGACCGTCCTCGACGCACCGTTCCGCTTCTCTCGTAGCCGCGCGG
>VBHO01000154.1 GCA_005882045.1 Chloroflexota bacterium | reverse complement strand
GCTGTGCGGATGACCGCGGACAGGCGGCCGGCGCTGCCAGCTCCTCTTTACGCGCTCGGCGCGATCGCCTCCGTCCAACTGGGCGCGACCGTCGCCCGGCGCCTGTTCCCCTATCTCGGTCCGACCGCCACCGTCTTTTTGCGGGTCGGATTCGGCGCGCTCATTTTGCTGGCGATCGCGAGGCCAGGCTTGCGCCGCTTGTCGGCCGCGCAGTGGAGACAGGTCGTGCCCTTCGGGCTGATCATCGCCGGGATGAACCTGTGCTTCTACCAATCGATTGCCCGCATCCCGCTCGGGATCGCCGTCACGATCGAGTT
>VBHO01000153.1:1809-19487 GCA_005882045.1 Chloroflexota bacterium | reverse complement strand
CTGGCGCTCGCGCTGACGGTGGGTGGGCTCGCGCTGGCACCCTTTGGGATCGCGGCCGCCGGTACGCGACTGCTGGACGTGCGCAACCTCGGCCTCGGTCTGGTGGTTGCGATTCTGTCTTCGGCGATTCCCTTTTCGCTCGAGTTCGCCGCGCTGCGCCGCTTATCCAGCCAGGTGTTCGGCATCCTGATGAGCCTGGAACCGGCCGTGGGCGCCGCAGCGGGCTTTCTCTTTCTGAGTCAGCGGCTATCCATGCGCGATCTGCTGGCGATCGGGCTGGTGTCGGTCGCCAGCGCCGCTGCGACCCTCACCTCCCGGCATGTTTGAGAGCCCCCTCCATGCGGTATATATAGTGAACACGTGCCAGCCGAGTTCACCTCCCCATTCCTTCCTGGCGAATTGGTCCTCCATACCACCCACGGATTAAGCCGGTATACCGGGACCCGTCAGATGGAAGGCGCGGACGGGACGACCACCCAGTTCCTGCAACTCGAGTATGCGCAGGGCGACCGCATCTTCGTCCCGGTCGAACACATCGGCCGGCTGAGCAAGTACGTGGGCGACGACGTTACCCTGGCCCGGCTCAACTCCGAAGTGCAGCGCCGCTCGCCCTACAGCCGCTTCCAGAAACCAGCCTAACGGCACTCCTCTCACCCTGCCCTGTCGATTTGGCGCGCCCTCGTTCGACGCATCAATAGAACGAGGTTCAGCCCAATAGCCGCCCCCGGTGTGGAAAGGGCGGCGAGATCGATGATTTTCTCGCCGAGGGCCGTCTAAGGGTTCATGACACGGAATAGAGGAGAAGCGCAATGCGGTTGAACAACAAGAACGACATGGGGCAGTTGATGATCGATTCGAGGCCGTCATCTCGAACAGGCGACTCGCGCTGGCTGGCGCTGGTCATCCTGTGCACCGGCTTTCTGATGATCGTGCTGGATCAGACGATCGTCAACGTCGCCCTCCCGTCCATTAAAAACGACCTCGGCTTCTCCCAAGCCGGCCTGGCCTGGGTCGTCAACGCCTACCTGATCGCCTATGGCGGTTTGTTACTGCTCGCCGGCCGGCTGGGCGATCTGGTCGGTCGCAAGCGGATCTTCCTGATCGGTCTCTTCATGTTCACTGCCGCCTCGCTGTTGTGCGGGCTGTCGATCAGCCAGCCGATGCTGGTTGCCGCGCGCTTTCTCCAGGGAATCGGCGGCGCCGTGAGCACAGCCGTGATCCTGGGCATGGTGGTCACCATGTTCCCGGAGCCGGCGGAGCGTGCGAAGGCGATTGGCATCTTCAGCTTCGTCGCCTCGGCGGGCGCCTCGATCGGCCTGCTCGCCGGGGGCCTGATCACCCAGGCGGTCAGCTGGCACTGGATCTTCTTCGTCAACCTCCCGATCGGGATCGTCATCGCCGTGCTCGCAGTTCGGTTGCTCCAGTCCGACCGCGGTATCGGTCTGCGGAGCGGCGCCGACGCGCTCGGTGCGGTGCTCATTACGGCGGCTCTGATGCTGGGCGTCTACACCATCGTCGAATCGTCGACCTATGGATTGGGTTCGTTGCACACGCTCGGACTTGGCGCGGTCGCGAGCCTGTTGCTGGTCGGGTTCATCGTTCGCCAGGCGACGGCGACCACACCGCTGCTGCCGCTTCGCCTCTTCCGGGCGCGCAACTTCTCGGGTGCGAACGTGATCCAGGCATTGTCGGCCCCGGCCATGTTCAGTTTCTTCTTCCTCGGTTCCCTCGATTTGCAGCGGGTGCTCCACTACGGGCCACTGGCGATTGGGCTCGCGTTCCTGCCCGTCGCCCTGGGGATGGGCGGGCTGTCGATTGGCGTTACCGCCCGGCTGATCATGCGATTTGGCGCCCACCCCGTGCTGCTGGCTGGCCTGGCCCTGGTCACCATCGCGCTCGGGTTCGCCGCGGTCGGGCCAATGATCACCAACTACTTTCCGGATCTGTTCATTCCGATGGCGCTGCTCGGGATCGGCGCCGGGCTCGCCTTCCCATCTCTAGCGGTGCTGGCGATGGCGCGCACGACGCCGAGCGATTCGGGGCTCGCCTCGGGGTTGATCCAGACGACGGCCCAGGTCGGTGGTGCGCTCGGGCTGGCGGTGCTGGCCACGCTGTCGACGAGTCGCACGAGCGACTTGCTCGGCCAGGGACAGGCCATCACGCCAGCCTTGAGCGGAGGGTTCCACCTCGCCTGGACCGTGGCGACAGGACTCGGATTCGTGTCGCTCGTCGTTGCGGCGACGGTGCTTCGGCGCGAAGCCACCGCCGAGCACGTTGAGGTCCCGATCGAGGAAGAAGAGATCCCGGCTTAGACCGGCGACGTGCCGTATTCTCGTAGGGCTCGAAGGCTTGATTCAGGGAGGAATGAGGAATGAGCGGAGTTCGGGTACTGGTTGGGACGCACAAGGGCGCGTTCGTGATGACCTCGGATGCCAAGCGCAAGCAATGGGACATCAGCGGCCCGCACTTCACCGGCTGGGATGTCTACCACGTCAAGGGATCGCCAGCTGACCCGAATCGGCTCTACGCCGCCCAGAACACCGGTTGGTTCGGGCAGGTCATCCAACGCTCCGACGACGGTGGCAAGAGCTGGAATCCAGTCGGGAACAAGTTCGCGTACGAGGGCGCGACGGGCACACACCTCTGGTATGACGGCACGCCGCGGCCATGGGAGTTCAAGCGCGTCTGGCATCTCGAACCATCGCTGACCGACCCGGACCTGGTCTACGCCGGCGTTGAAGACGCGGCGCTGTTTCGCTCAACCGACGGCGGACAGAACTGGGAGGAGCTGCCCGCCCTGCGCCAACACGAGACCGGGCCCAGCTGGGCGCCGGGCGCCGGTGGGATGTGCCTGCACACCATCCTTCTCGATAAGAAGCATCCTGATCGGATGTTCATCGCCATCTCCTCCGCGGGCGTCTTCAAGACCGAGGATGGCGGCAAGAGCTGGCGACCCGCGAACAAGGGCCTGCATTCCGAAGGTATCCCCGATCCGAACGCCGAGGTCGGCCACTGCGTGCACCGGATCGCGATGCATCCGGCGCGCCCGGACACGCTGTTCATGCAAAAGCACTGGGACGTGATGCGCAGCGATGATGCCGGCGACTCATGGCGCGAGGTCAGCGACAATCTGCCCAGCGACTTCGGATTCCCGATCGACGTCCATCCGCACGAGCCGAACACGATCTACGTCGTGCCGATCAAGAGCGACTCGGAGCACGTGCCACCCGATGGAAAACTGCGCGTCTATCGCAGCCGCACCGGCGGCAACGACTGGGAAGCGCTGACCAACGGATTGCCGCAAAGCGACTGCTACGTCAACGTGCTGCGCGACGCGATGGCGGTCGACACGCTGGAATCGCCCGGCATCTACTTCGGCACCACCGGTGGGCAGGTGTACGGATCGGCGGACGCCGGAGACAGTTGGGCTCCCATCGTTCGCGATCTTCCCGCGGTCTACTCGGTGGAAGTCCAGACGCTCCGATGATCAGGGTCGTCCTTCCGGCGCACCTGCGCAACCTGGCGCGCGTGGGCGGCGAGTTGAAGGTTGAGGTCACTGGGCCTGCGACCCAGGCGTCAGTCCTCGATGCGCTCGAGGCCGGCTATCCGATGCTCCGCGGCACCATCCGCGACCAGGTCACGCACAAGCGTCGGGCCTTCATCCGGTTCTACGCCTGCGAGCAGGATCTCTCGAATGAGCCACCGGATTCGCCACTGCCGGAGGCGGTGGCGTCCGGCACGGAGCCGTTCCTGGTCATCGGCGCCATCGCCGGCGGGTGACGGCAACAAGGAGGAACTTGGGATGCGAGTCATGATCGTGATGAAGGCGAACAAGGAATCCGAGGCGGGCATCATGCCCACCCAGGCGCTGCTCGAGGAGATGGGGAAGTACAACGAGGAGTTGGTCAAGGCCGGCGTGATGCTTGCGGCCGACGGCCTGCACGCCAGCTCGAAAGGGGCGCGCGTCCGGTTCTCCGGCGGAAAGGCGACGGTGATCGACGGTCCCTTTGCGGAGACCAAGGAGTTGATCGCCGGCTACTGGCTCTGGCAGGTGAAGTCGAAGGAAGAAGCGATCGAGTGGCTGAAGCGCGGCCCGTGGGCCACCGGCAGCGCGGAGGCGGCGGAATTGGAGCGACGCCTTGGTCCGCTCGAGATTGAGATCCGTCAGGTGGTCGAGGCGGAAGAGCTCGGGCCCGCGTACACGACGGAGCTGAGGGAGCAGGACGAGCGCCTGCGGGCCCAGGCGGCCGCCAAGGCCTAATACGTCCGATACCCACCGCACGATCGACGCCGTCTGGCGCATCGAGTCAGCCCGGCTGATCGCCGGCCTGGCACATATCGTGCGCGACGTCGGCCTGGCGGAGGAACTTGCCCAGGACGCCCTGGTCGCGGCCCTCGAGCAATGGCCCGTGTCTGGCGTCCCCGCCAAGCCCGGCGCGTGGCTCATGGGCACGGCGAAACATCGGGCGATCGATCTACTGCGGCGACGGAAATCGCTCGAACGGAAGCACGAGGAGCTCGGTCACGAGCTGCTGGGCGCACAACAGGAAGTCGCGGAGCGCGACTTCGACGCGGCGATCGAGGATGACATGGGCGACGACCTGTTGCGCCTCATCTTTACTGCCTGTCACCCCACTCTTTCGACCGAAGCGCGCGTCGCCCTTACGCTCCGTCTCCTCGGCGGGCTCACCACCGAGGAGATCGCGCGCGCCTACCTCGTCCCGGAGGCCACCGTTGCCCAGCGGATCGTCCGGGCCAAGCGCACCCTCGCCGAGGCGCGCGTTCCCTTCGAGGTCCCTCGCGGGGCCGAATTGGCCGCCCGCCTCTCATCGGTACTGGAAGTTGTCTACCTGATCTTCAACGAGGGCTACTCGGCGACAGCCGGCGACGCGTGGTTGCGTCCCGAACTCTGCGACGATGCGCTCCGGCTCGGCCGTATCCTGGCCGAGCTGGTGCCGAACGAGGCAGAGGTCCACGGCCTGGTCGCGCTGATGGAGATCCAGGCATCGCGCCTGCGCGCCCGGGTTGGTCCTTCCGGCGAGCCCGTGCTGCTGCTCGATCAGAATCGGGGGCGCTGGGACCAGCTGCTGATCCGTCGTGGCCTCTTAGCGCTCGACCGCTCGGAGCAGCTCGGTGGCACGCTCGGCCCCTACGCACTGCAGGCCGCGATCGCTGCCTGTCACGCGCGGGCACAAACGCCGGCAGAGACGGATTGGCCGCGCATCGCGGCGCTCTACGATGCGCTGGCCCAGCTCACGCCATCACCGGTGGTGGAGCTCAATCGCGCGGTCGCCCTCGCAATGGCGTTTGGTCCGGCGGCCGGCCTCGAGCTGGTCGACACGCTGACGTCGGAGCCGTCACTCAAGTCCTATTACCTCTTGCCCAGCGTTCGAGGTGACCTCCTCGCCAAGCTCGACCGGTTCGACGAGGCACGCGCGGAGTTCGAACGCGCCGCATCACTGACGCGGAATGCGCGCGAACGCAAGCTGCTTCTGGAGCGCGCCGCCGCGTGCGCGCCGGCCGCCGATTAGACGGCGCTACTGCGTCGGAATATCGCTGAGATCTGCGCGATCGACAGCTTGAAATGCGCACCGAGCCGCAACCGCGGGTCCTTAGGGCTGGGGAGCACAACCGGGATCTCGCGCCCGCCCAGCCGAATGGCGCGTGTCTTTGTCTGTCCGGCGCTTACCTGTGGGCCAGCGACCACCCCGTCCCGGTTGGAGTGTCTTCAACCTCCACGCCACATTGCGCCAGGATCTCGCGCAGGCGATCGGCGTCATGGAAGCGCTGGGCGCGCCGGGCCTCGCCGCGTAGGGACAGCAGGACGTCGATGAGCGGCTCCAGCTGCTCGCGCATACGGGCCTGCGCGCCGCCGCGCACCAGCTCGCCGAGACGGACGACCAGCTGACGCATCTCGGCCCGCCCGCGGTCGCGCTCATCGGTGCCGGCGAGGTCGGCGCTCCACTCGTGCAGCACGCTTTCCATCTCGAGGATCGCAGCGACCAGCCCGTCGACGTCGCGGCGAGCGAGGGCGTCACGCCCGCTCGCGCCCCAGGCACGTGTCTGCTCGGAGCCGTTCTCCCTCCCCCCTTGGGAGAGGACAGGAGGGCCATCGTCCCTCGCCCGCTCGCGGGGGAGGGTAGGGTGGGGGCTTTGGCCATCCAGCAACTCGCTTAAGGGAAACGTAGTCCGTTCCCAGCGGCGTTCCATGCCTCGGCGCCGGACCGTGACACCGCCCGGTCCGCGCACGGTCACGGTTTGCGCGTCGACATCGATGATGCAGGCGGTGTGCTCATCGACCCCGAGGATCAGCACATCGTCGGGGAGCATCGATTCGAGGCGACGCAGCCGCGTCTCGCCCATGTAGCAGAAGCGGGTGTCGTGTGTCCCGCCCTCGCGGTTGTTGTAGTGGGGGATGACGGCGCAGCGCAGACCGATCGCGCCTAACACGTCGAGCCCCTCAGTCCACGATGGGTCATCGCCCACCTTGTAAATCTCGTAAACCGGGAGGGCGTAGGCTCCGAGCCCGATCGCGGCAGCGCTCGCAAACGCAAGGCATCCGCCATGCGTGACCTTGTCGATCAAACGGTCGCGCACTCCGTGATCGCGCCAGTGGCGCAACGCGTAGGTCGGGCTGCCGGGGCCGGCGAAAACGTAATTCGCGCCGACAATGCTGCCGAGAAATTGCTCGACCGCCAGCGCCGTGGCCCGCCCGCTGTGGCGGAAGGAGGCAAGCGTGATCTCCGATCCGACGTGATCGCGGAAGTAGACAACGATGCGGGCGGCGATCTCGTCGGCGTTCTCCTGGAAGCCGAAAGGCGTATCGAGAAGGATTGCGTTGAGGATTGGCTGGCTCACCCGGGCAATCAGGTCCTGGTGGACCGACGTCATTGCCGGACTCGTCTCGCCGGAACCGAATAAGGCGATCAATCGCGCTGGGTTTGGGTCGAGGCGATCCACCCCAAGATGCTACGTCACGTTGCGCACCAATGACTTAGGGCCAGGCTGGCGGCGAGGCTCCTCGCCCAGCCTGCGGCCCGCTCTGCCTCGCCCTGCTCCAGTTCTGGGACACGGCGGCTCACGAAAAAACTCTCCGGCCGAGTGAAAACAGGGATGCCCACCCGCCGCAATTTCCTGGCGATCAGTCTTGCAGCCGAACCGGAGAACGCCGCCGGCACACGGTACCTGGTATCGAAGGTCACGGCGACCATCCCGCTCGCCGTTTTGGTCTCCAACAGATCGAGGAACTCACGCATCCGTGCGCTCATCCGACGTAGCTGCGTGGGGCCGCCAACGATTAACAGGTCGACTGTTCCTAGATCCTTGGGCGGTGGCCTGTCGAGACCGAGAAGGCGAACCGACCCGAGGCCGCACAATCCGTCGGCGATAGCTTCGGCAAGCTTCTTGGTGTTGCCAAATTGTGAGTCGTAGACGACGAGGCTTTCCATGAGCCCCTACGACGGCTGATAGGACCGCTGCCGCCAGGCATTGGCACCCAAACTGCCGATCAGATCGATGGCGAGGCAGACACCGAGTGCGGTGCCCCAGTTATTCGACAACCTGAAGGTCATTGCCGTTCACTGCGTACAGGCTCCTTCGCCTCAGCGGCAAGCGCTTCCGCTTTGGTGTGATGCACGGTTCCGGCGGGATGCTGCGGTGGCGCATACACGGTAAAGAGCTTCAGCGGTTTCTTTTCCGCATTGCGGATGTTATGTCGCGTGCCGGCAGGTACGGCGACCGCATCCCCCTTTTCGAAAGACATCCGCCGCCCGTCGAGGAAGGCCTCGCCGTCGCCTTCGACGGCGTAGAGGATCTGGTCGACCTGGTGAACCTCCTCGCCGATTTCCTCACCTCCGGGCAGCGCCATGATGACAAGCTGTGAGTTTGTGGCGGTAAACAGCACGCGCCGGAAATCGTCGTTGTGCTTCGCGACCTCTTTGAGTTCTCCTTGATATGGTTGCATTCCGGTCCTCCTGGCCATTTTTGCGTGAGCGGCCTTTCCTAATTTCGTCCGCCATCACGCTCTCATGGCAGTGCTCCGGGTGATAGGGTCGTTCGCCCGGCGAAACGACAGACTTACGGCACTCGTCCCGGCTTGTTCAAAGCCAACGAGGCAGCTCGGCAGTAGCATCGAGTCAGGTGAGCCTTGACTCGTTGACTGCCGAGCTGCTGGGTCAGCCCCTGGACCAATTCACGTCGCGTCGCAACGCGAAGGTGAAGGAGCTGAAAGCGTCCGGCCAGGCCGACCTGGCCCGCGAAGTCTCCGCGCTCAAGAAACCGTCCCTACCCTTGTGGGCCGTCAACCACGTCGACCGAGCCACGCTCGACGGCTTACGGAGCGCCGCCCAGGCGGTTGCCAGAGCGCAAGCGGCAGCCGCCAGTGGCCGTTCAAACTCGGCGCGAGAGCTGCGGACGGCGTCCGAAGAGTTCCAGCGGCGGCTCGAAGCGGCCGGCGTTGCCGGGGCGGACGTGCTTCGCCAGGGCGGGCACCCTGCCGGGGAAGAAACGCTTCGACGTATGCGCGAGATCCTTCGGCTGGCCGCGCTCGATGGCGGCCAGGCCTGGGACCGGCTACGGAATGGAGCGCTGGTGACGGAGCCGCATCCGCGCGATGACATGCTCGAGATGTTTGGCGCGGGCGGGGCGCCGGCCGGCGGCCGTCAGGCCGAGCAGGCTGAGGCGCGGCGAGCCGCCGATCTGGCACAGCGCGCCGCACGCGCGGATGAAGAACTGGCTGAGCGAGCCACGCAGACAGCGCAGCGCTTGCGCGAGGAGGCGACAGAGGCAGCGGCCGCCGCCAGGCGAGCCGCGGAGCGGGCGACGTCAGCCGAGCAGGAGGCCACTCGCGCTCGGGCGCAAGCGAAGAAATCGCACCGCGCCGCCGGTCCGCAGCGGCCAGCTAAGCGAGAGTAACGTGTCTTAACCGGTCGGCTCGACTCGCTCGACCACGATGCTGCAGTCGGTCACGAGCGCCGCGATGGCGCCTATGACGGGGCCTCACCGTCACGGCCGTCGCCGATGTGGACCAGGTGCCGGACCTTGATGTCGTGATCCAGACCGGCCCGGATTGAACGACTGGTGTCGCTGACGCGTCCGGTCGGCTCGATCCGATGGCGATTCCCCGACAGCGCGTTGGCCCGCGTTGCGAGCGGCGTCAACGCCTGCTAGGCTTGTCGGCCAGCGTGCAGCGTTTCCTCACGGCGGCACTGCTGGCGGCTAGCGCTGCGCTTGTGATCAGCGTCGGTGCCGATGCCCACTCCCTGGTGAGGCTGTCCGACCCGCCCGACGGAGCCACCCTTGCGCACGCACCGAGCGCGGTCATCATCACGTTCACCGAGGCACCGGATCCAAAGCTTTCGCAGGTCCAGATCCTGGATACGTCCGGTCGCCAGGTGGCCGGCGGGCCGTCGCAAGCCGTATCCGGGGCGCCCACGACCGTTGCCATTGCGCTCCCGCCGCTGGTCGATGGTGTTTATACGGTGAGCTGGCGCACGGTCTCCGCGATCGACGGTCACGTCGCCACCGGCGTCTTCGCCTTCGCGGTCGGTGCCCAGCCCGTGCCACCCATTCCGCTGGCCGTGGCTCCATCCGCCGCTCCACCATCGCCGCTCGGGGTCATCGGTCGATGGGGACTCGACGCCGGCTATGGCCTTCTGCTGGGCGGCGCCTGGGTCGATCTCCTCGCCCTCCAGGATTTCTCGCTCGCGGTGTTGCTGGTGGTCGGCATAGGCGATGTGCTGGCTCTCATCGGAGCCTTCATGGTCGCCGAGGCCGGGCGTGAGAACGCTGGCGTCGATTGGTCGCTTTTCCTTGGCACATCGCTGGCGCATGGGATGGAACTCGTCATCCTGCCGATCGCCGCGGCGGGACTGGCTGTGTTCGCCGCCTGGAGGCTGCAGAGAACCGCTCGGCGGATGGCGCTCGCCGTCTGTGCTGGACTTAGCGCCCTGGCCATGGTGGCCAACGCGACCGTCAGCCACGCGGCCTCCAGTTCCCTCGCCTGGCTCATGATCCCGGTTCACTGGTTGCACGTGTCGAGCTACGCGGTGTGGATCGGCGGACTGGCGGCCGTGCTCGTCGGGATCCGTGGCTTGCCCACGATCGACAAGGCACGCGCGGTGCGTCGCTTTTCCTTGGTCGCGGGGGTCGCCTTTGCTGCCATGATCTTGACGGGACTCGTTCGTGGGATCGACGAGGTCGGCAGCTGGTCGAACCTGTTTGGAACGACCTTCGGTTGGTTGCTTCTCGCCAAAACCGCGCTCTTCTTCACCATCGCCCCGCTGGCAGCGATGAACCGCTGGCGTTACGTGCGCATGGGCGTCGGCGGCATTCCCCGCCTGCGCTGGATCTCTCGAGGCGAGTTGGTGCTGGCGGTGGTGATCATGGTCGCCGCGGCGTTTCTCACCACGCTGCCACCGCCCAGTTTCGTTCGAGCGGTGGCGGCACAGAATTTCCCACATCTCACCGTGGAGGGCGTCGACTACGGTTCGGCCGTCCGGGTCAAACTCGACGTCGCCCCAGGGTACCCCGGCCTGAACCGGTTTACGGTGACGGTACGCGACTCTAAAACAAATCGGCCGGTCAGCGGGGCCCGCTTGTTCCTATTGTTCGATTTGCCGGCTCGCCCAGAGGTCGGCGAATCGGTCCTCGAGCTGCGCGGTCTTAGTGACGGCATCTACACGGCGGAGGGCACCAGGTTGTCGCTGGCCGGAAGCTGGACGGTCACCGTGGTAGCTGAGACGGCCAGTACATCCTACGACGCCGTCTTGCCGATCAAGACCGCCGAGCGACCCTAGCGAATGGGCGAGGGACAGGACCTTCGTCCCCTTCAGCTCAGGACGGCCGGTCCCTAGGGGATACGGGCCGCAGACCGGATACTCATCTCAAATTCCGATCAAGGAGCATTTCGCATGAACATGCCGTCAATCACACCTCGCGTTACCGCGCTGGGGTTGTTCGGCGCCGTTGCTGTCCTAACCGCCTCCTGCGGCGGCTCAAGTGGGTCAGCCTCTGGCGGAAGTGCGGCCGGCCTGCCGAGCACCGCTTCGGTCACGATCCCCAAGGCCGATCGCTTTGAGCCCTTCCTCCTCGAGATCGCGCCAGGCGGGACGGTCACCTTCACCAACGAGGACGCCGATGCCCATACCGTCGTTTCCATGCCGACCGACCCGGTCGATTTCAAGCTGCTTGTGGAGCCGGGCAAGTCGGCCAAAGTCACATTCAGCCAGCCCGGGATCTACGGATATTACTGCGACGCGCATTCTAGTTACGATCGGACCACCGGATTGATCAAGGCCAACAAGGGTGCGGACGCCTATCCCATCTCCATGTACGGCATCATCCTGGTCGCGGGAGATGCCCTGCCACTCTCCGCCGGCAAAGCGAAGATCGTCATGCCCGACGCCGACCGGTTCTTGCCGCTGAGCGTCGCCGTCAAACAGGGCACCCAGGTCACGTGGACCAACCTTGACAGTGACGCCCACACCGTCCTGACCGATCCGGGCGTAAGCGTCCAGTTCAAGTTCGTCGTCCCGGCCAACGGCAATGCATCCTTCAGCTTCGACAAGCCGGGCATCTACCCCTACTACTGTGATGCGCACTCGACCTGGAACCCTGAGCTCAAGCGTGTGCAAGCCAGACCGGGCAGCTCGGAGTACCCGGCGGCCATGGAAGGCGTCGTCTTCGTCCTCGCCTAACCCTCGACGTCGAAAATCGGTCGAACGGTGGCAGCGAAACGTAAATTCGGGGAGGAGTCCGCGTCAGGACATCCTCCCCGAAGCACTGCGGTCAGGCCGACGCGACCTCACCCGCGGCATCAATGCCGCGGCGCACGCCGCAACCTGGACCGAACGGCCCTACGTATGGGGGACCGAGGACCCTATGGACGTTCTCAATCCGGTAGTTGATTGAGTCTATTCAGCCATCGTGCTAGAGGAGTTGTGAGCCATGCTTAGCGTACGGAACATCCTGGCGATCGGAATCTTTCTCTTTGGAACGACCTATCTGTGGTTGACGCCGGCTTTCGTCGGAAAGTCGGCCACGGGGACCGTCTGGGCAGCGGTTCAGGTCCTAGCGTATGCGGCCATCATTGGCTTCACTCTGGCCGCATTCGGGCTCTTTAAGGGCACCGACTGGTGGGAGGCCGTCACGATCGGCTCCGCCGTCGTCGGCATGGCTGCCGTGATTCCGTATGCGATCGGCCTTCAGAATGTGAGCGGAGGCCTCAATGCGGCCGCACTGGAGAACATCGCCATTCACTTCCTCGGAGGCGCAACCGCTGCGGCCCTGTTCCTCGTGCATTCGGCCGAGCGGTGGATTGTGGGGAGGCTGTAAGTCCTAGCCGCGAAGCTATCCCGGGTTTGGCGGGGCGCGCCTATGGTTCTCACCCGGCCCGTTGCGTATGCCGGGCGAGATACGCTGCGGCCTCGGCCCGGCGTGCCACCTCGAGCTTGGAGAGGATGCTCGATACGTAGTTCTTGACGGTCTTCTCGGCGAGTTTCAGGTCTGCGCCGATTTCTCGGTTCGTCTTGCCGCCCGCAACCTCGCCGAGAATGCGCTCCTCCTGGGCCGAGAGCCGGGCAAGCCGTTCATCGCTGAGCAGGTGCTTGCCCTTGCGAAGCCGATCGAGAACGGCTTTCGTGACGGTGGGATCAAGCAAGTTCTGACCGGCCCCGACGGCCCGAATGGCCCGCACGAGATCACCGCCATGCACCTGCTCGAGGACGTATCCGGCAGCCCCGGCCATGATCGAAGCGAACAATGCTTCGTCGTCGGCAAAGGTGGTCAGCATCAGGACCTGGGTGTTGGGGAGGCGGGCGCGGATCTCCCGGGTGGCGTCGATCCCGCTTCCATCAGGGAGCCGGATATCCATCACCACGACATCGGGTCGCGCCCACTCCGCCCGCTCGATGGCTTCACGAACGCCTCCGGCCTCGCCGGCGACGCTCAAGCCTTCCTCTTCCGCCAAGAGCGCCTTGATCCCGTCGCGAACAACCTCGTGATCGTCGACGATCATGATCCGCAGCGGCATATAAGTCTGGAGGCCGACTTGGGCCTGCATAACGACCTCATCTTGGGCGCCGAAGTCGATTCCAATCAGGGCCGCAGGTCCCGAGATGAGCGGGACGTTTCCAGCACTTCTGCCCTCCAAGGGAGGGATCTTCAGATCGGGACGGCGAACCTGACCGTGGTACCCTCTGTGGCTTTGCTCTCGACGGTCACCCGCCCACCGATCGCCAGCCCTCGGTCCATGAGATTGCGCAGGCCGAGCCCGCTGTGCGGCGCACCCGGGTCGAACCCCCGCCCATCGTCATCGATTTCAAGGATCGCCTGATCGCCATCTCGACGCAGACTGACCCGACAGGTCGTGGCCTCGGCGTGCTTGCCCACGTTGGACAGCGCCTCGCGGGTGAGTTGCACCAGGTCGGCCGCGCGGGGCGCGAGCTCGGCGGCGACCGTGCCGTCGATCTCGGTCACAGTGGTGACGCCACTCTTCTCCTCGAATTCACGCGCGAGATCCTCGAGCGCCTGCTCCAGCTGGCGATCGGCCAGGATTCCGGGGCGGAGCCCGAAGATATAGTTCCGCAGGTCACGAATAGCCCGGTCGATTTCCGTGACCGCCGCTTCGACACGCGACTCCACCTCGGGATCGCGGCTGCGGTTCGCGGTCGCCTGCAGGCCCATCCCTACCGAGAAAAGTGACTGGATGACGCCGTCGTGGAGCTCACGGCCAATCCGCTCGCGCTCGTCGAGCACACTGAGCCGGTTCAATTCGCGCTGGGCGCGACCATACTCGAGTGCCACCGATGCCTGGTCCGCAAACGTCTCGACCAGCCGGACAGCTTCTTCGTCAAAGACGGCGCCCCCGACAGGGTTGGCCACGATGAGCGTGCCGAACGGCCGCCCCCGAAGGACCAGAGGGACAAGTGCCATCGGCCCCATGCTGCCGAGGGCGATCATCGGCTGGTAGGCTCGGCTGTCCCGCGATGCGTCGGCAAGCGCAGTCGAGAGGCCACTTTTGATGACGTCGCCGGAGACCGATCCCTCCATAGGCACCGCCAACCCGAGCAGTTTATCGGCGTGGGCGCCGTCGGCGACCGCGATCGTGAGGGAATTGTGGTCGGCACCGGTCGAGGGCGTGACGATCGTCGCGGTCGCGGCACTGACCAGATCGCGGGCGCGCCGGGCGATGGTCTGGAGCACGGTATCGCTCTCCGAGCCGGCGAGGATCGCCGAGCTGATCTCGCGGACCGAGTCCAACCACTGGCCCCGTCGCCTTGCCTCCTCGTAGAGGCGCGCATTTTCGATGGCGACGCCCGCCTGCGTTGCGAGAACGAGGAGCGCGGCTTCGTCCTCGGCATCGAACTCCTTCGCACTCTGCTTCTCGGTCAGGTAGATGTTGCCGAAGACCCTGCCCCTCGCCGTCACCGGCGCACCCAGGAAGGACTGCATTGGCGGATGATTGGCGGGAAACCCGACATGGCGCGGATCGTCCGAGATTCGCTGCAGCCGAAGGGGTTTCGCCTCACGGATGAGGACACCAAGGATGCCCTTGCCGACTGGCAGAGGCCCGATCGCGTGGCGTTGATCAGGCGTCAGCCCGGTCGTAATGAAGTCTCGGAGCCGCCCGTCCGATCCGACGACTCCGAGCGCGCCATAGCGTGCATCGGTCAATTTGACAGCCAGCTCGATGATCCGTTGCAGCACGACCGGAAGGGAGAGGTCCGACGCGAGGATGAGCGCGGACTCGAGCAGCTGGTCCTTCCGATCCGGGCGGGATGCCGTATCCGTGTCTGTCCACCTCTGCACTTGAAAATCGGCCTCGGCGTCCCGCAACAGCCGGGACCTTCGTCCGGTACGCCGCGGGCGGGAACAGCCAAAGTCATGATATGGACTTCTTCGTCCGTTACTTCGTCGAACTGGAACTGCCAGTGGCCGCCGTCGAGATTACGCTTGAGGAGCTCCCCCGGGAGTGGCTCGTCGGCACAGCGAACAAGGCGCATGCTCGGGCGCTCGGCTTCATGCTGGAGGCCGATCCGCACGCGGCGGATGACGTCGCTGGAGCGGTGGTCGTGCTTGGTATGGCGCCGGCCGCTCGGCACGCATCCACCACGACCCGCACGATGGCATGGGCGCTGATCGGACCGCACACGGCAAGGCCGCTACTGGAAGCAGCCTTAGCCGCGGGAGATTGCTCACGGCGACGGCACCTCCTTAGTGGGCACCAATCGGTCGTCTTGGGACCGGCATTTCCAGGCGAACCCTGGCGTCGACAACGACCGCGCCATCGGAACCACGCCAGCGCCGCCAGCCGGTGAGCGACCCTGCCAATAGTCCCGTGACGTTAAGGACGGGCGAGGCCAGAAGGCTTAGGCTCCGGGCGTTGTCGTGTGTCGCGCCAGGTAGGCGGCGGCTTCCGCCCGGCGGGCGACTTCGAGCTTGGACAGGATGCTGGTGACGTAGTTCTTGACCGTCTTTTCGGCCAGGTGGAGCTTGTCTCCGATCTCGCGGTTCGTCTTTCCATCGGCGATCATCTCGAGAATGCGCTCCTCCTGGGCCGAAAGCCGCGCCAGCCGTTCGTCCTTGAGCAGATGCTTGCCCTTGCGTAACCGATCGAGCACACCCTTGGTCACAGCCGGATCGAGCAAACTTTGGCCGCTGCCTACGGTCTGGACCGCCCGGACGAGGTCGGCGCCCTTGATCTGCTTCAGAACGTAGCCGGCGGCGCCGGCCATGATCGAGGCGAAGAGCGCCTCGTCGTCGGCGAAGGTGGTGAGCATCAGGACCTGGGTCTTCGGCAGACGCGCCCGGATCTCCCGTGTGGCCTCGATCCCGCTGCCGTCCGGAAGGCGGACGTCCATGATGACCACGTCGGGGCGGGCCCACTCCACTCGGGCGATGGCGTCCTTGACCGTCCCCGCCTCCCCGACGACGCTCACATCGGGTGTCTCCTCGAGGAGCGCTTTGATCCCGTTGCGGACGACTTCATGGTCATCGACCAGGACCACCCGAAGGGGCATCGTACTCAAGGCCACCCTATCTTCGCAAAAGCGGCGGTCAGACAAGTCCGGGCCGGTCCTACGCGATGGGGGACCATGGTCCCTATGGCCGGTGGATCACCGACTGTAGCGTGGAGACATCTTTATCAGGTACTACGTCGAATTGGCACACCCACGCGCAGCGCTCGAGAAGGCGCTCCTGTCCGCGCCCGAGAGCCTGATCCCCAGCATTGCCAGTTTCGCCGACGATCGGGGCCAGCATCTGCTGGCGGAGGTTGGCTTTCCGGTAGAGGGTCACTGGGTATCCAAGCACGTCGAGATCGACGTTGGGAAGCCGGTTGCGAGTACCGGTAAGACGTGGATCCCCATCGCCTGGCGCGCCACTGGTCCGACCGGCCTCTTCCCGGTGCTGGACGCGGAGCTGGAATTCGCGTCGCTGGGAACGGAACTGACGCAGCTATCCCTCAGCGGGCGGTATCAGCCACCACTCGGGTTGGTTGGACGGACGATCGACAAAGCGTTGCTCTCCCGGGTCGCGGAGGCGACCATCAAGGATTTCGTCGACCGGCTGGCCCTTGCTATCGAGGCAGCCGTGACGCCAGCCGCCTGAACTGAAACGATTACATCTCTAAGAAAAACTCCGGGAACCAGCGGGTGCCATCGGCCGACCCTACCGCTGCGACGCCCGCAGGGAAAGGGACCAGACGGCCCCTCTTCCACGGGACTGCTGGCCATGAGCTCAACTCGGGTCGAGGGTCCCCCTCAATTCGGGACCTCTGGTCTGTTCCAAATCCTTCTGCGGAAGGCTAGCGTGTCCGACATGGACCAACCCGCTGGTTATCTCCACTGGAGCTTCATCCTCATCTCCTGGCCAAACCTGATCCTCATTGGACTGATGGTGGTCCTTTTTGCGCTGGCATTAGTCCTTCCGTTCCCGGGGCACGGCTCACCCCCCGAGAAGGAGAAGACGGTATGAAGAGTCGTGTCAGCGACGAGTCGACCGGCAGCTGGACAGCCGGGGTCCGACGCCAGCTCGAGCGCCGCCTGCCCTGGGAAAACCTCCTTCCCGACCGGCAGCCGTTCTATGTCGGCTCCTGGGTCTACGTCTTCGGGGTCGTCACCATCGCGGCGTTGGTCTGGGTGGTGCTGAGTGGTGTTGTGCTGGCGGCGTTCGGCCCCCAGTGGTGGCACCTTTCGAGTGTCGGCCGCTTCTTCAACAGCCTCCACTTCTGGAGCGTTCAGGTGTTCTTCGTCTTCATGGTGCTGCACCTCTGGGGTCAGTACTTCATGGCGAGCTGGCGTGAAGGCCGGGCGCCCACGTGGATGATCGGCGTCGTCACGTTCGCCATCAGCATCCTCGCCGCCTTCACCGGCTACCTCGCCCAGCAGAACTTCGATGCCCAATGGATCGCGATGAATGCCAAGGACGCCATCAACGGGACCGGCATCGGTGGGTTCTTCAACGTCCTTAACTTCGGCCAGATGTACGGCCTGCACGTGATGCTGCTGCCGATCGCAATCATCGCGCTGGTCTTCCTGCACATCGTTCAGGTTCGAATGAAGGGCGTGGTGCCGCCGATCGAGCATGAACCAAAGCCCGCGGTCAGGTGGGATCTCCGCAAATGATCAGCCAGCGCTCTGCCGGCCAGACCGCTGGGCAGGGTGTTCGGACGGTCAGGT
>VBHO01000153.1:0-1768 GCA_005882045.1 Chloroflexota bacterium | reverse complement strand
CTTCCTATCATCGCCCGACGTCCCGTCGGTGACGATCCAGAGCTGGGCCCAGGCGGATGCCGTCGACCTGGTAACGACCGCCATCGACGAACTCGCCGGGCAGAGCGCGACCGCCCTTTATGGGCCGCCCTATAACAATGGGACGGATGCGGTGCAGTCGATCGGACCGATTTCACCGCAAACCTGGGGCGGCGTTCATGGCAATGTCGATCCGCCCAACGATTTCGTGATCAATCCACTCAAGCAGGCGGCCAGCAACGACGCGCAACTGGCCAGCGACATCAGTGCCTGGCAGGCCGCATCGGCCGACCAACAGGGCAAATGGCACGATGCCTACGCCACTGCGTTGAAGGACGCCAGGGTGACAGACGGCAAGGTCACGGTCAGCGATGGCGATTACGGCCCCGTGCCCAACATGCTGGGTCACCTCCTGCAGCTTGCGCAGACCGGTGCGCTGGACGGGCTGCTGCTGTCGAGTAACCACTTCTATCAGACGGATTACTCAAAACCACTGCTCTTCATGAATGACGGCGGATATGTGCCGGCGCTCGCGGACGCGCAGCACCTCACTGGCGACCAGTGGGGGATGATGAACGAGACCGGGCTCTATCCTGGTCAGACCTGGCTCTGGCTCTACACCCTCTGGTACCAGATCCCGCCTTTCAACCAGGTCTCGTATACGGACCTGCTCGTGGCGCTGATGATGGTGCTGCTGACGACCCTGCTGCTACTCGTGCCCTTGATTCCCGGCTTGCGCGACATCCCGCGTTGGATTCCGATCTACCGGTTGATCTGGCGACGCTACTACGCGCAGACCAAGGCGCCCAGTCGCTGAACCGTCCGCAGGCGTAACTGCTTCTGCTACCAGGTCGCCGCTTCTCGAAGAACCGCGCGAACGGCCAGCAGTAGGGACTCTCGCCCTGGGTTGGGGCGGAGCACGAAGACTTGCTCGGGACGAAACCTCGGTTTCCGATAGCGATCGGCGATCAACACGACCGGCTTGCCATGCTCCAGGTAGTAGCGAAGCAAGCGCGACCCTGAGCGGCCCGGCGTTGCGAGGCCAGGCAGCCGGCGGATATCGAGCACGGCGACATCGGCGAGGCCGACCAGCGGGCAGGTACAGTTCGAGGTCCCGAGGCAGCTGAACTCGGGAGCGTGTGGCCCGGGGCAATTGATGGGGTCGATCCCCCCTGACTCCAGCCATCCGCCGAAGCGCTCGCGATCGGCTCCGTCAGGGGAGACCAGGAGTACCGTCTTGCGGGTGGTAGCGGGTGTGACGTCGAGCATCTCGTGGACGATGGCGGTTACCTCCGTGTGAGTTGCTGGCTCCATCCTCTTCGACGGTGGAGTCAGTCAGCAGACCCGTTAGTCCTCTTTGTATGGGGACCAGCGTCCCTAGCTTGGCGATGCCCGGTCGCGCAATCTGGTGACGATGGTTCTCGCAATTCGTAACCCGACGGCGGAAATCCTCAACGATCAGCGGGCCGAGTGGGTGCGCCAGTACCGCTACGGCGACGCTCTGGCGGACCTCTGGGCGAGAGGGCTACGCCGCGTGTCCCACTCGATCGAGACCCAGGAGCGGGTATTTCGCATGGCGGAGCAACTGGCGCGTCGCGGGGTGGATCGGACCGATCTCTTCAGGGCGCTCGAGGAAGCCGACCGCTGCGTCGGGCTATCCGCTGATCCGCAGGGGGCGGCCGCGGCCGGCTACCGCGCGATCAACTCGCTGGTCCCGCTCGCGTTGGAGTCTCTCGTGATCTGCGCAGAG
>VBHO01000152.1 GCA_005882045.1 Chloroflexota bacterium | reverse complement strand
GCGACCACCGCGAGGTTGTGGGTGATCAGGATGATCGCCATCCCCCGCTCGCGGTTGAGATCGCGCAGCAGCTCGATGATCGAGGCCTGGACCGTAACGTCGAGCGCGGTGGTCGGCTCGTCGGCGATCAGGAGCGAGGGCTCATTCGACAGTCCCATGGCGATCATGGCCCGCTGGCGCATGCCACCGCTGAACTGGTGTGGGTAGTCTTTGGCGCGTTGGCGGGCGGCGGGTATGCGCACCGTGTCCAGCATCGGGACGATGCGTTGCTTCGCTTGTTCATGGGTGAAGCGCTGGTGCGCGTCCATCGCTTCCTCGATCTGGAAGCCAACCCGGAGGACCGGATTCATCGACGACATCGGGTCCTGGAAGATCATGGCGACGTCGCTGCCGCGAAACTCCCGGAGCTCTTCGTGGTCCATCTTGAGCACGTCCGCCGAACGGAACATGACGCGCCCGTCCACCACCCGACCCGGCTCCGGCACCAGCCGCAGCAGCGACAGGGCGGTCACCGACTTTCCCGAGCCGGACTCGCCCACGATCCCGACGGTCTCGCCCTCTGACACCTCGAAGCTGACGCCGTCGACAGCCTTGACCAGTCCGGTCGAGGTGAAGAACTGGGTTTTCAGGTTTTCAACGCGCAGCAGACTGGTCGAGACCCTACCTCCTCATCCGGGGGTCCAGCGCGTCGCGCAGCCCGTCGCCGACGAAGTTGAAGGCCATCAGCGTCAGCGACAGGGCGATCGCCGGGGCCAGCACGATGTGGGGAGCCAGCTCGAGGGCGTGAAAACCGTCGGCTGCCATGGCGCCCCACGAGGGCGTCGGGGGTGGCACGCCCAGGCCGAGGTAGCTCAAGAAGGCCTCGAACAGGATTGCCTGCGGCACGGCATAGGTGGCCTGCACCAGGATCGGTCCGAGGGCATTGGGAAAGATGTGGCGGAAGATGATGACGAGGTTGCGCGTCCCGGTAGAGCGCGCCGCCTCGACGAACTCACGCTCCCGAAGCGCGAAGGTTTGGCCGCGCACCAGGCGGGCCATGTCCATCCATCGAGTGATCGCAATCGCGAACGCGATGTTGGCCAGGCTGCGCCCGAAGAGCAGAACCAGCAGAATGACGACCAGCAAGTCCGGAATGCCATACCAGATGTTGATCGCGAGCGAGATCGCGGCATCGAGGGCGCCTCGATAGAAGCCCGCCAGCAGGCCCATCACAATCCCGATCGCCGACACGATCAGCATCGTCCCAACCCCCACCTGGAGCGAGATCAGGGCCCCGCCCATGATCCGGCTGAAGATGTCGCGGCCGGAGGCATCGAGGCCGAGCCAGTGCTGCGCGCTGATGCCCGCGTAGGTGGGACCGACCGCCTGCTTCCAGATCGGGTAGGGCGTCCAGAAGACGGAGACGACCGCCATCAGGACCAGGATGCCGATGATGGTGACGCCGGCCAGCGCCAGCTTATTGCGCCGGACCCGCCGCCAGGCGTCCTGCCAGAGCGTGACCTGCTCCGGCATCTCGTAGACGTCGCTGACGTACTCCTCGGGGAGGGCGACGCCTGGAAGAGAGGCCATCAGTACCGGATCCTCGGATCGAGAACCGGGTAGAGAAGGTCAACCCCGAGGTTGACCAGCCCGACGAGCGCGGCATAGAAGGTGAAGACCCCGATCACGATGTTGTAGTCCCGGTTGAGGATGCTATCAATGAACTCCTTGCCCAGGCCCGGGATGCCGAAGATGTTCTCGATGACCACGACGCCGGTGAGAATGCCGGTGGCCAGCGGCCCGAGGATGGTGATCACGGGAATCAGGGCGTTGCGCAGCGCGTGCCGGATGATCACGATACGCGGGCGCAGCCCTTTGGCCCACGCGGTTCGAACATAGTCTTGCCGGATCACCTCCAGCATGCTGGCCCGGGTGAGGCGGGCGACGATGCTGGCATAGGGAAAGCCCAGCGCGATGGCGGGTACCAGGATCTGGGTCGGTTTGCCCCAGCCGATCTCATAGTAGAAGGCACCGTTGGTCCAGATATAGAACAGCTTGCCCGTGACAAGGACAAGGAGCGTGGCGATCACGAAGCTGGGCATGCTGTAGCCGACGACGGCGGTAGAGCTCGCCACATAGTCGATCCAGGTGTTCTGTTTGAGCGCGGCGAACAACCCCAGCGTCAGGCCGACGCCGACCGTGAAGATCAGGGCGGCCGCGCCCAGCTCCAGGCTGGTGCCGAGCTCCCGAAGAAGCAGGGGCGTGATCTGGACCCCCCGGTTGACCAGCGATTCGCCCAGGTCGCCGTGCAGGACGCCGGTGACCCACAACTGGTATTGCTGCGGCAGCGGCAGGTCGAGGTTGAAGTGATGGAGCAGCAGGGCGAGCTCGCGGGGGTTATGCGGCCGCTCCGAGACGAACGCATCCCCGGGGAGGAGGGCATGCTCACCGATGAAGACGATGGATGAAATCGCGACCGCGGTAAAGCTGATGAGCAGGAGGCGCTGGACGATGTAGATGAGCGTCCCGCGGGTCATGCTGTCAACGGTACCTCTTTAGACGGTGGAAGGGCTCGCATGGCGGCGAGCCCTTCCATTTCCTGTGCCGTTAAACCGGTCTAGTGCTGGAGGACCCTCAGCGCGGTCCAGTAGTAGTCGAAGAAGGCGTTACCGCCGGCGCCCTTGACGTAGGGCTTGACCAGGTACGGCTGAATCGAGTAGAAGAGGGGCGCGCCGACGACGTCGGCGATCATCATCTTCTGCGCCGAGATGTAATCGTTGAGCGACTGGTCGATGGGCTTCTGGTCGGCCTTGGTCACCAGGTCGTCCATCGTCTTGTTGCAGTAGCCGCTGCCGCTGCTGCCGGCGCTGCAGGTAAACAGGTTGTCGAACCAGTCTTGCGGGTGGTCATAGTCGGCGGACCAGCTGTGCCGGAAGAGCACGTAGGTCTTCTTGTCGCGATTGCTGAAGAAGGTCTGCCGGTCGAGGGCTTCGAGGGCAACCGTGACACCCAGGTTCTGCTTCCACTGCGCCTGCAGGTTCTCGGCCACCAGCTTGTTCGTAGCAGTGGCGTTGTAGGTGTACTTGAGCCCCTTCACCTTGGAGCCGGTCGGATCCCACTTCGTATAGAGGGCCTTGGCCGCCGCGGCGTCGAACTTCGAGGTCGGATCCTGGCCGTCGCCCAGGTACCCCTTGAGGCCTTTGGCAATCAGGCCGCCCGTGGCCGGGGTGCATTGCGCGCCCTTGGCGCAGGCGACGTCAACCAGCTGCGCGCGGTCGATGGCCATGGTAAACGCCGTGCGACCATCCTTACCGGCGTCGCCGGCGAACGGTCCCTTGACGAAGCTGAAGCCAACCCAGCTCGAGCGGACCGAGGGATTCAGCGTCAGCTCGGCTTTGTGGGTTCCGGCCTGGTAGCGCAGGATGTCCTCGGCCGTGGGCGACATGTTCGCGTAGCCGATGATCTCGTAGCCACCCTGTTCGTACTTGGTCACCCAGGAGGCCTGGTCGGCGATCACGTCCACGTGGATGTGCTTGATCGCGCCGGTGGAACCACCCCACCAGTTCGCGACCGGGGCGAAGTCGAGGCTGGCCTTCGGGACGCGAGCCGTCATCTTGAATGGACCGGTGGCGATAAGCCCGTCCGGAGTGGTCCACCAGGTGTCCTCACCCTTGGCGGTCACGACTTTCTGGTCGATAACCCACGAGACGCCGCCCAGTGCCAGGGCGGAGAGCCACCAGCCGGCCGGTGCCGAGAGCTTGGCGACGACCGTGTAGTCATCGGTCTTGGTGAGCCCCGACAGCGTCTTGGCTGTCGGTGGCGTGGCCGAAATGGCGTCGTACCCGACGACCGGCGAGAAGTTGGCGGCGTAGGCGTCCCCGGCTAAGGCCGCCCGGTTCCAGCTGTAGATGAGGTCGTCGGCTTTGACCGGGTCCCCATTGGAGAACTTGATGTTCTGCTTCAGATGGAACGTGTAGGTCAGGCCATCAGATGAGACATCGGGCAATTTGGTGGCCAGGTCAGGCACGATCTTGCCGGCGTTGTCGAATTTGACCGGCCCCTGAAAAACGTTCTGCGCAAAGTCGAAGTCGACCAGCGCGGACTGGTGCGCCGGGTCGAAGGTCCCGATATCATCGTTGATGGGAAACCGAATCGTTTGATCGGCTGCCAGGTTTTCTGAGCTGCTGGTGCTTCCGGTGCCGCAGGCCGCCAAGAGCAATGTCACCAGCACCGTCCCGGACAGTGCTTTCCACCCAGTTCGTTGGGTCATACGTTACCTCCCTTCCTTTCGTCGAAATCGACGTTCAAACAGTAGCAAATATCACTACACCCCAATTGTTAAAGGCCTGTTAGACCCCTCAATTGTTAGAGCCGTGTTAGACGCCTCGCGGGCGAGCCGGACCGCGGCCTCGACCAGTCCATCGGCCGGGGCAATCGCGTTGATGAAGCCGCGCTCGAGCGCCTCGGGCGCATCCATCAGCCGGCCGGTCAGCATCAGCTCCAGGCCGAGCTTGCGCGGCAGGGTCCGAAAGACCGCCGGCATGATCGTCATCGGCATGATCCCGAGCCGCACCCCGGGGAGCCCAAAGCGGGCCGTCTCGACCGCCACCGCCAGGTGTGCCGCGGCCACCAGCCCAAAGCCGGCCCCGAGCGCGTCGCCGTTGACCGCGGCCACCAGCGGTTTGCGGTAGGCCTCGATCAGCAAGAACAGGGCGCCAAGCTCGCGCCGCACCAGCGCCTGGGACAGCGGCGGGTCCGCGGAAAGAAAGGTCTTCAAGTCGGCCCCGGCGCTGAAGGCGTCACGGCTGCCGAGGATGATGACCGCGCCGACCGCGTCGTCGTCACCGGCTCGAGCCAGGGCGGCGTGCAGCGCCCGCACCATCGCCGGACTCAGCGCATTTTTGACCTCCGGCTGGTTCAGTCGGAGGGTGAGGACACGACCGTCCCGGCTCTCGACGAGCTCGTGATCCGCTAGACGCCCGCCACCACGGCGCTCTTCTGCTCGGTGTAGAAGTCGAGCACCTCGACGCCGTGTTCTTTACCGAAGCCGCTGTGCTTGGTGCCGCCGAAGGGAAGTTCGTCGTACGCCACCTGGATGGTATTGACCCAGGTGTAGCCGGCATCGAGCCGGTCGATCCCGAGCTGGGCGCGCTTGAGGTCGCGGGTGAAGATCGACGACCCGAGGCCGAATTCCGAGTCGTTGGCCCGCTCGAAGGCTTCGTCGAGGTCCTTCACTCGCGCAATCGGCAGCAGGGGGCCGAAGGTCTCCTCGCGCCACACCCGCGCCTCCCAGGGGACGTCGGTGACGATGGTCGGCTCGAAGAAGAAGCCGCCATCGTAGGGCGCACCGCTCAACCGCTTGCCGCCGGCTACCAGGCGCGCCCCGCGATCGAGCGCATCCTTCAACTGCGCTTCGATGCCCTCGCGGCCGCCCGCCGTGTGCATCGGACCCATCTGGGAAGCGGCGTCGCTCCCGGGCGCGACCTTCAGCTTCTTCGCCCGCGCCGCGAGCTTCTCGATCAGCTGGTCCGCGACTGACTCGAAGACGTAGACGCGTTTGACGGCCAGGCACGCCTGACCGGCGTTGAAGAAGCGGCCGATGGCGATCGCCTTGCTTGCCTGCTCCAGGTCGGCGTCATCGCACACGATCGCGGGATCACTCCCGCCCAGCTCGAGGGTAACGTGCTTCAGGTCGGAGGCTGCCTCGGCCATCACCTGCTTGCCGGTCTGGGTTTCCCCGGTGAACCCGATCTTGCGCACTTTCGGGTTCTTGATCAACTCCTGGCCGACCACGGCCCCGGGGCCGACGACGACGTTGAGCACGCCCGGCGGCAGACCGCCCTCGTTCATCAGCTCGACGAGGCGGATGGTGGACAGCGGGGTGGTGCTGGCCGGCTTGGCGACCACGGTATTGCCGACCGCCAGCGCCGGGGCGATCTTGTTGGCGAGCAGGGTCAGCGGAAAGTTCCAGGGGATGATGGCGCCGACCACGCCGAGCGGGCGCCGCACGACCAGCCCAAAGGCGCCCGGCACCGAGAGCTGGACGTGTTTGCCGCGGATGGCGCCCGACGCGGAAAGCATGGCGTAGTACTCGATGTTCTCCACGAAGCGCTCCGCCTCGATCTTCGAGTCGCGTAGCGGCTTGCCCTGCTCGCGGGTCAGCAGCGTGGCGACCTCGTCCAGGTGCTGGCGGGCGAGCGCCGCGCCCTTCATCAGGATCTGCGCCCGCTTCTGGGGCACGGTGTCCGCCCAGCCGCGGAAGGCCGCATGCGCCGCATCGATCGCCTGGCGCGTCTCTTCGACGCCGGCCTGCGGGACCTTGTCGACCAGCTCGCCGGTCGCCGGGTCGTGGATCTCCACCGTCGCGCCCGACCGGGCCGACGCCGGCTTGCCGTCAATCACCATCGTGCTCATCTGCTTGGCATTCCTCCAAATTGTCTCCCCGCTTTTTCACGTCGGAGCGGGGCCCCTATTGGCGAGCGAACTAGACTTCAGGGTACACAAAGGAGGGATCGATGGAGCAAGCGACCACCTCGAAGGTTGTGTCGGTCACGCGCGAGGGGAATGGCGTCGCGTTGATTCATCTCAACCGTCCACCCGCCAATTCCTATGACCGCGGCCTGATCGACGACCTCAACGCCGCGATCGACGAGATCCGGTTCGACGAATCCATCGGCGTCGCCGTCCTGATGTCGGATCTCCCGAAGTTCTTCAGCGCCGGGGCAGACATCAACATGTTTCGGACGGTCAGCTCCAAGGCGCGGGCGATGACCATCCTCCACATGCACGAGGTGCTGCTCAAGATGGAGCACACGCCGAAAGTCATCATCGCCGCCATCGGCGGCCATTGCCTGGGCGGCGGTCTCGAGATCGCGCTCGCCACCGATTTCCGGTTTGCCGCCGAGGGCGAGTACCGGCTCGGTGTCCCCGAAGTCACGCTCGGCCTCTTGCCGGGGAACGGGGGCACCCAGCGCCTTCCGAGACTGATCGGCCGGCAGAAGGCGATGGAATTGCTCGTGACCGGCAAACCGTTGGACCCCAAGACTGCCGCGGCGCTGGGGGTCGTCGACCGCCTGGTTGCGCCGGACCGGTTGCTGCCCGAAGCGATCGCTTTCGCCGCGACCTTGGCCGCCGGCCCAACGGTCGCCATCGGGGAGATCAAGCTGGTCGCCAAGCAGGGTTTGGAGATGCCACTGGAAAGCGCGCTGGCGCTGGAGCGGGGCGGGATCTTCCGGCTGTTCGAGACCGCCGACGCCAAAGAGGGCCTGAGCGCCTTCGCCGAGAAGCGCAAGCCCAACTTCAAGGGCGAGTAGCGGCGGGATCTTAGGACGGAGGGTCAGCGATACCACCGTCGCGCCAGCGGAGGTAGCAGCGCCAACACGGCGGCGGTCGCCAGCAGCAGGTCGAAGGCGCTCCAGATCCCGAAGTCGCGCACGGTCGGGACCGGGCTGATGGCGAGCACGGCGAAGCCCGCGGTCAGGGCGAGCGCCGACGCGGCGATCGCCGGGCCGACTCTCGTCGAGGCCACGTGCGCCGCCTCGACGGCGTCGATCCCCTGCGCCCGCTCGCCGCGATAGCGCGCCAGCCACAGCACTGAGAACTCGGTGGCGAAGGCCACCACCACACCGCCGAGGAGGATGGTGATGGGACTCGATCGCTGGTTGAGCAATGCCCCGACGAGAAATAGCAGTCCGGTGGCGGCGCCGGCGGCGACCACCGTGGGCAGGACGGCCAGGATGGCCGGCCGAACCTGCCGGTAGGCAAGCAGCAGGACGAGAAGGATGAGCCCGATGGCCAGCAACGTCAGGCGTAGCTGGTCTCCCTGGAGTTCACCGAGCGCCTGGTCCGCGACCACCGCCAGGCCCGCGGGGAACGCGCGGTAGCCGGACGGCGGCGTGCCGGCGGCGGTGCCCATTTGCGTCACGAGTGCCCGATCACGCTCGACAGAGGTGACGTGCGTCAAGCCGAAGATCGAGAGCGAGAGTCCATTGCGACTGTCGTACACAGCGCCACTGAAATAGCCCGGGATGCGGTCGAGGATCAACGTCGTGCGGCTCGCGTCGGGCAGGGTGCCTTGATTGAAGCCGGCGAGAAATCCTGGGAGGCTCTCGAGCGGCTTGAGGTCGCCGCCGGATTGCGTGGCGGCCTGATGAGTCGCCGTGTCGAGCCAGCTCACCGCATCGGGGGAGGCCGCGTCGCGGCCCTGGAGCACCAGGTCGATCTCCCCCGCGAGCCCCACCTCCCGTCGCACCTGTTCCGCCTCGGCGAGCGCGGCATCGCCGGCGGGCACCAGCTGCGAGGGATCGGTTTCGATCTTGACGGCCGGCAGCGCCACCCATCCCCACAACCCCACGATGACGATGGCGATCGCTGCCGCCGGTGCAAGCGCTCCGATCGAGGCGATGCGACGCCCGGCGGCGGCGCGGATGCCGCTGCCGCTCAGGACGCGAGGGAATCGGCGGCCGACCAACAGCAGGGCCGGAAGGCCGACCAGGTAATTCGCGAGGTACGCCATCACGACGCCGATCGCCATGAAGAGCCCGAATTGCCGCACCAGGGGGATACCCGAGACCACGAAGGCCAGCATCCCGGCGGCGGTCGCGGCCGCGGCCAATCCGGTCGAGGGTAAGACGCGGCGTGTCGCCAGCGCGACGCGCTCCTCGAGCGTGCCGTCGGTGTCCATCACCCGGTTGACGGATTGGATGAAGTAGTCGGTGGCCAACCCGAGCACCACCGGCAGGACGACCAGCGTGCCTGGCGTCACCGGGAGGCCGACGAAGCCGGCGACGCCAGCCGTCCACAGCGCCGCGAGCGCGGCAACGAGGATCGTCAGCAGCATCGAGGTTCCCAACGCCAACAAGCCGACGATCACCACCGCCAGCAGCGCGAGCGGCACGAGGAACCGCAACCCGTTGAACACGGCATCAGCCACCGACAGGGTGACGGTCGGCGAGCCGGAGACGACAAAGCGCAGGTCATGCAATTCCTTGAGGGCGCTGCTGCTCGAGGCACTGCGCACGATTTGGACCACCTGGCGGACCTGGTCGAGGGATGCGTCGCGGTTGAGACGGACGGTGATGATCGCGTGCTGCCCGTCGGGTAGCGCCCAGTTCCAGAACGGCCGCACGTGCTGCCCGTCGGGCTCGAGCAGCACCCCCTGGATGAAGGTCGGGTTGTTCACGGCGGGCACACCCAGCGCCGGAAACGCCTTCGCGTAGCGCTGCGCGCAGGCGCTGACCGCCTGCTGGAAGGCTTGCTGACCCGCCTGGTCCTGCTGCGCCTGGGACTTACCAGCCGCGACCGCTTGCTGGCGGGCCGAGGCTTCCGCCGTCTTCCCCTCCTGCGCGCAAGCATTGAGCAAGACCGTGGTGGCGCTGATCGCCAGCGTGTTGACCAGCGTGCCCGGTCCATAGACCTTCTTGACGCCGGCGGCGAGGTGCAATTTCCCTTCGAGATGGGACAGCCCGACGATGTGGTCGGGAGTGATCAACGGCACGCCGCCGGCCGGCCGCGCCATCACCACCACCGGGTCGGCGCCGAAGGAATCGGCGAATCGGGCCTGGTCGGAATAGCCGCGGGCGTTCGGGTCGACGAGCAGGTCGACGCGGGCGTCGGGGTGAAGGCGCACCAGTCCGAACACGCCGCCGGCGGACAGGAACAGCGCGACGATCAAGAGCAGGAAGGGTCGGCGCGAGGGCGCGGCGGAAAGACTAGTTGCCAAGGAGAAGCGCAATCAGGTCTTGATCATGGAGGGGAGCCGTCTGCGAGGTTGGCGAGCCACTGCTGCACGAGGACGGGGGCGGCGATCCGTTGTTGGTGGGCACGATCTGTACCCGGACATAATGCCCGTTGGCATCGCGCCCGCTGAAGGCCGACCGGGTTTCGAGGACGGCCTGCATCAGGCACGGCAGTGCCGGGTTGACACCGACGATGACAGCATCGAGCTCGCTCGCCACCACCCGCAACTGGTTTACCGTCGCCGGACCGCCGGCCAGAATGTGCGCCAGGTTGCCGGCGTTTCCGCTCATCACCGTGTCCAGCTCCTGGGTGACCGCGCTGGTCTGATCGATGCCGGAGCCGATCGCATCTTCCACCTTGACCAGGCCGCTCAGGACCAGGTCGGTGTCCGCGATCTGCCGGTCGATGGGCGCATTCTGCAGGTCGCGGTCGAGCTTCTCGCTGGCGGCAATTAAACCGGCGAGGTCGTCGGCCCGATGGCTCAACACTGTGGTGGTCGCGGAGACGTCGGCCGACGACTGACCGAGCGCCTGAAAGGCCGCGTTCATGGTCGCGCCCCGACCGTCGGCGGCCCGCCCCAGCTCGATGAAGATCGTCTTGAGGTTGGCACGGACGTCAGGCTGGAGCTGGTCGTCCCATCGCGAAGCTGGCCGCTGGTGCCGCCTTGCAGGTCGACGTATTTCGGGCCGAGCAAGCCGTGCGGCCGGACGGCGGCCGTGAGGTCCGCGTGCAGCTGGCCGGCGTATTGCGGGTCGATGACGACGTGGACCAGCGAATAGCCGTCCTTGAAATCGATGCGGTCCACCGACCCTACTTTGGTGCCGCGCAGCTCCACCCAGGCGCCGGGATTCATCTCGCCGTAGGCGCCGGCCTGCAGCTGGACGCGCAACGGGTGGCTGAAAGGGAGCGAGAAGGGGATGAAAACGATGATGGCGAAGGCGACGGCGGCCGCGGTGACGAGCAAGCCGACGACGCGCGCGCGCCTGAGGTGTTGCCGCGGCCTCATGACGACCCCAACGAGAGCAGCAGGCTGAGCCAGTCGGGCAACAGGCCGAGCGGTGGCAGGGAGACGCCGGGCAAGGACGGACAGAGCGACGGACTCGGGGTGGGGACGGGCAGCTTCGGAGGCGCCGGCGTCGGCGGCATGCAGGGGACGGTCGGGAGGGGCGTCGGCGAGATGGAGGGACAGGGCAGTGGTACGAGAGTCGGGGTCGGCAGCGCCGGTGGCGAAGGGGTCGGGATGCACCTGGGCAACGGCAGGGAGGGCAGGGCCGGCGTGGCGATGGAGGACGGCGCCTGGCCTGTGCTGCTCTGACATTGCGGGTTGGGGGTGGCGTTCACCTGGTCGCAGGCGGGATTGACGACGAAGTACTGCCGGAGCAGGTGGTTGCCGGCGGCGTCGGTCTGGGAGACGGCGCTGACGAGCTCAGGCTGCAGTACCCGGTTGTTGGTGTTGATGGCGGCGATGCTCGACTGCGTGTCGGCGTAGACGATGGCAAGCGTGCCGTTGAGCTGGGTCAGCAGCGGATCGAGGGTGACGACGGTGGTCCGAAAATTCTGCTCGTTGCCATTCAGCGTGGCGTCGAAGTCGCCCATGACATTGCCCAGGTGAGAGATTAGGGCGGCGAGCGACTGGTCGTTGCGCGCCAGCGTCCCGGTGACGTCACTCATGCTCTGCACCAGCTCACCCAGCTGTTGGTGGCTCTGCCCCAGTCGATCGCTCACGATCGCCAGGTTGGCCACGATGCGGTCGAGGTCGGGGTCGTGCTGATGGAAAGTGCTCAGCGGAGCGAGTGACTCCTGCGAGAGGCCGCTCGCCTGCGCCAACAGGTCGTTGATGGCAGCCTGCTGTCCATCGAGGCCTCCGCCCGCTTGCTGGATCAGCGTCTGCAACCGAGCCCGGGTCTGCGGGTCGAGCGCGCTCAAAAACTGGTCGAAGTCGACCGGGCTCGCCGTGTTGTCGCTCGCGATGGAGCCGCCGCTGTTGACCTCAGCGCCGCCGTCGATGGGGGTGATCTCGATGTACTTCTGCGCCAGCAGCGTCGAGTAGCGGATCCGGGCCGTGGTGTGCTGGTGCAGCGGCGCATAGCGCGGGGAAATCCGCATGCTGACCACCGCCCGGCGGCCGAAAGCCTGCACCCCGGTGACCTGCCCGACGGTGTGTCCGGCGATCACGACGTCGGCGCCGCGGTTCACGCCGTTGGCGTCGGTGAAGGCGGCGTTGACCGCGTAGTCCTGTCCTGGCGGAAAGAGGCTGAGGTTGAGCGGCAGACCAAAACTGAGGTTGATCGCCAGCGCGAGCAGGAGCACGATCGCGACGCCTGCCAGCGTCCGCCACCCGGTCCGAAGGGGGTTCTGCATTCGCCGTCTCATCACTGGGCTCCGCTGCACGCGATCCGCGCCGGGTTGACCGGTTCGGTCCCGGTGAAGGCGTAGGGATGGACGCGCAGCAAGTTGCCGTTGGCATCGGTGTAGGAGGTGGCGCTGCGCATCTCGGCCAGTGTCTGAATGATGTCCGCCATGCAGGGGTCGAGGATGGCCAGCGAGGTGGCCGAGTGGTCGGATAGTTTCTGCAGCTCATCGAGCACGGCGGGGAGCGCCTTGAGCATCTGGTTCAGGTCGCGCTCGTGGCCCTTCAGTCCGGCGGCCAGCTCACCCAGCGCGCGGTCCGCGTAGACCAGCTCCGCGGTCAGCTGCGCCTCGTGCGCCGCGGTCACGTCGAGGAGGCTCGCGCCGTTGGCGATATCGGCGCGGAAGGCCTGGTCCTCGGCGGCCATCATCTGCGCGATCCGGTCGAACTCGACGTCCAGCGCGCTCAGCTGCTGATCCTGCGAGGCGATCCGGTCGGTGACCGTGGAGGCGTCCTGCGTGATTTCGGGTAGTGCCGCAAGGAAGAGATTGAGGTCGGAGCCGCGATTGGCGAGGGCGATCCCTCCCTCCTTGGTCAGCGTCTGGATGCGCGCACGCGTCTGCGGGTCGAAGAGATCCATCACCTGGTCGAGGTCCACCGGGGAGGCGGTGTCCTGCAGCGGGAGCGTGCCGCCGGACGGGATCGCGGCGCCGCTCGACGGCCCTGCCGTCAGCTCGACGAAGGGGTTGCCGAGCAAGCCCTTCGGCCGAATGGTGGCGCGGGTGCCGCGGTGCAGCGTCGCGGATCCCCGATCGATCGCCATCACGACCTGGGCCCCGCCCTGGCTCGGCCCGTTGTCGGCGGCGACGCTGACCGACACGACCTTACCGACGCGGGCTCCGTTGATGACGACATCGTTTTCCTGGGTGAGTCCTTCGGCGCTCAGAAAGTAGGCGGTGAGCGTGTAACCGTGATCGCCGAAGACGTTGCCGAGCAGTCCGGCCGCCAGCGCCCCCGCCGCGAGGAGTGCGAGCAGGAGCTTCATCGGCCGTTCCCTGCCAGCAGCAGCAGCAAATCGGAAAGATCCTGGGGCGCGGTCGGCGTGGCTGGAACGCTCGGTCCCGACGCCGAGGTCTGCTGGGTCGAGGGGTTCAGGCCGGTGATGCGCAGCGAGTGATAGCCGGTCGCCTCCTGGTGCGAGAAGGCCGAGATCCATTCGGTCGCCAGCGTCAGCGACTCGGTGTTGCTGATGTTCAGCTGGTCGTTCGGATACCCGATCTGGCCGAGCAGCAGCTCCGGCAGCAGCTGATCGACCTGCGGGTTGGTGAGAGCGAGGGTCCGGCGTCCGCCCGCGATGGTCGCCGGACTCTTTTGCAGGGAGGCACGATCTGCCGCCGTCACCCCCGAAAATGCCTGGTCGAGCGATCCGAACACCGCCGCGCCGTTGCGGACGGTGCCAGCCAGCGCCTGGTCGCGGGAGGCGATGCCGTTCATCACCGTGTCCCCGCTGTCGACCAGGTGGCCGAGCTGGTCCTGTTCATCGGCCAGCGCCTGCATGATGGTGTTGAGGTTGGTCAGGATGCGATCGAGCTCCTGCTGACGGCTTTCGCCCACCCGCGCCAGCGGACGAAGGTTCGCCAGCGTGCTGTCGAGTGGGGGGAGCGCGGCGCTGACATCCTGCTGGCGCGAGTCGAAGGCGATGCCGAGCTGCCGGAAGGATTCGGACATCGCCGCTCGGGTGGGCGCGTCCATGGCGTTGAGGATGTCGTCGATCTCGATCGCCTGCCCGGTCTGGGCCTTAGGGATGGTCGCGCCGTTCGCGAGGTACGCTTGCCGACTCCCCTGGGCTCGAACCAACTCGACGAACTTCTCGCCCAGCAGCGTCTTCGGCCGGATCACGGCGCGCGTGTCCTGCCGCAAGTGGATGCCGGGCTGCAGCGCCATCCGCACCAGGGTGGCGCCATCCTTTGCATCGGTGATCGTTAACACGGTACCGACGTGCACGCCGCTGACGCGCACCTCGGCCTGGGGCACCAGGCCGTTGGCGCTCGCAAACTCCGCGTCGAGGGCGAACTCGTTGCTCCAGGGGCCGTGCAAGCCCATGTTGAGCGCGATGAATCCCAGCCCGGTCAGGCAGACGGTGGCGAATCCGATCACCATCGCCAGGCTGACGAGGGTTCGACGCGTCACGGCGTTCCCGGCTGGAAACACTGGCCGGCACAGTAGACCCGCCACATGTGCACCCAATCGTTGGGGTTGCTGCCCGACTCATCGGGATGGCCGATACCGCTCATCACCGAGGCCAGCTCCTCAAAGAGCTGCTTGATCCCCGGTGTGTCGCTCTGCACGATGCCGAACACCGTGGCGGCGCCGCCCAGGTAGTGATTGGCGTTGTCGATCGCCGCTGGACCCTGGGCGATCGTGGCGTGCAGCTGCTGGGCGGCGCCGCCGCTCAACGCCTGGTCCAGGATCGTCATCACCTTGTCCTGTTCGACGATGGTGCCCGTCAGGTTCTGCTCGCGCGATGCCAGGGTGGCCATCACGTGGTCCCAGTCGGCGAGCAGGGCGCGGAAGTCTGCGTGCCAGGTGGCCAGCGTCTCCATCACCTTCCGAAGGTCGGCGATGAGCGCGTCCAGGTGATCGGAGTTGTTCGCCAGCGTGTGGGCCAGCACCTGCAGGTCGAGCGCGACCGCCGAAAGGTCCGCGGCCGACGCGTTCATGTCGCTGCCGCGGCCGGCGGTGGCCTGCCCCAGCGTGTTGATCACCAGGTTGAGCTGGTCTCGCACCTGGGGGTCGAGTGCGTTGAGCACCTGATCCACCTCGACCGGTGCGAGGGTGTGGTCCAACCCGATGGTGCCGCCATCCGCCATGCTGCCCTGCGGCGCCGATCCGCGGTTCACCTCCACGTAGGCTTCACCGAGGAGATTTTTCTGGCGTATGACGGCGCGCGCGTCCTTGAACACCGGTGTGAGGTCACGGTGCAGCAGCAGGGTGATCCGGGTGGCGCCGTCCACCGGCGTCATGGTCTCGACCTTGCCAACCCGCAGTCCGGACATGGTGACGTCGTCGCCCGCCACCAGCTCGGCGCCCGTCTTGAAGATGGCGTTGACCCGGTAGCCGCCGAGCACGAACTCGCCACCCATTTGCGCCGCGAGAAACCCTGTCGCCAGCAGCCCCAGCAGGACATAGGCGATGAAAATTGGGAGGTTGGCGCGGCTCCTCATCGGCCGCCTCCGAGGAGCACGCCCACGACCGCGTCGAAGGCGTTCGGGACCTGGAGCAGGTTGCCGGACGGCAGGGTACAGGGCACGCCGGGGCTGCAGGCGCCGACCACCACGCTGATGCGTGTGGCATAGCCCTGCGCGTCCTGCGCCCCGAAGACGCTGGTGCTGTCCTTCATGCCGACGTCGAAGGTGGCGGGATCTCGCGTGATCAGATCGGTGTTGGTCGCGAGGGCCGCGGTCAGCCCGTTGAGGAGGCCAACCGTCCGGGGCGCCTGCGTCAGGATGTCGTTGAGCTGTGCGCCGGTTCCCGAGAGCGAGGCGTCGGTGCGCCCGAGCGCCGCGTTGGCCGCCGTCAGCGTGGTCTTGATCTGGGCATCCTGCTTGGACAGTGAATGCAGCAGCGCCTCCGAGTTCGCGATCAAGGCGCCCAGCTGGGTGCGGCGATCGCTGCTGGCGAGCTCGGCTGTCACCTGGTCGAGCCCTTTGATCACCTGCTGCAGCTCCTGGTCGCGGGCCGCCAGCGTATCGGTGATGGCCGCCAGGTGGTCGAGGTCCTGCCGGCCGTTGCTGAGTGTTTGATTGGTGTCGAGGCCCCGGCCCGCGAGCCCGCCGCCGAGCGAGATCACGAGCGTGCGCAGCTTCTCACGCGTCGGCTGGTCCAGGCTGTTGACGACGTCCTGCAGGTCGACCGAGCGGGCCACCTGTCGCTGCGACAGCCGCGACCCGGAGGGCAGCATGCCGGCCGACCCGGGGTCGAGCGCCAGGTACTTCTCACCGAGCAGGCTCTTGGGCCGCACCGTGAGCCGGGCATCGGCGTGCACGGGCGCGTAGGCATCGTCGAGCGCGATGGTGACGAGCGTCTGGCTGCCGTCGAGGCTGATGTCACGGACAGTTCCGGCCTTGGCGCCGGCGATCAACACGTCGCTCCCGGGATAGAGCCCGTCGGCCGAATCCAGGGGGACCACGAGCCGGTACTCGGTCAATCCATTGACGATCCGGAAGGAGGCGAGCGCCAGGGCGACCACCAGCCCTATCACCAGCAGCGGCCCAAACCTCGGTCGTGAGGTGCGGATCGCGCCCACTTACTCCATGCCGAGGGGCCCTTCGACCGCCCCCGTGATGAACTGCTGAGTGAATGGCTTCGTCGACCGCTGCAGCTCCTCCTTCGAGCCCTGCTCGACGACCTTGCCGCCGTACAACAAGATGATGTGGTCGCCGATGTTGAAACAGGATTTGATGTCGTGGCTGATCACGACGCCAGTCGACTTGTACTTTTGCTGGATCTGTTTGATCAGATCGCAGAGCAGGGCGGTTCGCACCGGGTCGAGCCCGGAGTCCGGCTCGTCGAAGAGCAGCAGCTCCGGTTCGAGCACCAGCGCCCTGGCGAAGCCGGCGCGCTTGCGCATGCCGCCCGACAGCTCGTTCGGCATCTTGCTGACGGATTCGCTCAGTCCGACCTCTTCCAGGCGCTGCATCACGATCTCCTTGATCTCCCTCTCGGATTTCTTCGTGTGCTGGCGAAGGGGGAAGGCGACGTTGTCGTAGAGGTTCATCGAGCTGAACAGGGCGCCATCCTGGAAGAGCATGCCGACGTTGCGCCGCAGCTCGAGCAGCTCATCCTCGCTCAGGTTGGGAACGCTCTTGCCCGCTACCGTAACGTCGCCACTATCGGGGTAGAGCAAGCCGACGACGTGACGCAGCAAGACGCTCTTGCCTGTCCCCGACGGTCCCATTACGACCGAGATCTTTCCGGCGGGGATCTGGCAGGTGACCCCGTCGAGGACGCTCCTGCCCTCGAAGGCCTTGTGCAGGTCCTTGACCTCGACCATGTACTCGCCGTTCTTATTCGACGCGACCGGCTCGCCGTTGCTCAACATGCTCAGACCTCTACGACGGGATCGGTAGATTCGGGTTGGTGCCCCAGAAGATCTGGGTGAGGATGGCGTTGACGACCACGATCATCACCAGGCTGATCGCCATGGTTTTGGCCACGGCCCGACCGATGCCGACCGCGCCGCCTTTGACGTGGTAGCCGTAATAGACGCCAACGGAGATGACGAGAAAGGCGAAGATGACGGCCTTGATCAGCGAGTAGCCGAAATCGGTCAGGTTGGTGAAGCGCCAGAAGTAGGAGAAGTAGACCCCGTTGGAGACCAGCCCGATCTGAAAGCGCTGCACCACCCAGCTGGCGAAGAAGCTGGTGGCCAGCGCCAGCACGTACATCACGGGAAGCACGATCAGTGCTGCCACCATGCGGGTGGTGACGAGGAAGGGAACCGAGGGGACGCCCATGGTCTCGAGCGCGTCGATCTCCTCGTTGATCCGCATGGTTCCGAGCTCGGCGACCAGCCCGCAGCCGACCTTGGCGCCGATCGCGAAGCCAAAGAAGATCGGTGTGATCTCGCGCATGTCGCAGAGCGCGTTGAAGACGCCGGCGAGGCTTTCGGCCCCGCCGAGCTGATGCAGCGAGTAGTACGCCTCGACCGAACACTCGGACCCGCTGAAGTAGGTCATGACCAGCGCCACCGGCGTCGACCCGAGGGCGAGAAAAGCCGCGTACCACCAGATCTCTCGGCGATAACCCAGCGCCCGCGGGATGGCGCGCAGCGCGCTCGCCGCAAAGAGAACGATCTGGCCCAGCACCTCGAACAGGTCCAGCCCCGGTGCCCAGAAGCGGCGTGGCACCGGGCCGAACTGCTGGGCCGGCGGCTGGATCGTGGTGCTGGTCGCCATCAGCGCAGCACGTTCTGGCTGTGGAACAGCGCCAGAACGGTGGGGGTGTAGAGATACTCGAGCGCCTGGATCCCGACAAAGCACCACACGACCCCGGAGTGGACGGCGCGCGCCACGCCCTCGGCGCCCCCCTTGGCGCTTATACCTTTATATATGCAGATGGCGGCAACGAGCGCGCCAAACAGGATGCACTTGATTTCGCCGCCGAACAGGTCGACCAGCGTGCCCTGCGTGAAGAAGCTAGCCACGAAGGCGCCCGGGTTGACGCCCACCACGGCAACCGCGATGAAGAAGCCGTGTAGAGCGCCGTCATGATCATCAGCGCCAGCGCACGCGGCACCACGATGAAGAGGACGTTGGAAAGACCCATCACGCTCAAGGCCTCGAGCTCCTGGCGGACCTGGCGCGCGCCCAGGTCGGCGACGATGGCGGTACCGCTGACGGCCGCGATCATGAGGCCGGTCGCGACCGGCGAAAATTCGCGGATGTTCGCCATTACCGCGAAGCCGCCCAGCCGGTACTCGCTGCTCGCCGCCTTGAAGAAGTGGCCCGCCTCCAGCGAAACGATGATGCCCCACCCCACCCCGGTGAGGAGCAGCGGAATGAAGTTGGCGGTGAGAATGAAGCGGCACTGATCGAGGAATTCTTTCCAGTAGAAGGGTCGTCGGACGGCGCCTCGCAGCGCCGCTCGGAAGAGGAGCGTGAGCTCGCCGACGTTGATCGCGGCCTGGCGGGCACGCCCGACTATGGTCCGATCCCCCACGAATACCCCCAGTGCCACCCGGAGGGTGGCTGGTCACCCATCCCAGATCATTGTATACACGCTCCCACACGTTTCCTGAATACCGGAATCACACGTAGCAGGCAAGCCGGAATGGTGCATCGTTGGTCACACAGAGTCACACGGCCCGCCGGACTTCCACTTATTCACACGTTTCGAGGGGGTCACTTTTGACGGGCTGTCATACCAGGGTCGGCGGCGGTGCCTGTGATGTAGATGCTGCAGATCGAGGCCTGGCGCCCGACCGTAACCCGGACCCCGGCCAGGGCGGTTAATCCGCTGGTGCCAGATCCATTCGAGCGCCTGTTCCTCGAGGAATATCCGAAGGTCGTGGCGATCGCCTACCGGGTACTCGGCGATCGCTCGGCGGCGGAGGACGTCGCCCAGGAGGTCTTCATCAAATTCCACCGGAGTCTCTCCCCCGACTCCGAGCGGGCGGCCGGGTGGTTACATTCGGCCGCCGTCCACTCCGCTTTGAACGTGATACGGGGCGAGCGGCGACGGGCCCAGCGCGAGATCGCCCATGCCCTGGACCCTGCGCAAACACCGGCTGCCAACCCGGAGCGGTTGGTGGAGGAAGCCGCCGTCAGGCAAGAGGTCCGGCAAGCGCTGCGCAAGTTGCCGCAGCGAACCGCCGCGCTCCTGATGTTGCGTTACAGCGGACTGAGCTACGCGGAGGTTGCGACCGCGCTGGGGATGAAAGTTGGAAACGTGGGAACGCTGCTGCGCCGGGCGGAAGAGGCCCTGCGCAAGGAGGTCAATCGTGCGACACCTGAGTGACGGAACGCTTCGACGAATCTACGACGAGCCCCTGGCGCTGACGTCGGTCGACCAGGCGCATTACGACAGCTGCGCCGAGTGCAAGGCGCGCTTCGAGTCGATCGGCAATACCGCGCGGGCGACCGCTGGACTGCTGAGTGTGCCCGGCTTCACGCCGGAACCGGCGGCGGCACTGCGGTCGGTCCAGGTGCGGATTCGACGCGAGGAAGCCGCACGCCCGCCTCGGTGGTACGAGCGGTGGCTAGGGCGGACGTCGCCTCGCTGGCGGCCGATCGCCACCCCGGCGATCGCCGTCCTACTGGCAGCCGCGCTCCTGACCGGCGTGACGGCAACTGGGGCGGCGCAGACCCTGTTGCGGGTCTTCGAGCCGAAGACCATCACGCCGGTGCAGGTCTCGTCTTCGGACTTTGCTTCGACCAGCGCGCTGCTCGACTACGGCGAGGTGAAGTGGCTACCCGACGCACCGACGCTGCACCAGCTCAGCGACGCCACCGCGGCCGCGGCAGAGTCGGGGATGCCGGTGCTGATGCCCGCCTCGTTGCCCAAGGGCGTCTCGGGCCCGGTGAGCTTTGGTGTCGTGTCGCACGCCACGGGATCGCTGACCTTCGACGCGGAGCGGCTGCGCGCGTCGGCAGCGCAGAAAGGCGTGCATGTGAACCCCATGCCAGCCAGCATCAATGGCAGCAAGCTGATCGTCAACGCCGGTCCGGCCCTCGTCGAAGCCTGGGGCCTATCAGCCAGCACCAGCGAGACCCAGATGCCGACCCTCGTGATCGGACAGACGCGCGTGCCGACGGTCGATTCCACCGGCGCCACGGCCGCCGAGCTCGAGGACTACCTGTTGTCGCAACCTGGGGTGCCGCCCGACATCGCGGCGCAGATCAAAGCGATCAAAGATCCGTCGAGCACCCTTCTGATACCGATCCCGAAGGGGCTGGCGACCACGGAGCCGGTGCAGGTCAATGGCGTGCCGGGGCTGCTCATCAAGTCAGTCCTCGGGGCGGGTGTGGTCTGGCAGAGCAATGGCGTAATCTACGCCGTCGGAGGCCAGCTCACTCCCGACCAGGTGCTCGCCATTGCAACGTCCCTCCACTAATCGCAATCTGAACCCGATGGAGGCGGCCGATGCCGCCTCTCTTGCCGTCCACACCCAGGACCTCGCCAAGCGCTACGGCAAAACGGTCGCGCTCAGCGGCCTGACGATGAGCGTGCGCCGCGCCGAGGTCTTTGGCTTCCTGGGACCCAACGGTGCCGGCAAGACCACGGCGGTAAAGCTCCTGGTCGGTCTCGCCCTGCCAACGGCGGGCCAGGGATGGGTGCTGGGCGCACCGATCGGCGACCTGCAAACCCGGCGACGTCTTGGCTACCTGCCCGAGCTGTTCCGCTACCAGGGGTGGATGACGGCGCGCGAGGTGCTCGGGCTGCACTGCAAGCTGTCCGGCATGGCGCGCTCCGAGTGGACGAAGGAGATCGATCTCGCGCTCGACATGGTGGGGCTGGCCGACCGCGCCGACGACAAGGTCGAAGGTTTCTCCAAAGGCATGCAGCAACGGCTGGGGCTGGGCGTGGCCCTGCTTGGCCGGCCTGAGCTTGTCCTGCTCGACGAGCCGACGTCGGCGCTCGACCCGGTCGGGCGGCATGACGTCCGCGAGATCATCCGTCAGCTGAAGGCGCGTGGTACGGCTGTCTTTCTCAACTCCCACCTGCTAACCGAGGTCGAACAGATCTGCGACCGGCTCGCGGTCGTCGACCACGGCCGGGTGATCGCGACCGGCACCATGTCGCAAATCCTGGGGCAGGACGGCGCGGTCCGCGTCCGCGTCACCGGGCTGCCGGCCGGCAGCCGGGCCGCGCTCGGCGAGTTCGGGACGCTGGAGGCCGAAGGCGAGTGGCTGACCTTTCGCGGTCTCAACCCGGATCGTGTCCCACAGCTGGTCAGTGAGATCGTCCGCCAGGGCGGCCGCGTCTATGCCGTCGAGCCGCGGCACGAGACACTCGAGGATCGCTTTCTGCAGCTGCTCAAGGAGCAGGAGCAATGACGCAGGTCCTCACCATTGCGCGGCTCACCATCCTCGAGGCCTCGCGCCGCAAGCTGCTGCTCGCGCTCGGCATCCTGACCATCGTCGTCATCGTCCTCACCAGCTGGGGCTTCAGCCGGCTGCCGACGATGAACAACGTGACGCCCGCCGAGGTACGGCTGGCGGCGTCGCAGCTTACGATCTTGATGGCGTTCATGTTCAGCGGCGTGCTCGCCCTGGGGTCGACCCTGGTGGCGGCGCCCAGCATCGCCAGCGATATCGAGTCGGGGATCGCGCTGGCGATCCTGCCGCGGCCGATTCGACGCAGCCAACTCCTGATGGGCAAATGGCTGGGGCTCGCGCTCCTGGTCACGCTCTACGCCGCCGGCAGCGGCCTGCTCGAATTACTCGGCATCTGGCTCGGCACCAATTACCTGCCGCCCAACCCGGTCGCGTCGATCGCCTTCGTCGCGGCCGAGGGGATCATCCTGATGACGCTGGCCCTCCTGCTCAGTACGCGGCTGGCGCCGATGACGGGCGGCGTGATCGCGCTGGTGCTCTTCTTCGTCGCCTGGATCGGGGGCATCGCCCTCGCCATCGGCATTACCTTCGACAACGAAACCATCAAGAATATCGGGATCGGCAGCCGGCTTCTGATCCCAACCGACGGGCTCTGGCACGGGGCGATCTTCTACCTGGAGCCGTCTGAGGTTCTCGCTGCGGCTCGGATCGCGGGGCGGGCGAGGGCCGGGAACCCCTTCTTCGCCGATGCGCCTCTGCCCGGGATCTATCTCGCGTGGGTCGTTGGCTGGCTGGTCGCGATCGTCGGACTGGCCAACTGGAGCTTCGCGAAGCGAGACCTTTAGGGTAGCCCGCTGTCGCCGGCGCCGCGGATCGCCCGAAGGGTCAATCCCTGGATCACGAGCGCCGTTGCGGTCGCGAGCGCGAATGAGAGTCCGATGCCGATTCGGTTGAGGCCGAGCGCCAGCAGCACAAAGAAGGCGGCGAACGAAAACAGTCCGAGCAGCAGACCTGCGAGCACGTTGGCGGCGGCATCGCCACTCTGTCGGTGGGCGAAGATCGCGAGCACGCCCGCGTACACGGGGAATGGTGATAGCAGTCCCGTGAGGTGGGCGCCGATCGCCGGGGCGATTCCGGTCAATAGCAGCACCAAGCCGGTCGCCACGACGATCCGCAGCGGAATGTCCCAGTGGGAAGCCGACACAGGGCGATCGCCCGGCCGGCTTTTCGGCATGAGGATGGTGGCGAGGATCAACGAGGCCGTCACCAGGGCGAAGGCCGGCAAGGCCGGAAGGCTGAGCCGCTGGAAGCCAATCGTTGAAAGCGCGAACACGGCACAGCCGGCGGCCGTGGCCACCGGCCAGCCGGCTCGGACGGCCACACGGGCGTAGGCAACCGCAAAGGCCGCCTGCGAGATGGTGCCGAGCAGGACCGCGAGCGCCGCCGTGGTCGCAAACCGGCTGCCCTGGTCGATTGCCAGGAAGAACACGACCGGCCCGGAGGTCAGCGGCAAGCCCACCAGCCAGCCGCCCAGGCGGTCGCCCCAGCGTCGCCCGGCCAGAGTAGCGCCCGTGATCAGCACCGGCGCGACGACCACCTTGAGCAGCAGGCTGGTGAGCAACGGGCTGTAGTCTAGGTGGGCCCGACGGCCATTGACTTAGGCGTTTGCCGAACGTACATTTAGCTCGCAAAACGGCGATCCGGAACTCAATTGGAGGGGAAGCATGGGAGTAGCGACCTTAACGCCTCCGGCGCAGCGGGTGGGGGAGGAGCTCGTCTACCCGGACGGCCGGCACGAGCTGGCCGACGATTCAGCGATCCGCAACAGTTCGCTCTACAACCTGGACCTGGCTCCGGTACCGATCAAAAGGCGGACCTGGAACACCTACAACTACATGGCGCTGTGGATCGGCATGGCACACAACATCCCAACCTACCTGCTGGCGTCCGGTCTGGTCCTCCTGGGCATGGCCTGGTACCAGGCGATCCTCACGATCGCATTGGCCAACATCATCGTCCTGATCCCGATGCTGGCGAACAGCCACGCCGGCACCAAGTACGGCATTCCGTATCCGGTCTTCGCCCGGGCTTCCTTCGGCGTTTTCGGGGCCAACGTCGCCGCCCTGCTTCGGGCGGGGGTGGCCTGCGGCTGGTTCGGTATCCAGACCTGGATCGGTGGCGGCGCGCTTTTTCTGCTTGCCGGCAAACTCTTCGGCTCCGGCTGGGCCAACTCGGGGATGGTCGCCGGCCAGCATTGGACCCTCTGGCTGAGCTTCGCGATCTTCTGGGCGATCAACATCCTGATCATCGTGCGCGGGATGAACGCGGTACGCCGCTTCGAGAACTGGGCAGCGCCGTTCGTGCTCGTGGTCGCGTTGGGCCTGCTCGCCTGGATGGTAACGAAAGCCGGTGGCTTCGGCCCGATCCTCAGTGATCCGGGCAAGGTTGGCTGGGGTGGCAACTTCTGGTTCGTCCTCTTCCCGCCGGCGCTGATGGGCATGATCGCGTTCTGGTCGACGCTCTCGCTGAACATGCCCGACTTCACCCGCTTCGGGAAGAGCCAGCGGGCGCAGGCGTGGGGCCAGATCCTCGGGCTGCCCACGACGATGACCTTGTTTCCATTGGTGGCGGTGCTCATTACCGCTGCCACGCAGGTGGTCTATAAGACGGCGATCTGGAACCCGGTCGACCTGGCAGCGAAGTTCGACAACCCGGTCGTCGTCGTCTTCGCGCTCTTCACGCTGGCGGTGGCGACGCTTTCGGTCAACGTCGCGGCCAACATCGTGAGCCCTTCCTACGACTTCTCGAACGTGATCCCGAAGCTGATCAGCTTCCGCACCGGCGGCCTGATCACCGGCGTCCTGGGCATCGTCATCCAGCCCTGGAATCTGCTGGCGAACCCGAACGTCTACATCTTCACCTGGCTCGGCTTCTACGGCGGCGCTCTGGGTGCGATCGCCGGCGTGCTGATCGCCGACTACTGGTTCATGCGCAACACCAACCTCAGGCTGGGCGACCTTTATCGCGTGAACGGCGAGTACCGATACTCGGGCGGCTTCAACTGGCGAGGCCTGGTTAGCCTGGTGGTCGGTGGTGTCCTGGCCGTGGGCGGCGCCTACTCGACGCCGGGCAACGGACCCTTCCCGCAGGGCGGGATCATCGGCCCGCTGTACAGCTGGTTCCCATTCCACGTCTACGACTACAGCTGGGTCGTCGGACTGGTGGCGGCGTTCCTCTGCTACCTGGCGCTCTCGGCGCTCTTCCCGGCGGCTGCCGCTCGGCGGCGCCCCCAGGCCGTGGCGGCGACCTAAACTCGTAGATCGATCGCGCTGGAGCCCCTTCCTCGCGGCGGGGGCTCCAGCCTTTGAAAGGAATGGCACGACTCAGCTTCGGTGTTTGCTTTGCTCCGGATCCGCCTCCCTCCCGGTGGGTGGAGCTGACCAAGCTCGCCGAGGCCCAGGGCTTCGAGTACGCGTGGCTCTTCGACTCGCACGTGCTCTGGCAGGAGGTCTATCCGATCTTCACGTTGATGGCGGCCAACACCAAGACCATCAAGATCGGCCCCTGCGTCACCAACCCGGGCACGCGCGATCCCACCGTCACCGCGAGCGCGCTCGCAACCCTCAACGAGATCTCGGGCGGCCGCATGGTGATGGGCATCGGCCGGGGCGACAGCGCTCGTCGTGTTCTTGGGCAGAAGCCGGTGACGGTCGAGACGATGGAAGCCCACTGCCGGTTGATCCGTGACCTCGCCGCCGGTCGCGAGGTCAGCTACGACGGGGTGAAGGTCCGGTTGAAATGGGCCGAGCACGAGCTGCCCATCTGGGTGGCCGGCTACGGGCCGAAGGCCCTGCGTGCCGCCGGCCGGGTCGCCGACGGCGTCATCATCCAGCTCGCCGATCCCGCCATCATCAAGTGGTGTCTCCAGTTCGTCCGCGAAGGCGCCGAGGAGGCGGGCCGGTCCTTCGACGACATCCTGGTCCAGGCCGCCGCGCCCGCGTTCATCTCCGATGACATGGAGGCGGCCCGCGAGCAGGTGCGCTGGTTCCCGGCACTGGTTTCGAACCACGTCGTCGATCTCTTGAAGCGATACGACGCGCAGGACCTCCCCAAGGCACTGACCGACTACATCAAGGCGCGCGATCACTATGACTACTCGGAGCACGCCCAGCGGGGCGCGGCCCATGCCGACTTCGTCCCCGATGACGTGATCGACCGGTTTTGCGTCATCGGCACCGTCGAGCAGAGCAAGCAACGGATCGAGGAGTTGATCGACGTCGGCGTCGACCAGTTCAACCTCTACCTTATGGTGGAGAAACCCGATGCGGTTATCAAGAAATACGGCGAAGCCATCATTCCGGCATTCAGCTAGCGAGGAGGAGGCGACATACACATGGCGAAGGTGAGGGCGGCGCTCATCCAGGCGCACGCAAACATGCCCAAGGAAGAAGCCGTCGCAAAGCACGAGAAGCTGATCGACGAAGCGGCGGACAAGGGCGCCCAGGTGACGTGCCTGCAGGAGATCTTCTTCGGCCCCTACTTCTGCGCCGAGCAGGATCCCAAGTGGTACGACACCGCCGAGCGGGACGACGGGCCGACCGTCAAGCGGATGCAGGCGCTCGCGAAGAAACACAAGATGGTCCTGGTCGTGCCCTTCTACGAGGAGGCCCAGACCGGCGTCTACTACAACACCGCGGTCGTGATCGAGAACGACGGCACGGTGGTCGGCAAATATCGCAAGACGCATATCCCGCACGTCGGTCCGTGCTTTTGGGAGAAGTTCTATTTCAAGCCGGGCAACCTCGGCTACCCGGTGTGGGAGACCTCGGTCGGCCGGGTCGGCATCTTGATCTGCTACGACCGTCACTTCCCGGAGCCCGCCCGGGCGCTAGGACTCAAGGGCGCCGAACTGGTCTTCAACCCGTCGGCCACGGTCAAATCGCTGTCGCGCTACCTCTGGGAGCTGGAGCAACCCGCGCACGCGGTCGCCAACGGCTACTGGATCGGCGCCATCAACCGGGTCGGGGTGGAGAAGCCGCTCAACGAGGCACAGTTCTACGGGTCGAGCTACTTCTGCGATCCGCGCGGCAAGATCATCGCCCAGGCGTCCGAGACGGAAGATGAAGTCCTGGTCGCCGACCTCGACCTCGACATGAATCGTCAGGTGCGCAACACCTGGCAGTTCCTGCGCGATCGCCGGCCGGAGAGCTACGAGGATCTGGTCAAAGAGCTGCCATGAGGACGCTGATCAAGAATGGCACGGTGGTGACCGCGAGCGACACCAACAAGACCGACGTGCTGATCGAGGGCGAGAAGGTCGTGGCGATGGGGAGCGGACTCGAGGCCAAGGCCGACCAGGTGATCGATGCGGAAAATCGCTACGTGATGCCGGGGGCGATCGATGTCCACACCCATATGGAGTTGCCCTTCGGTGGCACCTTCGCCTCCGACGACTTCGCCACCGGAACGGCCGCTGCCGCCTGGGGCGGCACGACCACCATCGTCGACTTCGCGGTGCAGACCTTCGGCCAGACGCTGCGCCAGGGCCTCGACCAGTGGCACAAGAAAGCCGAGGGCAAGGCGCATATCGACTATGGCTTTCACATGATCGTGCGCGAGATCAATGATTCGATCCTCAAGGAGATGGATGCGCTTGTGACCGAGGGCGTGCCTTCTTTCAAGCTTTTCATGGCCTACCCGGGCGTCTTCATGCTCGATGACGCGTCGATCTTCAAGGCGATGAGCCGTACGGCGGAGAACGGCGGCCTGATCATGATGCACGCCGAGAACGGCGGCGCGATCGACGTGCTGGTGCAGCGCTACCTCGCCGAAGGCAAAGGTGATCCGATCAACCACGGCCTGACCCGGCCGGCCACGATGGAGGGGGAGGCCACCAGCCGGGCGATCGCGCTGTCGCGCCTCGCCGAGGTCGCCGTCTATATCGTGCACTTGAGCTCGAAAGATGCGCTCGACGCCGTCCGCGCGGCGCGCGATGATGGCGCCCCCACCTTTGCCGAGACCTGCCCGCAGTACCTCTACTTGAGCCTGGCCGACCTGGGCCGACCTGGCTTCGAGGGCGCGAAGTACGTCTGCTCACCGCCGCTGCGGCTGCCGTCGCATCACGACGAGCTCTGGAAGGGTCTTCTCCAGGACGACCTGCAGCTGGTCGCGACCGACCACTGTCCGTTCCATTTCAAGGGCCAGAAGGAGCTGGGGCGTGGCGACTTCTCGAAGATCCCCAACGGCCTGCCCGGCGTGGAAGACCGCTTTACGCTGATCTTCCATGGCGGGGTGAATTCCGGCCGGATCACGCTCAACCGGTTCGTCGAACTGGTCGCGACCGCGCCCGCCAAGATGTTCGGGCTCTTCCCTCGTAAGGGCACTATCGCCCCGGGGAGTGACGCCGACATCGTCATCTTCAACCCGAGGGTGGAACGGACGCTCTCGGCGAAGACCCATCACATGAACGTGGACTACAGTTGCTACGAGGGCATGACGGTCAAGGGCCTGCCGGAGGTCGTGATGCAGCGTGGCAACGTGCTGGTTCGTGACGGAAAGTTCCAGGGGACAAAGGGCGCCGGCCAGTTCCTGCGACGTTCGCCATTCCACAAGGTCCCGACCAGTGAGCCAAGCCCGGTAGGAGCCAGATCATGATTGCCACCAAGAACGTTCAGAGCTTTATCGGCGGGAAGTTCCGGGACTCCAGCGCGCAGAAGGTCGACCCGATCCCGAACCCGGCGACCGGCCAGACGATCGCCAGCCTTCCGCACTCGACGCGCGAAGAAATCGACGAGGCGGTCGCCGCGGCCAAGAAGGCCTTCCCCACCTGGAGCGAAACCCCGGTGCCGGAACGTGCGCAGGTTATGTTCCGCTTCAAGGCGCTCTTCGACAAGCACATCGATGAGCTCTCCGCCATCGTCACCCAGGAGAACGGCAAGACGCTCGACGAGTCGCGCGGCGAGGTCAAGCGCGCCATCGAGGTGATCGACTTCGCCTGCGGTGCCCCAACCCTGATGATGGGCCACAACCTCGATCAGATCGCCAGAGGCATCGATGAGGAGTTGACCCGATTTCCGGTAGGTGTCGTCGCCGGCATCACGCCCTTCAACTTCCCCAACATGGTGCCGATGTGGATGATCCCGGTCGCGATCGTGACCGGCAACACCTTCGTTCTGAAGCCGTCTCAGCTGACGCCGCTTTCCGCCATGCGCATCGCGGAGCTGCTCGATGAGGCCGGCCTGCCCGAGGGCGTCTTCAACGTGGTGCATGGTGCCAACGACGCCGTCAATCAGCTGCTGAAGCACCCGGACATTTCGGCGATCTCCTTCGTCGGCTCGGCGACGGTGGCCGCCTATATCTATGCGACAGCTGCGGCCAACGGTAAGCGGGTCCAGGCACTCGGCGGCGCCAAGAACCACATCCTGGTCATGGACGATGCCGACCTCGAGCTCTCCGCGCCGCATGTCATCTCGTCGGCGTTCGGGAATGCCGGCCAGCGCTGCCTGGCGGGGAGCGTCGCGGTCGGCGTTGGCAAGATCGGCGATGCCCTGGTGCGCGAGCTGGCCAACGATGCGGCGAAACTCAAAGTCGGCCCCGGCACCGATCCCAAGACCACGCTCGGGCCGGTGATCCGAGGCGAGCGCAAGCAGAAGCTGATCGAGTACATCGATGGGGCCGAGGCGGAGGGGGCGCAACTCATTTCCGATGGTCGCGAGGTGGATCAGAAGGATGGCTTCTTCCTTGGGCCGACGATCTTTGATCGCGTCACGCCCAACATGAAGATCTGGAAGGACGAGCTCTTCGGACCGGTGCTGTCCGTGGTTCGGGCCTCGGACATCGATGAAGCCCTCAAGGTGCTCAACTCCAGTACGTACGGCAACATGGCCTCGATTTTTACCGGCTCGGGCAAGTACGCCAGGGAATTCAAGCGCCGGGCGCAGGCCGGCATGCTGGGCGTCAACATCGGCGTCGCGGCGCCGATGGCTTTCCTCCCCTTCACCGGCTGGAAGAATTCGTTCTTCGGCGACCTCCATGCCACCGGTCAGGACAGCATCCGCTTCTACACCCGACATAAAGTCGTGACCACTCGGTGGCTTTAGAGACGAGCGCGCGCCCGCATGTGCTGAGCGGCGAGGAGATCGTCGCCCTCTGCCGCCAGTACACGCTCTACGAATGGACGGCGCAATCGGCGGTCGATCCGATCGCGGTCGACCATGCCAAGGGGGTCTACTTCTACACCCCCGAGGGCAAGCGATACATCGACTTCAACAGCCAGTTGATGAGCGTCAACGCCGGGCACGGTGACCCGCGCATCATCGACGCGATCAAGCGCCAGGCGGAAAAGCTTGCATACGCCAACCCCTTCATGGCGCACGAGCCGCGAGCACTATTGGGCAAGAAGCTGGCCGAGCTGATGCCCGGCGACCTCGACAAGGTGTTCTTCACGCTCGGGGGTGCGGAGGCAAATGAGAACGCGATCAAGCTGGCCCGGACGGTGACCGGCCGCCACAAGATCATCGCTCGATACCGTTCCTACCACGGGGCAACCGCGGGCGCGATGGCGTTGACCGGCGACCCGAGGCGGTGGGCCAACGACCTGGGCACGTCGGGCGTGGTGCACGTCCTCGACCCTTATCACGGCCCGCAACGCGAGGACGACAGCGCAGAAAAATCCCTGGAATACCTCGAAGAGACGATCGAGCTCGAGGGCCCCAAGACGATCGCCGCCTTCTTCCTGGAAACGGTCACCGGCACCAACGGCGTCCTGATCCCGCCCGATGGCTATCTCCAGGGCGTGCGCGCGCTCTGCGATCGCTACGGCATCCTGATGGTCTGCGACGAGATCATGTCGGGCTTTGGCCGGACCGGCGAGTGGTTCGCGGTCAACCACTGGAACGTGGTCCCCGACATCATGACCATGGCCAAGGGATTGACGAGCAGCTATGTCCCGCTTGGTGCCGTGGGAATGCGACCCAAGATCGCCGAGTATTTCGACAAGAACGTTTTCTACGGCGGCCTCACCTACAACAGTCACCCGCTGGCTTGCGCCACGGCGTTGGGCACCATCCAGGCCTATGAGGAAGACGACATGATCGGCAACGCGCGCCGGATGGGCGAGGTGATGACCCGCCACCACCAGGAGCTCAAGCGGAAACACCCATCGGTCGGGTTGGCACGCGGCATCGGCCTGTTCGGCATCCTGGAGTTGGTCAAAGACCGCAAGACGATGGAGCCGCTAGCGCCTTTCAACGGGACATCGGAGCCGATGAAGGCGGTCGGGAAGTACCTCCGCGAGCACGGCCTCTATACCTTCGTCCGCTGGCACACGATCATGACCAACCCGCCCCTATGCATCAACGAGGGCGAGCTGGCCGAGGGCTTTGCCATCATCGACAAGGCGCTCGACATCGCCGACGAGGCCATCGCCTAGCCGAGGCCGGCCCATGGCCAGCGTGCGCGACGACCCGTCGCAGCCCGACGCCGGTTTCGCCGAGCTGTACGCGCAGCTCCCCGACGAGACCGATCTGTGGCCCTGGCTCGAGCTGGCTCAAGGCGCCACCCCGCCAGTGCTCTATCTCGGCGTCGGCACTGGGCGGGTCGCGGTGCCCCTGAGCGCGGCCGGCATCGAGCTGGTTGGGGTCGATAGCCATCCTGGCATGCTCGAACGACTGCGGGACCGGCTCGCGCGGACCGAGTTGATCCAATCGCGGATCGAGGACCTCAAGCTCGGCCGGCGCTTCGACCTCGTCATCGCGCCCTCCAACATCCTCTACCTGGTCGAGCGGTTGCGCCGAGCTGCCGATCACCTCGCCGATGGCGGGACCCTCGCCTTCGAGCTCGCCAACCCCCACTGGCTGCGGGCGGGCGGCGGCGATGGGGTCAGGGTGCGGGCGTTCGATGGAAATGGGGCGCGCCTCGAGGTCGATTACCGGCTTCCCAACGGACGGACCATCACGCAGCACGCCGAGGTCGCCATCGTCTGGCCGGAGGAGATGGACAACTGGCTGACGGCCGCCGGCCTTCGGCTCCAGCGGATGTTCGGACAGCCGGATGCTGAGCTTCGCGACAGCCCGAGCTTCTACGTCGTGGCCTCGAGGTAGGGCGGCCGGTGGCCGGGCGCATTCTGGTCGTCGAGGACGACCGTGCGTTGAGGACCGTGTTAGTCGGAGCGCTCCAATCGGGCGGTTTCGAGGTCGAGCAGGCGGCAGACGGGTCCACCGGCGTCCAGGCATTGAGAGCCAAGACGTTCGACATCGTCCTGCTCGACATCGGACTGCCATTCGTCGACGGCTGGCACGTGCTCTCCAGCCTCGAGGGTCGGCGGGTCCCGTCGGTGATCATGATCAGCGCCCGCGGCGACCAGGCGGACAAGGTGCGGGCGCTTGACATGGGAGCAGATGATTACCTGGCCAAGCCGTTCGGCTCGGACGAGCTGCTGGCCCGCATCCGCGCCGTGCTGCGCCGTGCCCAACCTCCGACCCAGCAGCCCCTGGTCGTCCGGGACCTAGATGTCACCGTCGACCTGCAAAGCCATTCGGTCTTACGCGGCGATCAAGAAGTACGGCTCTCGGCCACCGAATATCTCCTGTTAGCCGAGCTCGCCCGTCACCAGCACGAGGTGATGGACTACCGCACGCTCCTCCACCGCGTCTGGGGGCCGGCCTACGGCGACGAACGGCACTACCTCCGCGTCTTCATCCAGCGGTTGCGGCTCAAGCTGGAGCATGATCCGGCGCATCCGGAAGTGATCCAGACGGTGCCGGGCCGCGGCTATCGCTTCGGCCCGGCGATCAAACGCTGACCGGTCTCAGAGTCCGTAGGCGCAAGCCGCGATTGTTGATGCAGCGTTGACGTAGCCGGGCATAGGCTCAAATCGTGCCGCTCGATGTTTGGATGCTCGGCTTGCTCCAGGGTCGTATCCTCGGAGTCCTCGGCGAACCGCACGTGAACGTGCTGGCGCTCAACATGGCCCTGGACGCGGGCGAAGCCGGCTAAGAGAAATCTCGCCCTAACATGAATCGATAGTGGCATCGGCGCGCGGGCGTCTCAAGGTCTACCTGGGCGCGACGCCCGGCGCCGGCAAGACGTTTTCCATGCTCCGGGAGGCGCGTGAGCGAAAGCAGCGCGGCGAGGACGTCGCTATCGCCTACGTCGAGACCTATGGCCGTGCCCGCACCGAGGAGCTTCTCGCCGGCCTCGAGCTGATCCCGCGCAAGCGCGTCCCCTATCGCGGAACGGTGCTCGAGGAGATGGATCTCGATGCAGTGCTCAAGCGACGGCCCAAAATCGCGCTGGTCGACGAGCTCGCCCACACCAACGCGCCTGGCTCCACAAATGAAAAACGCTGGCAGGATGTCGAGCGGCTGCGTGACGGCGGCATCGACGTCATCTCGACGCTGAACGTGCAACATGTCGAAAGCGTCAACGACGTCGTCGAGAAGATCACGGGCATCGTGCAGCGGGAAACCTTGCCCGACCGGGTCCTGGACCTCGCCGACGAGATCCAGTTCATCGACATCTCACCGGAGGCGCTGCGCAAGCGGATGCGGCACGGCAACATCTACGGCCCGGACAAGGTCGAAACCGCGCTGGCCAACTTCTTCCGACCCGGCAACCTCGCGGCGCTGCGGGAGATCGCGTTGCGACTGGTCGCCCAGTCGATGGCAACCTCGCGAGCGGTGCTGGCCCCGGCTGAGGACGTGCTGGTGGCGATTTCTGGCTCGGCCAAATCCGAGCCGTTGATCCGCCGCGCCACTCGGCTGGCCCGGCGCCTCGGTGGGCTGTGCATGGTCGTGATCGTCGGCTCCGCCGGGGCCGTGAAGATGGAGGGCTATCAGCGGCTCGCGGCCCAGCTGGGTTGCTCATTCGTGTCGCTCGGCGGGTCCGACATCGCGAAAGGGATCATCGAGGCCGCCCAGCTGGCGAATGTGCGCCACCTTTTCATCGGAGAGTCGCGCCAGGCTGGTCTGTGGTCTCGCTGGCGCAAAACGCTGGCTGATCAGCTGGTCGATTCGCTCGCGGACATCGACCTGCACGTCATCGCCCCTGAGCATGTGACGCCGCCGTCCGACGTCGGGCCGGAGCGCCGCCTGCCCGAGGAGCTGCTTCGTGCTGAGCAGCGTGCCGGCCGGCGGAGTGCGGACGTCCGGGTCTATCTCGGTTACGCCGATGGCTCGGGCACGACCACCGCCATGCTCGATGAGGCGCGGCGGCGCCGGTCGCGTGGCGCCGACGTGGTCGTCGGCGCCATCAATGCGCGGGTTCCGGCGAGCGGGCTGGCCACCCTCGAAGTCCTGGGCGGACCAGATGCCCCTGCCGCGCACGACCGCCTCAACGTCGAGGCGTTGCTGAGCCGGAATCCCGAGGTGGCGGTCATCGATGAGCTCAACGGCCTCGATACGCAGGGACGCGTCCGGGCTGAGTCCCTTGCCAGGCTGGTCGACGCCGGCATCACGGTGCTGGGCACGCTCCACCTGCTCGACCTGGCCAGCGTCCGCGGGAGCTATGCGCCGCTGCTCAAGGAGCGCGCCCCAGGCTCCGTCCTGTCGGATGATGTCTTGACCCGCATCGACGAGCTGGAGATCGTCGACGTCACCCCGGCCGTTTTACTCGAACGGTTGCGCCGGGGCGAGATCATGACCCCGGCCGACGCTGCGCGGGCGCTGCAGGCCGAGTTCCGCCCGCAGATCCTGTCGGCCCTGCGGGAGATGGCGTTCCGACTGATCGCCGAGCACACCGACCGCCGCCTGGTCGCATACATGCGCGAGCGCAAGATCGAGGAGCCGTGGGAAGCCCGACCGCGCCTGGTCGCCTGCATCCCGCCGCGGCCGGGGATGGAGCCGATCATCCAGCGGATGGCAAGCTTCGCCTCGCGCACATCCGGCCAGTTCACGGTGGTCAGCGTTCGTCCGCCGCGACTCTCGGAGCCGCAGCGCCGCTGGCTCGGCGAGTACGCCGCCCTGGTGCACCGCGACCAGGGCGAGTTCGTCAGCCTCTACGGGCGAAACGTGGCGGCGACGCTCGCCGGCTACCTGCGCAAAACGCTCAATACCGAGGTCGTGCTGGGGCGCCCGCACCACCGTTGGCGGCCGTGGCGAACGACGTCGACGTTGGTACGCTTGCTCGAGGACATCGACGTGCACATCCTGCGGCGGGAGCAGCCCGTGCCACCGGCGAAAGCGGCTATGACTCCGACTTCGGGATCGTAAAGCGAAACGTCGTCTCGCCGGGCTCGCCGTCTTCCAACGCGATGCTCCCGGCGTGTGCCTCCACCAGTCCGCGGGTGATCGCCAGCCCGAGGCCGGACCCGTCACCATCGTCGGACGGGCCTTTCACGAAGCGGTTGAACAGCCGGTCGCGCATGGCGGCCGGCACGCCGGGACCGTGGTCGAGTACGCGGATGGTGACCTGGCCCGGATTCTCCTGGCTGACGCGCACGCTGATCGGCGTTCCGGGAGGCGCGAAGCGATTGGCGTTGTCGAGCAGGTTGTCAAAAATCTGGCCCAGGCTGTCCCAATCGGCCAGCGCGCTAACGCCGGCTTCCTTTTGGTCCCAGGTGACCGTGCGATCCGGCGCCGTCCGCTTCAGGCGCTCGGCGGCCGCCGCAACGGCGTCGCCGACCTGCACCGGCTCAAGCGTCAGGTGGAGGGCGCCGCTTTCGATACGCCCCAGGCTGAGCATGTCGGCCAGTAACCGATTCAGTCGGCGCGCCTCGGCGGCGATCCCCTCGATGCGGTAGCGGACCGAGGTGTTCATGTCCTGCGTCCGCAGCATGTTGGTGCTGTCGGTCAGGATGGTGCCGATCGGCGTACGCAGCTCGTGGGAGAGGGTCGCGAGCAGGTCGCGCAGATCCTGCTCCGCCTGCTGCAGCAGCTGCACTTGCTGCTCGGTCCGCGCCAGCCGGACGGCCGCCTGGGCAGCGGCGGCCTGGTCGCGGTTGAGCCGCACCAGCTCGGCGTTCACGTTGCGAAGCTCCCCGGCGAGTGCCTGCGCCCGGATCTGCGCCTGGCGGCGCCGCCCGGCCGTGAAGCCGACGACGCCCGCCGTTCCGAAGAAGATGGCCAGGTTGACGAGGTCCTGTTCATCGGCGACCGTCAGGGTGTGCATCGGCGGGACAAAGTAGTAATCGACCAGCAAGAAGCTGACCGCCGCCGCCAGCAGCGCGGGCCAGAGCCCGCGGGCCACCGCGATCACGGCGACCACCCCCATATAGATGAAGACGTATTCCCGCTGCGGCGAGTGCGTCTGCAGCAGGATGGCGGTCAGCACCGCCGGGAGAACCAGCGCGGCCACCGCAACGACGATCTCTTCGAGTTGGTCGCGTCTCATCACGCCACAAGTCTGGCGCAAAAGGCAACGGGTTAGAGTAAGCGAGGCCATGGCGAAGGAACCCGGAGAGCAGCGCACCGGAGGCATCGTCCGGCGTGGCGTGGAGCGGAAGATCGAAGACCGTCAGCTGCTGGAGCGTCCCGAGAACGCTCCAGAGTTCCTCGAAAGCGACCCCTGGCGCGTGCTGCGCATCCAGGCCGAGTTCGTGGCCGGATTCGATGCGCTGGCCACCGTCGGTCCCGCGGTTACCTTCTTTGGCTCGGCCCGCGTCCGTCCGCCCGATCCGATGTACGATGCCGCGCGCGCCCTTGCCGGCGAGCTTGCCCGCCGGGGTTTCGCCATCATCACCGGCGGCGGGCCGGGCACGATGGAGGCGGCGAATATGGGCGCGCGTGAAGGTCGTGGGCTCTCTGTCGGCCTCAACATCGAACTGCCGTTCGAGCAGGGTCTCAACGAGTACGTGAACCTCGGCATCGAGTTCCACTACTTCTTCGTGCGCAAAACGATGTTCGTCAAGTACGCCGAGGCCTTCGTCATCTTCCCGGGCGGCTTCGGCACCATGGACGAGCTGTTCGAGGCATTGACGCTGATTCAAACGGGGAAAATCGTCCACTTCCCGGTGATCATGTTCGGCTCGGCCTACTGGGCCGGGCTGCAACAGTGGATTCGAGAGCGTGTGCTGGCTGAGGGCAAGATCTCAGCCGAGGACCTCGACCTGATGGTCGTCACGGACGACATCCAGGAAGCCGCCGATATCGTGCAGCAGTACTACCAGCGGAAGGTGTTGGAAGCCCAGCCGAAGGACCGGGCGGAACCGAAGAAGAGCGACGCCCAGTGACGGCATCGCTCGAGGTGACCTTCCTGCAGGACGGCGCCCAGCCGGCTGAGCAGGTGGCCGCAGAACTCGCCGCCTTCCTCGGCGCCGCGCAACGCACGCTTGACATCGCGATTTACGATCTGAATCTGAGCGGCTCACCGGCTGACCAGGTGCGGGCCGCGGTGATGGCCGCCGCCGGTCGCGGCGTCGCGATCCGCCTGCTCTACAACGTGGACTTCCCCAACCCGATCCCGGTGCCGCCGCCTTCGCAGGCCGACACGGCGTTCATCGCCAGCCTGGGCGTGTCGACCAAACCCGTCTCCGGCATTCCCGACCTGATGCACCACAAGTACATCGTGCGTGATGCGGCGACGGATGCGGCAACGGTGTGGACCGGCTCCATGAACTGGACGAACGATTCGTGGACGCGCGAGGAAAACGTGATCCTCAAGATCCCGTCCACGGCATTGGCGGCTGAGTACGCGAGGAACTTCGGCGAGCTCTGGCAAACGGGCCGCATCGATGGCAGCGGGAAGTACGATCTCGCCGGCGTCCCCGTTGCCTACCAGGACGGCGCGGTCAAGGCGCACGTCTACTTTGCGCCCGGCCGCGGACGCCAGATGGCGCATGTCATCGCCAATAGGATCGCGCATGCAAGCCGCCGCATCCGCGTCTGTTCGCCGGTGATCACGGCCGGGGTAATCCTGGGGACGCTGGGCGACCTGGCGAAAAGACCGCATCCCGACTTCAAGGGTGTCTATGACCGCACGCAGATGGCGGAAGTGCTCGGCCAGTGGCGGGTCGACCCGCACGCGACCTGGAAGGGACCAGCCTTCCAGGCGGTGAGCACCGCCTTCCCCTTCGCCTCCAAGGTCACCACGCCCTACACGCCGACCAGCGTGCACGACTTCATGCACGCCAAGATCACGGTGGTCGATAACACCGTCTTCACCGGCAGCTACAACCTGTCCCATGCCGGTGAGGACAATGCGGAAAACCTGCTGACGCTCGACAGTGCACCGCTGGCGGACCGGTTTGTCGAATTCGTGGACGCGGTCTTCGCGCGCTACGCAAGGACCCCGGCCGCTGCGGCAAAATAGGAACCATGGCGGGGCGTCAACGCGCGGCCCTTTACGCCGGATCGCTGCTGTCGCTTGCGGCCCTCTTGCCACCCCTGAGCCGGCTGGCCGACCAGCGACTGAGCCTGCACATGCTCGAGGAGATGCTGCTCCTGGCCCTGGTCATCCCGCTGCTGGCCTATGGCGCGAGTCCGTTACTGCCCGACCGCGCTGGATCCTGGATGCACCCGGTCGCGGGCATCGCGGCTCTCAACCTGGTGCTCTTCGGGTCGCAATACCCGGCTGTCGTCGACTTCGCGGTGAAGAATGCGGCGTTCCGCGAGGCGACCCAGGCGATCTTCATCCTTGGCGGATTCCTCTTTTGGTCGCCGATCGTGAGTCGCAATGGTCTGAGCGCCATTGCGAAGATTGGCTGCTTGATGGTCGCCGGGGTACCGCCCACGATCCCGGGCCTGACGCTGGCGCTATCGCATCACGTCTTCTATCAGGCTTTTGGCTCACTCGAGGATCAGCAGGTCGCCGGCCTGCTGCTCTTCGGCACGGCGAAATTCGCGCTCATCACCGGCACCTTCGTGATCCTCTGGCGACTGCTCACCCCGCAGCCCGAGCCGCCGGATCGTGACGACCGGGCGGCCCAGCGCGGCGATCTTCCACCCGGGGCCCCCGCCTGGCTCGAGCGGCTCGACGACGAGCTGCCCGCCGAGGCCGGACGTCTCCGCCTACCGGTTCCGACCCCAACTCAAATCAGGGGCCACGGGTAAGCCCAGCGCGAGCTGGGCTCCGGGTAGCGTCCCTCATCGGCCAGGCGCCGCGCGCGCTGCGCGAGCGCGCGAACCTCGGCCCCCGAGATCAGCTGCAGCAGGCTCTTCACCCACCCCTCGCCGGCGACGAGCTCGTCCGCGAGCCGTTGCGCATCGCGGCGCAGCGTTGCCGCACACCCCTCGCCGGCGACGAGCTCGTCCGCGAGACGTTGCGCATCGCGGCGCAGCGTTGCCGCAACCTCCTCGCCGGCGAACTCCCAGATGACGGTTCGCAGCTTTGGGAGGGGGTGGAACGTCAGGCCGTTGTCGACGCCCCAGATGTGACCGTCGCCGTCGAGCAGGCAATGGCCGCTCTTACGGTCGGCGTTGTTGACGATGACGTCGAAGGCCGCCATCGTTCGAAAGTCGGCCGCGCGCTCGGGCATCAGCGTGAAGTAATGCTCGCTGATGTCGGCGACGATAAACTGCTGTAGAGACCCAGGTCCCAGCGGACCCTGCGTCCGATAGACCGTGAGAGGCACGACCTGCCAATCGAGCGCGGCGCTCACCAGGTAGGCGGCCACCTCCCGCTTACCCAGCGTGCCATCGGGGAAATCATCGAGCGGCGTCTCACCCTGCGCCGGTTTATAGACGCCGAGCGTCTCCGCGCCTTCCGCGCCGCGAACGTGCGCGAGGTACGTGTAGTTCGAGCAATCGGGCATCAGGCCGCGTGCCTTGATGCGGCCCTCGCGCAGCAGCCGCTCCTGCGCGTCGCCATCCAGAGACGGTGTGGCTTGCGCCATGACTAGTGATGTCCGTTGAGCCGCGGACAGACGCCGCCATCGTGATCGATGGGTCCGCCGCACATCGGGCACGGCGGGCGGCCGGCGCTGATCAGGACGGCGGCGTGAGCGGCGAGCGCTTGCATTTGGGCGAGGCTCGCCTGGAAGTGACCCGTCGCCGGCTGATCACCTTCGTCGACGAGCTCCACCAGCGAGACTTCGAACGCCTTCTCATCCTGGCTGTAGGTGAGGGTCATGAAGCCGACCCGCCAGATGGGCGCGATCGGTTCTTCGAGGGCCATGTCCGGCAACTTGCCCGCGGGCGGGACCGGCACCCGGGAGAAGACTTCCTGCAAGCGTTCGGTCAGCGCCCGCAGCTGATCCTTCTCGATGGCGAGGCTGACCAGCTCGGCCGCGGTGCGCACCTGGAGGTAGAAGGCGCGCTTGCCCGGCTCACCGAGGGCCCCGGTGGTCACTCGGGTCACTTCGTCGAAGTCAAAACTTTCCGACGCCATCGCTCTATTGTCCCGTACCCCGTTTGAGTGCCGGGCGACCGGATAAAAAATGCGGGCCGCTGGGGGAGCGGCCCGCTAAAAGAGGGGAGGGGCTATGTCTGTACCCAGTCTGGGCGCCGGCTAACGTGCTGCGCATCAGGCGAAGACCTGAATGCGTAATGGCTCCAAACCGATTGGCAGGCCGCCTCAAAACCTGCCTCAGAAGCGTGCCTAGAATGAGGTGTGAGACCCTCTTTGGACCCTCGGTGGTGGCACCGGAACCTCACCACATTTCAGAAGGTGGTGGTGGCCAACAGCGCCATCATCGCTGCCGGTGCGATCACCGGCCCGCTGATCACCTTGAATTTCTCCGGTCGCACCCGACTGCCCTTCTTGGTCGGACTGCTGGCGATCGGGTTGGTCGCTATCCTGGTGGCCAATTTTCTGATCTTGAGACTCGCGTTCAAGCCGATGCGTGAACTCGAGACCACCATGAGTTCGGTGCAGCCCGGGGTCGATGAACCAAGAGTCCACGCCAACTTCTCCGACCCGGATCTACGACGCATCGCGACGGTTTTCAACTCGATGCTCGACCGGCTCGAGCACGAGCGCCACGTGAGCGCGCAACGAGTCCTGCAGGCACAGGAGCGAGAACGGCAACGCGTCGCGCGCGAGCTCCACGATCAGACCGGCCAGGCGCTGACCCACGAGATCATCAGTCTTGACTTACTGCTGGAACGGACCGGCGACGTTAAGGCGCGCCAGCAACTCGAGGCCGTCAAGCACACGCTCGAGGAAACGCTCGAGGAAGTGCACCGCATGTCCCAGGACCTGCGTCCCTCGGTGCTCGACGACCTCGGCCTGGTCCCTGCGCTGCGGACGCTGGCCAAGCAGCCCTCGGGTGCCCTGGTCGCGCTCCAGGTCGACGGGCTACGCGACCGCCTGCCGGCCCCGATCGAGACGGCCCTGTACCGCATCGCCCAGGAAGCCCTGACCAACGCCAACAAGTACGCGAAGGCCTCACACGTCAACATCGACCTGCGCTGCCTCGACGGCCACGTCCGGCTGCGAGTCCGCGACGACGGCGTCGGTTTCGATCCCGGTAGCATCCCGGAGCGAGAAGAACCGGGACGTGCGGGGCTCGGGATCTTCGGGATGCGCGAGCGCGCTACGCTGCTGCGCGGGACGCTCGAAATCCACTCGGCGCCGCTCAAAGGCACCGAGGTCATCGCCAAACTGCCGCTGGAGGACAACCATGCCGGTTGAGCGCAAGACGATCAAGGTGATGCTGGTCGAGGATCACAACCTCGTGCGCGCCGGCATCCGCGCCGTGATCGATGGACAGAGTGACATCCAGGTGATTGCCGAAGCCACCGAGGGCCGCGAGGCGATCCGATTGGCACGAGCCAACTGTCCCGACGTGGCGGTGGTCGACGTGGCGATGCCGAACATGTCGGGTATCGAGGTCACGCGCGAAATTCGTCGCCTGTGCCCGCAGACCCAGGTGCTGATACTTACCGCGCACGACAACGAAGAATATTTCTTCCAAACCCTGAAAGCGGGCGCCGTAGGTTACGTCCTCAAGAAAGCAGCGGCCTCGGACCTGATCGCCGCCATCGAGGCAGCCAGCCAGGGCGAGCCATATCTGTATCCCTCCGTGGCGCGCTTGCTGGTCTCGGACTACTTGCAGCGCGCGCCAGAACGGGAAACCTTCGAGCCGCTCAGCGATCGCGAGCGCGAGGTCCTGCGATTAGTCGCCGAAGGCAAGACGAATCGGCAGATCGCCGACACGCTCTTCCTGAGCATCAAGACCGTCCAGACACACCGCGATCACATCATGAAGAAGCTGCGTATGCACGACCGCACCGAGCTGGTGAAGTACGCGATTCGAAAAGGTCTGATCGAGGCCGACAGCTAGACGGCTTTACCGCGCGGGGCCTCAACATCGAGGTCACGGATGGCGGCGACCGCTCCGACGCGTCCGCGCCGAGCAATCAGGCTGTACACCACCGGCACCACGACCAGCGTAAAGACGGTGGAGGTGATCAGGCCCCCCACGACCACGACCGCCAGCGACTGCGAGATCAGTCCGCCACCGCCGCTCGTGCTGAGGCCGACTGCCACCGGGAGCAAGGCCACCACGGTGGCGACGGCCGTCATCAGGATCGGCCGCAACCGGGTCGCTCCCGCCAGCAGTAACGCATCGTGCGTCGGCTGCGTCTCCCGCGCGCGTTCGGCGAAATCGATCAACAGGATCGCGTTGCTGACGACGATGCCGAACACCATCAGCACGCCGAGCAGGGCCGGCAGGCCGAGCGCGCTGTGGGTGACGAGCAGGGCGGCGATGCCACCGATCAGGGCGAGCGGCATGCTGACCAGGATCACGAAGGGCGTGACGACCGATCGGAAGAAGATCACCAGGATGATGAAGACGATGGCGACCGCGATGCCGATCGCCAGGAACATCGACTGGAACGACTGGTTGATGTCCTCGCTCGTCCCTCCGGTGTCGAGCTTGACCCCAGCCGGCAATGGCACCGACTGCACCGACGCGGTCGCGCGCTGCGAGATGCCGTTGGTATCCGCGCCGTTGATGACGGCGCTGACCGCGACCAGCCGGGTTCCATCGCGCCGGTTGATGGAGTCGGGCGCCACCTGGTTCGTGATGGTGGCGACGTCTTTCAGTGCCGCCCCTGGTCCGACCGGCAGGGCGCCCAGCCGATCGACCGTCACCGAAGCCGGATCCAGCCGCAGACTAACCGGCGGCCCGTTCCCACCGAGGTTGCCCAGCGGCACGGCCGACAGCGCCTGCGAGACCAGCTGCGCCACCACCCGCGGGCTGAGCCCGCGGGCCGACGCCTTCGCCGGATCGACGTCGACCGTGAGCTGTGGCTTGGCCGCCGCCAGATCGGACTGAATGTCGCTCAGCTCCGAGTCCTGCTGCAGCTTGGCCACGATCAGATCGGATGCGTCACGGAGGGCCTGCTCATCCTGCCCGCTAGCCCGTGCCTCGAAGCGGTTCGAGCTTGGGCCGAACGACGCGATCGCCAGTTGGGCGTTGCCGATCCCGTAGAGCACGTTGAGCCGCTGCTGGAGGCGGTTGACGACCGCGCTCGATCGGCGCTTATCCCTGGTCAGCAGCAGCAGTCGTGCGTGGTTCGTCGAGAAGCCTGCGGTATAGCCACCGTAATCGCTGCTCGCGACTGTAACCTGCACAAGCTTCACATCGGGGTCGGCCATGGCCGCGTCCTCGAACGTCTTCAACTGTTCAATGGTCTGGTCGCTGCTCGTTCCTGGCGGCAGACTGACCGTACCCTGCAACTGCTCCGTGCTCCCGAAGTCGAAAAAGTTCTTTGCCACGAGCGGCGAAGCCACCAGTCCGACGGCCAGCGCAAAGAGCAGGGTCGCGGCGACCACCACGATGGTTTTCGTCAGCCTGGAGGAGAGAGCCCACCCCAGCAGTGGCTCGTAGACCCGGTGGGACCAGTCGCGCCTGCCCTCCGCGAGGGCGGCGCGCCGCTGCAGGAAGAAGCTGACCAGCACCGGGATCAGGGTGAGCGCCACAAGCAGAGAGGCGAGCAGCGAGATGGTCACCGTGATCGAGAACGGGAGAAAGAACTTGCTGATGATGCCGCCCACCAGCGCGATCGGCAGAAAGACGGCGACCGTGGTCAGGGTGCTCGAGATCACGGCTTTCGAGACTTCGCTGGCGCCGTTGAGCGCGGCCAGCCGGGGCGGTTCGCCTTTTTGGAGATGCCGGTAGCTGTTCTCCAGCACCACGATCGCGTCGTCGATGATCCGGCCGACGGCAATGGTCAGGCCCGCCAGGGTCAGGATATTGAGCGAGAAGCCGCCGACGGCCGTCCCGAGCAGGGCCACCAGAACGCTGGTCGGCAGCGAAACGGCGGTAACCAGCGTCGCTCGGAGGCTGCGCAGGAAGAAGAAGATCGCGAGGATCGCGAACAGCGCGCCCAGTAGACCTTCGAGCAGTAGATCGTTGAGGGACGCCCGGATCCCGGTGGCGCTGTCCTCGATCAGCGACAGCCGGTCACTCGGGTCGAGGCGCAGGGCGGCGACCCTCGAACGGATATCGTTCGACAGGCTGATGGCGTTGCCGCTCGGGTCGCGAATCACCTGGATGCTGAGCGAGGGCAGCCCGTCCGTTCGCGTAATGCCGTTCACCGGCGCCGGGGCCTCCTGCACGGAGGCGACGTCTCCCAGTGTCACGATCGACGGCGGCGCGGACCTGGAAAGCTGCGACCCGGTACCCACGGGCACCGCGCGGAGATCAGCCGCGTTGTGCACGGTGCTCACGACTTCGACAGGAACGACGAGGTTGCCGTTGAGCGACTCGCCCGCGGGCACGTCGACCTGGTCGGCCTGCAGTGCTTGCGCTACCTGGAACGGCGCCAGTCCGTGGGCGGCCAGTTTTGCCGGGTCGAGCGTGATGGTGATAGCGTTTTGCTCGCCCCCCACGACCTTGACCTGTGCGGCGCCCGTAGCCCCCTGGAGCGCGGGCGCGATCACCGTTTGCGCCTCGTGGGTAGCTCGGCTCAGGTTGCCGTCGGCCGCGGCCAGCGAATAGATGATGCTGGGCGCGGCGCTGAACGAGAATGTCTGCGCCAACGGCTTGCCGGCGCCCGCCGCGAGTTGAACCTGGGCGAGGCGCTGGTTGACGGCGTCGAGATCATCCTTGGTGCTGGAATCGACTGTGAACTGGACCACCACCTCGGAAAAGTTCTGGCTTGACGACGCGAAGACGTGCAGTGCATGCGGCAACCCATTCAACGCGCTCGACAGTGGAACGCTGATGTCTCGGTCGGCGACAGCCGGGTTGGCGCCCGGGTCGCTGGTGACGACGTAAACGCTGGGAAAGTCGACGGAGGGAAGCAGCTCCTGGTTGAGCCGGAAGATGCTGACGATCCCAGCGGCCATGAAGAGAACGCCGAAAAGAATGACGACCGGCCGGTTGCCTAGGCACCAGGCGATGCTGCGTCTCAAGCTGCCCTCCTCTGCTGGGGTACGCCGGGGCCACCAAGTTTAGATCAGCAGGCGATCAAAGTGAGCCATCAGGTGCAGGTCAAGGAACCGGCCGATGTCAGCGACTTCCGCCTCGATCCCCGCGCGAACGGCACGAGGGATCCTTTCAAACGCTTCCACCTGAACCTGGCCTCGGCTGCCGCTTACGCAGGCTCCAGGCCGCGACCGCGCGGCCATTGACCACGACCGCGGGGTGCAGCCAACCGCCGCCACGCTGTAATCGACGCTGTAGCGACGGCGGCACAGCCAGGTCGCGCCGTCGATAACCGAGCAGATATGCATCGAAAGCGGGCAGCAGGCGCACCTGCGGCGTTGCTGATGTCGTCACGCGCTTGAGTCGAGCCTTGAGCACAAAACCAGGCTGGCCCTGGATCGTGACGCCGACGAGGCTCG
>VBHO01000046.1 GCA_005882045.1 Chloroflexota bacterium | reverse complement strand
GCCCAATTGAGGTCGCCGATCGACGCCTGCGCCTGCTTCCGGCGGGCCACCGTCAGTAGGCGAGCAAGGTCCGGATCGTCGAATCCATCGTCGGTATCGACGACCAGCCGATCGGCGAGCTCGCAGAGGTCATCGAACAGCGGGTTGTCGAACTGAGGCCGTCCCGGCCACCACAGGATCACCGGGAGATCGGAGATCAGCAGGGGCGCCGCCAGGCTGGCCAGATGGCGGGCGGGCTCGCCGTGCGCATGAAGGACCACGCGCTCGGTCGTCACGCGGTGGCCGCTTTCCGTCCGCTCCTGGGCCGACACCTGGGCCTCGAGCTTGTCTGCCGCGCGCGTGTGCTGGGCAAGAAGGATCAAGGTGCGCGAGGGGTTGGTGACGGACAGGCGGTCGAGCACGCTGGAGATCGCCCCCAACTCGGGCTCATTGCTGACGACCGCGATCAGGTTGCAGACGCTGGCGCGGGCTTCTGCCGCGGCGTGCTGGGCGGCCTCGCTCCCTGCGCCGTCGTGTAGGCCCCAGCGGACCTGGTCAAGCTCCTCCTGGATGGCATGCACGTCCACAAAGGTGCGCGCGCTGAGCTCACCGTGATTCTGAATCATGGTCGCCGCCAGCGCCGGCCATCTTGCTCGATCATCGCGTCCGCCTCCGGCGGTCCCCAGATGCCGGCGGCGTAGTTGGGGAAGGCTGGCGCCGGCTGCGACGCCCAGCCTGCTTCGATCCGGTCGACCAGTCCCCAGGCGCGCTCCACCTCGTCTTCCCGGGCAAAGAGGGTCGCGTCGCCCAGCATGCAGTCGAGCACGAGGCGTTCATAGGCGTCGGGCGACTCGACCATGAAGGACGAGCCGTAGAAGAAGTCCATGTTGACGGTGCGTAACCGCATCACCGGGCCGGGAATTTTGGCCGCGATCTTCAACGAGGCTCCCTCGTGCGGCTGGATGCGCATCACCAGCCAGTTTGGCGTCAGCTCCTCCACGGCGGTCTTCGCAAACGGGAGGTGCGGTGGATTCTTGAACTGAATGGCGATCTCGGACGCACGGCTTGGCAACCGCTTGCCGGTGCGCAGGTAGAAAGGCCCAACGCCAGTTGTCGATCTTGAGGCGGACCGCGACGAAGGTCTCGGTATTCGACGTCGGCAAAACATTCATCTCCTGCCGGTAGCCCGGCACCTGCTGGCCGCCGACCCAGCCAGGGCCGTACTGGCCGCGGACAACGTCTTTCGCGACGTCGATCGGGTGGATCGACTTGAGGACTTTGACTTTCTCGTCGCGCACCGAATCCGCATCGAAGTTCGGCGGTGCCTCCATGGCGGCAATGCTGAGTAGCTGCAGCAGGTGGTTCTGGAAAATGTCGCGCAGCGCACCTGCCGTCTCGTAGTACTTGCCACGGCGTTCGATGCCGATGTCCTCCGCGACCGTGATCTGCACGTGGTCGACGTAGCGACGATTCCAGATGGGCTCGAAGATCCCGTTGGCAAAGCGGAATACCAGGACGTTCTGCACGGTTTCTTTGCCGAGGTAGTGATCGATGCGGAAAATCTGCTGCTCGGTGAAGACAGAGTGGATAGCCTGGTTCAGCATCTGGGATCACCACACGTTTCCAGCCCTCGCCGGCCTTGGCGATGCCCGAGTTGCCGAGCCGGTCGATGATGACGGAGAAGAACTGGGGCGCGGTCGCCAGGTAGAAGACGCGATTGCCGTTGGTGCCCCGCTCCCGATCGACGCGGTCGAGCTCGGCGGCGAGCCGGCCGTATCCGCTCTCATCGTCGAACGGCATCCGCACGAAGGAGATCCCCTCGGCGAGGCTCTGCCAGACGGCCCTGTCGACCGGCTGGGTCCGCGAGAACTTCTGCACCGCATCGGCCATGTGCGCGCGGTACTCGTCCTCGGAGAGAGCCGTGTCGGCGACACCGATCACGCTGAAGCCGGACGGCAGATAGCGGTTGAGGGCGAGGTTGTAGAGCGCGGGCATCAGCTTGCGCGCGGTCAGGTCGCCGGAGGCGCCGAAGATCACCATCGCCGCCGGATCCGGCGTGCGTGGCAGGATCAATCCGTCCCGCAGCACGTTCTGGGTCAGTGGTGTGGTAACAGCCTGCGCCATTGACTTACTCGGCTTTGACCGGATGCCCGCCGAACTCGTTGCGCAGCGCCGCGATCACCTTGTCGCTGAACGAGTCGTCCTGGCGAGAGCGGAACCGCATGAACAAGCTCATCGCCAGCGCTGGGGCCGGCACCGCATGATCGATCGCCTCCTGCAGCGTCCAGCGGCCTTCGCCCGAGTCATCGACATAGCCCCGGATGTGCGAGAGGTCGGGATCGCGCGTGAAGGCATCCTGCGCCAGCTCGAGGAGCCACGAGCGAATCACGCTGCCGTGGTTCCAGAGCCGCGCCAGCTGCAGAAGGTCGAAGCCGAAGGGCGCGGCCTTGAGGATCTCGAAGCCTTCCGCGTAGCCCTGCAGCATCGAGTATTCAATGCCGTTGTGCACCATCTTGGCGTAGTGCCCGGCACCGGACGGTCCGACGTAGGCGTAACCATCGGGTGGCGCGAGCGTCTGGAAGATCGGCTCGACCTGTTTGAACGATGCCTGGTTGCCGCCGGCCATCAAGTTGAAGCCCACCTTCAGGCCCCAGATTCCTCCGCTGACACCGACGTCGAGAAACTCGATCTGCTGCGAGCGCAGCGTTTCGGCGCGGCGGATCGAGTCTTTGTAGTTCGAGTTGCCGCCATCGATGATGATGTCGCCCGGCGAGAGGGTGCCCGACAACCGCTGGATGGCGTCGTCCACCGGCGGGCCGGCCGGGATCATCAACCAGACGGCGCGCGGCGCCTTGAGCTTTTGTCCGAGATCTTCCAGGCTGCCGCTCGCGGTCGCGCCATTCCCGGCGAGCGCGGCGCCAGCCTCGGGAATGCGGTCGTACACGATCACCTGATGACCGCCCTGCAGCAACCGCCGGGTCATACCCGAGCCCATCCGGCCCAATCCGATCAGGCCGAGCTGCATCTAGGCGACTTCCGCCGTTGCCCCAACTGCCTGGCCGATCTTGACCAGGCCCTGGGCGACGTCCTGCACCTGGACGCGGAGCACGCGCCGGCCGTGGTTGCGTAGGGCCTGGAAATCGCCGAGCGCCTGAGCCTGCTTCAGGACCCCGAATGAGAGTCGCTCGCCCGGAATCGGGATATCCTTCGGATCGTCGCCGACGATCTGCAGAAAGACTCCCGTATTGGGGCCGCCCTTGTGAAGCTGACCGGTGGAGTGGAGGTAGCGCGGCCCATAGCCGACGGTCGTCGCCACCCGATACTTGTCACGAATCGCCAGCCGGATCGCGTTCAGGGCGCTGTCGTGCCTGGCCTCTGGCGCGATGAACGCCAGCAGCGCAACGTAGTCGCCCGGCCGCACCTGACCGAGAAGGGCCTGGATCGCCGCCTCGAGCGTCGCCCCTTGCTGGCCGGCCCAGCGGATGCCCTCCCCGGTTGCGGGCGGACTGCCTTCGCTGAGGACTTTCTTGGTGAGGTCCTTCGCCTCCTGGACGTTGGGCTGGTCGAACACGTTGATGCCGAGGATCGCACCGGCCACCGCGATCGCATACTCCCAGCGGAAGAATTCGGCCCCCAGGGCCAACGGGTCGCTGAGCTTCAGCGTTACCACCGGATGCCCGGCCTTGCTCAACGCCTCGAGCCGTGCGGCATTCGGGTCATCGCCGCCCGACAGCGCCAGCCGGACGAAGAGCCGATCGCTGCCATAGACCGCCGGAGCGCCGAGAGCCTCATCGGCGACCGGCACCAACCCCTTCCCCGCTTTGCCCGTACTCTCCGCGATCAACTGCTCCGCCCACAGACCGAAGCTTTGGAGCGCCGGCGGGGCAAGGATGGTGACCTTGTCGCGCCCGGCTTTCGCCGACTCGGCGAAGACCGCCCCCAGCCATACGCCCGGATTCGCGTCGACCGGTCCCGAGCCGGAGCAGGCCTGCACCATCGTCGACGCCCGATCGAGCAGCCCGGCCAGGTCGACGCCGCCGAGCGCCGCCGGCACCAGGCCGAAGTAGGAAAGAGCCGAGTAGCGACCGCCGATGTCGGCCGGGTTCAGGAAGGCGCGCCGGAAACCGCGCCGCGATGCCTCGTCGGCCAGCGTCGTTCCGGGATCGGTGATCGCCAGGAACTGACGCCCTTGCTGGCCAGTCTGTTGCCAGAAATAGCGGTAATGCGACAGCGTTTCCAGCGTCGTCCCTGACTTGGAGGCCACGATGAACACGGTGCGCTTGAGGTCGATCGCTTGCTGCAATGCCGCGATGGCGGCGGGATCCGTTGTATCCAGCACATGGACGTTGAGCGCGCCCTTGGGTGCACCGAACGTCTGCCGGAACACCTCCGGCGCGAGACTGCTTCCCCCCATCCCCATCACGACGCAGTCGGTGAAACCCTCCGCGACCAGCTCGTTCCGAAGGCCCTCCAGCTCCGAAACCCGTTCCTCCATCAGGTCGGCGACCTGCAGCCAACCCAGGCGGTTGCGGATCTCTTCCTTTTCGCCGGATCCATTCGACGCCCACAGCCCCGCATCCTTCTCCGCGATGCGGCGCACCACCGCGGCCTGCTCGAGCTGGGCGAGGCGAGCCTTGACCTCTCCCTCGATGGCCCCGAGCTGCGCCTCGTGGGCGCCGACGTCGCCGACCTTGAGCCGCTGCTTCTTGTGCGCGATCTCCGCGAGGAGTTTGGTGATCGAATCGGCAAAGAGCTTCACGCCGTCGACCTGGAGGTCGTAGGTGACCTTGTCCATATCGATGCCGACGGCCTCCAGGTCGCGCAACACCTGCCGCGTACCGTCGACATTCTCGAGCAGGCTGACCCGCACTTCGCCGTGTTCCTTGAAGGCCATCATGGTCTGCTGCGGCATGGTGTTCACGGTCTCCGGCCCGATCAGTTCCTCGACATACATGACGTCGCTGTAGTTGGGGTTCTTGGTCCCGGTGCTCGCCCACAGGCAGCGCTGGACGCTGGCGCCGTTGCGCCGGAGCTCGGCGAACTCCGGCTCCTTGAAGATACGCAGGAACGACTGGTAGGCCATCTTGGCATTCGCGATCGCCGCTTTCCCCAGCAGCTTCTGCAAGCGCTCCCGCTCGGTCGAATCCTTGGCCGCGGCGATTTTCTGTTCGAGCAACTTGTCGACGGCGGTGTCGACCCGGCTGACGAAGAAGCTCGCCACCGAGGCGATGTCGATCGGCTTGCCCTCCTTCATGCGTCGCTGCAGGCCCCGGATGAAGGCACGTGCGACGTCCTCGTAGACCTTCACCGAGAACATCAGCGTGATGTTGATGTTGATCCCGTCGGCGATGCATTGCTCGATCGCGGGCAACCCTTCGTCCGTTGCTGGGATCTTGACAAAAATATTGGGCCGCCCGACCCGATCGAACAGGTCGTGGGCCATCGCGATCGTGCCCTTGGTGTCGTAGGCGACCCGCGGCAGGACCTCGATGCTGACGTACCCGTCTTTGTGCTTGGTCTGTTCGTAGATGGGCTGGAGCACGTCCGCCGCCAGCTGGATGTCCTCGACGATCAGGCTCAACATGATCTCTTCGTCGGACTTGCCGGCGTTCATCAATCGCTTCAGCGCCACGTCATAGTCGCTGCTGCTGCCGATCGCCTTTTCGAAGATGGTGGGGTTCGAGGTCATGCCGACGACGGCATCCTCCTCGATCATTCGCTTGAGCTCGCCAGACGTCATCAAGCTCCGGCTGATGTAGTCGAGCCAGACGCTGGTGCCTGCCTCGTAGAGCTCAAACAGGGGATTTTTGGCCATCGTTCCTCCTATGGCTTCCGACAGATCGGGCCGAATACTAGACTCTCACACCCGACCTCGCCCTTGTGCCGCCGATTCTGCGATCCCCTTCAGGCGAGCCAGTGATTCCGCCGGGCCGTTGCGCATCCCGGAGCCGAGCAGGCGTTCCACCAACCAGCCCCGCCAACCTGGCGGGAGGGTGAAGTCTCAGCCGAATTGGACACGGCTGCCTCCTTCGACTGGGCGTACGCTGATGTGCTCTCGCATCCGGATGCCGAATGGGAATTGGACGCGAAGCTCGAAGTCGTAGGTCGTCGGATTGACAAGGTCGAGGTCGAAGCGAAACCGAAGGCGTATGCCGAGCGCGCCACCGCTCAGCAGCACGACCTGTCCGGGTCGTGCTGGTCCGGGTGGCTCGACCGAATCCACCCGGGCCTCGGTCCAGGTTTCGTAGGTCGCCGGATCAGTCAACAGACGCCAGACGGTCTCGGGCGGCGCCGCCACGGTATCGGCCGGGCAGACGTAGATGCCCACGCCCCGCCGTCCTACGTGCCGACGCCGCTCAATGTGATCCGCTGGGTCCCGGCGTTGTCGGTGATGGTGACCAGGCCCGAGCGGGCGCCGGTGCCTTGCGGAAGGAAGGTGACGGTGATGGTGCAGCTGGCTCCCGATGGCAGGGTGCCGCCGCAGCTACTGCTCATGACGTAGTCGCTGCCGGTCAGGCTGATGCCGGCAATCGAGAGCAGCCCGTTGCCGGCGTTGAAGAGCACGACGTTCTGCGGGGCGGTCGGATTCCCCACGCTGTCGCCGCCAAAGTTGACAAATCCGCTACTGAGCAACGGCCGGGCCGCCGTCCCCATTCCGCGAAGGGCGACGGACTGGCTGCCGCCGGGCCCGTCGTCGTACAGCGTGAGGCTGGCCGCGCGGAGGCCGTAGCCATGCGGGGTGAAATTGACCGTGACCGTGCACGAGGTGCCCGGCTGCAGCGTGCGCAGGCAGTCGCTCGACTGCCGGTAGTCGCCGGCCGCCGCCCCACTGATCGCGATGGCTCGGACCGTGAGTGCCCCATCGCCGGTGTTGGTCACGGTCACCGCCTGCGGCCCGGCGGACCCGCCGAGATTCGCACCTGGTGTCAGGACCGCCGTGCTCAAGGTCGCGACTGGCTGATAGGCAAAGCCGTCGAGCCGTACGGTGTCCTGCGAAGCGGGCGCGGCGTTGGCATCATCGGTGACGACCAGGCTGCCGTGACGGG
>VBHO01000151.1:2425-28569 GCA_005882045.1 Chloroflexota bacterium | reverse complement strand
GTCGTCAAGGTCTCGGCGCTCAAGGCGCTCGAGGGCGACCCCCAGTGGGAAGACTCGATCACGAAGTTGATGGACGCGGTCGACAGCTACATCCCGGTTCCGGAGCGCGCCCTCGACAAGCCGTTCATGATGCCGATCGAGGACGTGTTCTCGATCGAAGGTCGTGGCACGGTGGTCACCGGTCGCATCGAGCGCGGCCAGGTCAAGGTCAACGAGGAGGTCGAGATGGTCGGCATCAACGACACTCGCAAGACGGTCGTGACCGGCGTCGAGATGTTCCACAAGCTGCTGGATTCCGGCCAGGCCGGCGACAACGTCGGCTGCCTGCTGCGCGGCATCAAACGCGAGGAGGTCGAGCGCGGCCAGGTGCTGGCCAAGCCCGGCTCGATCAAGCCGCACACCGAGTTCGAGTCGCAGGTCTACGTCCTGACCAAGGAGGAGGGCGGCCGGCACACGCCGTTCTTCAAGGGCTACCGTCCGCAGTTCTACGTGCGGACCACCGACGTGACCGGTGAGATCGAGCTACCCGAGGGCACCGAGATGGTGATGCCGGGCGACAACATCGCCATGAAGATCAAGCTCATCACCCCGATTGCCGTCGAAGAACAAATGCGCTTCGCCATCCGCGAGGGGGGCCGCACGGTCGGCTCAGGCGTGGCAACCAAGGTGATCAAGTAAGTCGTGGCCCAGAAGATCCGCATCCGGCTGAAGGCCTACGATCACCGCGTCCTCGACCAGGCCGCGGACAAGATCGTGGATACCGCGCGGCGTACCAATGCGTCGACGGCCGGTCCCATCCCGCTGCCGACTGAGATCAACAAGTGGACCGTGATTCGGTCGCCGTTCATCGACAAGGACTCGCGTGAGCAGTTCGAGATGCGGACCCACAAGCGGATCATCGACATCCTCGACCCGAATCCAAAAGTCGTGGACGCGCTGATGCGGCTCAACCTGCCGTCGGGCGTCAACATCGAAATCAAGCTCTAGCGATGGCGACGAAAGGGCTGCTGGCCAAGAAGATCGGGATGACCCAGGTGTTCACCGACAAGGGTGAGCTCCTGCCAGTCACCGTGCTCGAGGCCGGCCCCTGCGTCGTGATCGCGCTGCGAGCCATTCAAAAAGATGGCTACGGCGCGGTCCAGCTCGGCTTCGGCGAGGCCAAGGAAAAGCAGCTCAACAAGCCGGCCGCGGGCCACTTCAAGAAGGCCGGGGTCGCGGCCCATCGCCACGTGCGCGAGATCCGCCTCAAGGCCGACGCCAGCTATGAAATCGGCCAGGCGCTAAGGGCCGACCTCTTTTCGGCTGGTGAGTGGGTCGACGTCACCGGCACCACCAAAGGCAAAGGCTTCTCGGGACAGCACAAGCGGCACCACTTCGGCCGCGGCCCGGTGACGCACGGCTCCCACAACATCAAGCAACCCGGCTCGATCGGCTCATCCTCGACACCGTCGCGCGTGTACAAGGGGATGCGGATGGCCGGTCAGCTGGGGAATTCGCAGCGCACCACCAAGCACCTGAAAGTGGTGCGGGTGGACCTCGACCGCAACCTGCTGCTGGTCAACGGCGACGTGCCCGGCCACAAGAACAGCGTCGTCCTGGTTTCGGACTCGACGCGCCAGCCCAAGGGGAAGAAATAGTGGCAGCTACTGAGAAGGCATCGGCCACGGTTTACGACCGCGAGGGGAAGGAGAGCGGCCACCTGGATCTGCCAGAGGGCATCTTCAACGCCCCGGTCAACGCCGCCGTGCTCCACCAGGCGGTGAAGCGCCAGCAGGCGAACGATCGCCAGGGTACGCACCAGACCAAGACCCGCGGCGACGTCTCCGGCGGTGGCAAGAAGCCCTGGAAGCAGAAGGGCACCGGGCGCGCCCGCCAGGGCAGCACGCGTGCCCCCCAGTGGCGCCACGGCGGCGTCGTCTTTGGTCCCCACCCGCGCAGCTACGAGGAAAAGATGCCGCGCAAGCAGCGACGGATGGCCTTGCGCGTTGCGCTCTCCGTGAAATCGCAGGAAGGTGCGGTGCGGGTGGTCGAGGAGATCGCGCTGGAAGCCCCCAAGACCAGCGTGGTCGCCAATCTCTTCGATCAGCTCGGCGCCGGGGCCCGGACGCTCTTCGTCATCCCCGAGCACGACCTGATGCTGGAGAAGTCGGCGCGCAACCTGGCCGGCGTCAAAACCATCCTGGCCACCAACCTCAATCCCACCGACGTGCTGATCGCCGACACACTGATCTTCACCCGCTCCGCGCTCATCCAGATCGAGGAGTGGTTGTCGTGAGAGCCCCCGTACAGGTGGTCCAGCGTCCGCTCATCAGTGAGAAGAGTTACGCCGCGATGGCGACCGGCAAGTATCTGTTCCGCGTCCATCCCAAAGCGACCAAGACGGAGATCGCGCTGGCGGTCGCCGACGCTTTCAAGGTAGAGGTGGTCGCCGTCAACACCATGCATGTCCGCGGCAAGGAACGCCGGCGGGGAAAGACGCACGGCTTTCAGTCGAACTGGAAGAAGGCCGTGGTCACGCTCGCCGAGGGTCAAAAGATCGAAAGCATGTTCCAGGGTGTCTGATCCATGCCACTGAAGAAATACAAGCCCACCTCGCCCGGCCGCCGCTTCATGTCGGTCAGCGCCTTCGACGACCTGACCAAGGGCAAGAAGGCGGAGAAGCGGCTGCTGGTCTCGATGAAGACCGATGCCGGCCGCAACGCCCAGGGCAAGATCACGGTTCGTCACCAGGGTGGCGGGCACCGCAAGTTGTACCGGATCATCGATTTCAAGCGCAACAAGCTGGGCATCCCGGCGACCGTCGCCGCGGTGGAGTACGACCCCAATCGCAGCGCGCGGATCGCGCTGCTGCACTACGCCGATGGCGAGAAGCGCTACATCCTGGCGCCGGTGGGCCTGACCGTCGGTGACAAGGTGGTGAGCGGACCGGAGGCGGACATCCGGCCCGGCAACGCGCTGCCGCTGGCCGACATCCCGCTGGGCAGCACGGTGCACAACATCGAGCTCAAGCCCGGGCGCGGTGGCCAGGTGGTGCGCTCTGCCGGCATGTCGGCGCAGCTGCTCGCCCGTGAGGGCGATTACGCGCAGATCAGGATGCCGTCCGGTGAAGTCCGGCGGATCGCCGTGATCTGCTACGCCACCATCGGCCAGATCGGCAACGTCGAGCACGAGAACGAGAACGTCGGCAAGGCGGGCAAGAGTCGCTGGCGGGGCAAGCGCCCGTCAGTACGTGGCATGTCGATGAACCCCTTCGACCATCCGCACGGTGGTGGCGAGGGACGCTCCGGCGCCGGCGGCCATCCGCAGACGCCCTGGGGCAAGCCGACGCTCGGTTACCGGACGCGGCGCAACAAGAAGACGGCGAACATGATCGTCCGACGCAGACCACCCAAGCGGAAGAGTAAGGGCTAAAACATGTCACGTTCAACCAAGAAGGGACCGTTCGTTCATCCGTCACTGATGAAAAAAGTCGTGGCGATGAACCAGCAAAAAGAAAAGAAAGTGATCAAGACCTGGTCGCGGGACTCGAGCGTCTTCCCCGAGATGGTGGGACACACGCTCGCGATCCACGACGGGAAGAAGCACGTGCCGATCTTCATCACCGAGAACATGGTTGGACACCTGCTGGGCGAGTTCGCGCCAACGCGGCGATTCCGCGCTCACGGGCACCACACGGAAAAGACCACCGCTCTCAAGTAATCATGGAAGTACAAGCAAAGGCCAAGTGGGTAAGGACGTCACCTCGCAAGGTGCGGCTGGTTGCGCGCACGCTGCGCAATCTGCCCGTATCCGAAGCACTGGTCGCCTGCTCCTTCATGCCGAAGTCGGCGGCGCGCGACGTCGCCAAGGTGATCCGCTCGGCACAGGCGAATGCGGAGAACAACTTCAACCTGGTCAGAGACGACCTGGTGATCAAGGACATTCGGGTTGAGCCGGGTCCGATGTTGAAGCGCGGCCAGCCGCGCGCCATGGGTCGGCTCTTCAGCATCTTCAAGCGCACCAGCCATATCACGGCCATCGTCGAAGACCGGCCGGGCGCGGTCCGGCGGCGCACCGCCGCCCTGCCGCGGGCGCCTCAGCCGGCCGCGCGCCCCTCGCCGACCGCAGGCGCTGCGGCTGCCGCACGGGCCGCCGCCGCGAGCGAACCGGCCACCACCGAATCGGACGAGCGCGAGGCGCCGACGCGGCGCCGCTCCCGGAGCGAGACCAAGTCCGAGGCGTCAAAGCCGGCCGAAGCGGGTAAGAAGACTGAGGCCAAAAAAGCCGACAAGAGCCCGCAGGCAAAGACGACAACCGCCAGAGCCGAAGGCAAAAACAAAGACCAGGACAAAAACAAAAAACAGGACAAGAAGGGCAAATAGTTGGGACACAAAGTTCACCCGAACGGCTTCCGGCTGGGCGTCTACCGTAACTGGGAGGCGAAGTGGTTTGCTCCCGACAAGGAGTACAAGCCGCTGCTGCTCGAGGACGTCCGTCTCCGCCGGATGCTGCTGGCCCGTCTCAAGAATGCGGGGGTGGCCCGGATCGAGACCGAGCGGTCGTCGTCGGCGCTGACGATCACGCTGCACACCGCCAAGCCCGGCATCGTCATCGGCAAGGGTGGGACCAGCGTCGACCAGCTTCGCGACGAGCTGGAGAAGACCACCGGCAAACGCGTCCGGGTGACGATCCAGGAGATCAAGAAGCCGGAGCTCAGCGCCCAGCTGGTGGCGGAGAACGTCGCCGCCCAGCTGGAGAAGCGCATCGCCTTCCGGCGGGCGATCAAGCAGTCACTGATGAAGACGATGCGCGCCGGTGCGCAGGGCGTGAAGATCCGGGTCCGGGGTCGTCTCGGCGGTTCGGAGATGGCCCGCGTCGAGTGGAACCGCGAGGGTCGCGTGCCGCTTCACACCCTGAAGGCCGACATCGACTTCGGTCAGACCGAAGCCAAGACGACCTTCGGACGGATCGGCGTTTCGGCCTGGGTCTACACCGGCAACTTCCCGACCGAGGCACCGCCCAAGCCGGCGGCCGCCGTCGAGGAGCCGGTCGATGCCGGCATCCCGGTGGCTGACGTGGCGTCGCCGCTGGCGGAGCTGGTGCAGGCGGTCGTCGCCCCGACACCGGTTGCCGTCGAAGCTGCTGCGGCCCCCGCGCCGGTCGCGACCGCCGAGGTACCGGCCGCCAAGCCGAAGCGCGCCAGCCGGACGACCAAGGCAACCACCGCCGCCGACGGTGGTGGCCAGACGGCGGCACCCAAGCGCGCCACCCGCGCCCGTGCCACGACAACAGAGAAGCCAGCCGCACCAAAGACCCCGCGTGCGCCCCGCGCCGCGAAGAAGAAGGACGAGTAAGGAACAGTTATGTTGCTCCCAGCCCGCGTCAAATATCGCAAGCTCCATCGAGGCCGCCGGACCGGCGTCGCCACCCAGGGCAACGACCTGGCGTTTGGCGAGTTCGGCCTGCAGGCCTCCGAAGCGGCTTGGATGACGAACCGGCAGATCGAGGCGGCCCGCCGAGTGATGACGCGCTTCGTGCGTCGCGGTGGCAAGGTCTTCATTCGCGTCTTCCCCGACAAGTCGGTTACCAAGAAGCCGGCCGAGACCCGCATGGGTAGCGGCAAGGGCGCCCCCGAAGGCTGGGTGGTCGTCATCAAGCCGGGACGCGTCCTCTTCGAGATGGGCGGTGTGACCCCGGAGATGGCCAAGCGCGCCTTCCAACTGGCCGCCTACAAGTTGCCGATGCGAACCCGCACGCTCGGGATCAAGTCGGGGGTCAAGGCGGCCGCCGACGTCAAGATCAAGGGCCCGGCCGAGCTGAAGCCGGGAGAGGTGGCGGAAGGTGGGATTCCTGGCGCCATCGCCGGCGCGCCGGCGGTTGCCGCCGGAGCCGCAGCGAGAGGCCCGAAAGCCGCCCCCGGCGCGGCGCCGTCGGTCAAGGCCGCACCTGGCGCGGCTCCGAAAGCTGCTCCTGGCGCTGCCCCCAAGGCCGCCGCGGCGGCCCCGGCCAAGCCGGCCAAGGGTGGTGGCAAGAAATGAAGATGAAAGATCTCCAGGGCTTGTCGATGCCCGACCTGCAGAAGAAGCTCAAGGACTCCCGTCAGGAGCTGTTCAACCTGCGCTTCCAGATGGCGACCGGCCAGCTGCAGAACCATCGCCAGATCCGGCACGTGCGCGAGGACCTGGCCCAAATTCTGACCACGATCCATCTGACCGAGCGCAACCCGGAGCTGGCCGTCGCCCCCGAGGCGCCGGCGCCCAAGGCACGGCGTCGCCGTGCCGCTGAGGAGAAGGCATGACGGACGAACAGGAAACGATCGATCGCGCCATGCGCAAAACGCGGACCGGCACCGTCATCAGCGACAAGATGGATAAGACCGTGATCGTCCGCGTCCAGACCCTCAAGGAGCACTCCAAGTACAAGAAGCACATTCAGCAATCGACCAGGTTCAAGGCACACGACGAGCAGAACCAGTGCAAGGTCGGCGACCAGGTCCGGATCATGGAGACCCGGCCGCTCTCGCACGACAAGCGCTGGCGGGTCGTGGCCATTGTGGAGAAGGCGAAATAGCCGTCGTTATGGTGCAGCAAGAGTCGCGGTTGAAGGTGGCGGATAACACGGGAGCGCGCGAGATCCTGGTGATCCGGGTCATGGGTGGCCACTATCGCAAGTACGCCTCCATCGGCGACGTCATCACCGCCGCGGTCACGGTGGCGACCCCGGGCGGCCAGGTCAAGAAGAGCGAGGTGGTCAAAGCCGTCGTCGTGCGAACCTCGCGCGAGTTCCGCCGGACCGACGGTTCGACCATTCGATTCGACGAGAACGCGGCCGTCATCCTCGGCCCGCAGAACAACCCGCGCGGCACCCGCATCTTCGGGCCGGTGGCGCGCGAGCTTCGCGACAAGAACTTCATGAAGATTGTTTCCCTGGCACCGGAGGTTTTATAAGGTCATGAGCAGGCTTCATCTCGACATTCATCGCGACGACACCGTACAGGTGATGTCCGGGAAGGACCGTGGCAAGCGCGGCGTCGTGGTTCGCACCGTGCCCGCCTCGGGCAAGATCGTGGTCAAGGGCGTCAACATCCTGAAGCGTCATCGGAAGGCGAACCAGGAGAAGGGTGGCACCAAGGTGATCCAGGGCGGCATCGTCGACTTCGAGTCGCCGCTCGATTACTCGAACGTGATGCTCGTCTGCAACAAGTGTGACAAGCCCACCCGCATCCGCAAGACGGTGCTCCCGAATGGAAAGAAGGCGATCGTGTGCGTGAACTGCGGCGAGATCTACGAGCGGGTGAGAGAGAACGTATGAACGTTGCCGCTAACTCGAAAAGCACGAGCGTCGCCGCCAAGGCGAAAGGCGTGAAGCCCGCCGCCAGCCCGAAGGGTCCGAGCGTGGTCGCCAGCCCGGCGGGGACGGAGCTCCGCTTGCGGCAGCGCTACCAGGCCAAGATCGTCCCGGCGCTGATCCAGCGTTTTGCTTACATCAACGCACTGCAGGTGCCCCGCCTGGTGAAGGTGGTGGCGAACATCGGGATCGGCGAGTCGATCGCCAACCCCAAAGCGTTGGATGCCGCCACCGCCGATCTGAAGAAGATCACCGGCCAGCAGCCGGTGGTGATGAAATCACGGAAGGCGATCGCGAACTTCAAGCTGCGGGCCGGCCTGCCGATCGGCATCAAGGTGACATTGCGTGGCGCGCGGATGTACCAGTTCGTTGACAAGCTGATCTCAGTCGGGCTGCCCCGAATCCGCGACTTCCGCGGCATCTCGCCGACCAGCTTCGACGGCCACGGCAACTACACGCTTGGACTGCGCGAGCAGCTCGTCTTTCCCGAGATCGAGTACGACAAGATCGACAAATTGCGGGGCCTCGAGGTGACGTTCGTGACAACGGCTCGCACCGATGAGGAGGCGCGGGCCCTATTGACCGAACTCGGGTTCCCGTTCAGGAAGTGAGGTTAGGACGCAGTGGCTAAGAAATCGACCGTCAACCGCGGGCTACGCCCCCACAAGCACGCCGTCTCGCAGCACAATCGCTGCAATCTGTGTGGACGCCCGCGCGCGTACATGCGGAAGTTCGGCATCTGCCGCATCTGCTTCCGCAGCCTGTCCTCGCAGGGGCAGGTCCCGGGCGTGAAGAAGTCGTCATGGTGAGGAGTGAGTCATGAGCACCGATAGCATCGCCGACATGCTGACCAGGATCCGCAACGCGAACACCGCCGGCCACCCGCGGGTGGCGATCCCCGCGTCGCGGGTTGGCGTCGAGATCGCGCGCGTCCTCAAGGAAGAGGGGTATATCGCCTCCTACGACGTCGCGACGGTTGAGCAAGGTCAGAAGCTCGACATCACCTTCAAGCCGAAGACGCCGCGGGGCAAGTCGCTGGCCGGGCTGCGCCGGATCAGCAAGCCCGGGCTGCGGGTCTACGCCCGCAAGACCGAGATCCCTCGCGTGCTCGGCGGGCTGGGGATCGTGATCCTCTCGACCTCGCATGGCGTCATGTCCGGTCAGAAAGCAACCAAGGCGGGCCTCGGTGGCGAGGTCGTGTGTTACGTTTGGTGACCCCATGAGTAGGATTGGCAAGCTTCCGGTCAAGATTCCAAGCGGCGTGACGGTCACGGTCGCGGACCACACCGTGTCGGTCAAGAGCGGCAAGTCGGAGCTCACCCGGGTGCTGAACCCGTCGATGCGCGTCTCGGTCAAGGACGGCACCGTCGTCGTCGAACGGCCGAGCGAGTCGAAAGAGCACCGCTCGCTCCACGGCCTTACCCGGACGCTCGTCTGGAACATGATCGAGGGCGTCAGCAAGGGCTACGAGAAGCAGCTCGAGCTGGTCGGCGTCGGCTACCGCGCCAGCCGTCAGGGCGAGGCGCTGGTGCTCAACGTCGGCTACTCGCACCCCGTTCGCTACCCGGTGCCCCAGGGCATCACGATCGACGTCCCCGAGCCGACGCGGATCAATATCAAAGGCGCGAGTAAAGAAGTCGTCGGCCAGGTCGCGGCCGAAGTCCGCAAGATCCGGCCGCCCGAACCCTACAAGGGCAAAGGCATCCTTTATCGCGGCGAACGAATTCGTCGCAAGGCGGGCAAGACCGGGAAGACCGGAGCCGGAGCCGCGAAGTAATGAACAACGTCCCTGATCGTCGCGCCACGCGGCTCCGCCGGCACAGCCGGCTGCGCGGCCACCTCGAGGGTGGGCCGACGCGGCCGCGGCTGGCGGTCTTTCGCAGCCTGCACCATGTCTACGCGCAAGTGATCGACGACGCCTCGGGCCGGACGTTGGCGGCGGCCTCGAGCACTGACGCCGACCTCCGCAAGTCGCTCAAGTCGCCATCGGGAGCGGAAGGCGCGGCGGCGGTTGGCAAGTCGATCGCCGAACGTGCCCGCAAAGCCGGCATCGAGACCGTCGTCTTCGATCGCGGCGGCTTCCCCTACCACGGTCGAGTCAAGGCGCTGGCCGAAGCCGCGCGCAGCGCCGGATTGAAGTTTTAAGAAAGGACAGTAATGAGTTACCAGTACGGAAGAGGCCAGTCCGAGTTCACAGAGAAAGTTGTCCACCTGAACCGCGTCGCGAAAGTCGTCAAGGGTGGACGTCGCTTCTCGTTCAGCGCGCTGGTCGTCGTCGGCGACCAGAACGGCCGCGTCGGCGCCGGCCTGGGCAAGGCGGGCGAGGTGCCCGAGGCCATCCGCAAGGCCGTCGAGTCGGCCAAGAAGCACCTGGTGACCGTGCCCATGGTCGGGAGCACCATCCCGCATGAGATAAGACTCAAAAAGGGCGCCGCCAAGGTGCTCCTCAAGCCCGCCGCGCCTGGAACCGGGATTCGCTCGGGCGGCGCGATGCGCGCCGTGGTCGAGTTGTCGGGTGTCAAGGACATGATCACAAAGTCGCTCGGTACCAACAACCCGGTCAACACCGTCCGTGCGACGATTGCCGCCCTGCAGGCGCTGCAGACGGCCGACTCGATCGGCCAGGCCCGCGGCAAGCCGGCCGACGAGATGGCCCGCCTCAGCCGCCGCGGGCCCGCACCGGCCGTCGCGCCGGTGGCGGAGACGCCGGAGCAAGAACCGGAGCCGGTCGCCTAAGCCATGGCGCGCTTGAAAGTGACGTACGTGCGCAGCGTGATCGGACAGAAGCCCGACCAGGAGCGGACCGTGCAGGCGCTCGGTCTGCGCCGTCTCCACCAGACCGTCGAGCACGAGGATAGCCCGCAGCTGCGCGGCATGGTGCACAAGGTCCGCCACCTGGTCAAGGTCGAGGAGCTGTCGTCATGAAATTGCACGAGCTCCAGCCGTCGCCCGGTTCCCACCACGCCCGCAAGCGCGTGGGCCGTGGTCCCGGCTCCGGCCACGGTAAGACGGCAACCCGCGGCCAGAAGGGGCAGGGCGCTCGTACCTCGGTGAACCTGCCAAAGACCTTCGAGGGTGGGCAGACGCGGCTCACCATGCGGGTCCCGAAGCTGCGCGGCTTTCACAACAAGTGGCGCAAGCGCTTCGCGGTGCTCAACCTGACCCGCCTGAACCGCTTCGAGGACGGTACCGAGATCCGGCCCGAGTCCCTGCTGGAGGCCGGCATCATCAAGGATGTCGGCGCCGGGATCAAGGTGCTCGGCACCGGCGACCTCCGCCGCAAGCTCACGATCCATGCCCATCGGTTCTCGGCCGAGGCGAAGCGCAAGATCGAGGCCGCCGGTGGGACGGCCGCCGTGATCGAGGTGCCGCCGCCGATCCGCGAGAAGACGAAGCGGGCGAAGAACCAGCCCAAGCCGGCGCGTCCGGCCGAGACGACGGAGGCGCCCGAAGCCGCCGAGAAAGCCGAATCGGGCGAGGCCGCCGCCCCGCCCGCCAAAGCCTCGAAGAAGGAGAAGCAAGATAAGTCTGCGGCCGCCGGTCAGAACGCTCAGCCGGCCCCAAAGGCATCGAAGTCGTCGGATTCCCCGAAGCCACAAAAGGGTAATAAGAAGGCCTAGGCCATGCTAGAAGCGATCGGCAACGCGCTCCGTATTCCGGAGCTCCGCCGCAAGATCCTGTTTACGCTGGGGCTCTTCCTTGTGTTCCGGATCCTGGCGCACATCGCCGTCCCCGGTGCTGACAAGAACGCCCTCGACAAGCTGTTCAACAGCAACGCCTTCCTCGGCCTGCTCGACCTGTTCTCCGGAGGCGGGCTCTCGACCTTCTCGATCATCGCCATGGGGGTCAACCCCTACATCAACGCCTCGATCATCATGCAGCTGATGACGGTCGTCTCGAGCCGCATGAAAGAGCTCAGCAAAGAGGGCGAGTTCGGTCGGCGGAAGATCACTCGCTGGACCCGCTGGCTGACGGTCGCGCTGGGCCTGCTGCAGGCGTGGGGGCTAACGCTGGTCTTCAGCCGCCAGGGCGTGCTCACCAACCTCAACTGGTTCGGCATCATCGAAATCATGGTCACGCTGACCGCCGGCACGGTGATGCTGATGTGGTTCGGCGAGCTGATCACCGAATACGGCATCGGCAACGGCATCTCCCTGGTCATCTTCGCCGGCATCGTCGGCCGGATTCCGAACACGATCTACAACCTGCTGACGGGCGGTGGCGCCTCGCAGAACCTGGCGCCGTTACTCCTCTTCGCGGCGCTGGCGATCGTGGTCACCGCCTTCATCATCGAGGTGCAGCAGGCCCAGCGGAAGATCCCGATCCAGTCGGCGCAACGGGTGGTGGGCCGCAAGGTCTACCAGGGACGAAGTTCGCACCTGCCGTTGCGCGTCAACCAGGCGGGCGTCATCCCGATCATCTTCGCCATCTCGATCATGTTCTTCCCGGTCATCATCGGCAACTTCCTGGCCACGGCTTCGTCGCCGTGGGGCGATATCTCGCGGGCACTGCGCACCTACTGGGTGCCCGCCGGTCCCAACATTCCGACCGACATTCTCTACAACTTCGTCTACTTCATCCTGATCTTCGGCTTCACCTACTTCTACACGGCTGTGACGTTCGACCCGGTCGACACGGCCGATTACTTAAAGAAGCATGCGGCCTTCATCCCGGGCATTCGACCCGGCGTGGCGACGGCGCAGTATCTCGATCGCACCATGACCCGGATCACCTTCGCCGGTGCGCTCTTCCTGGGCGGGGTCACGGTGCTGATTCCATTGCTGGCCACGGCGCTCACCCGAATACCGACGCAGAACATGTACCTTGGCGGGACGGCGATCCTGATCGTCGTGGGTGTTGCGCTCGACACCATGAAACAGATCGAGACCCAGCTGATCATGCGTCAGTACAAGGGGTTCATCAAGTAGCGACTTCAAGTCGCGTCCCTGGCTCATGAACCTGATTCTTTTTGGTGCGCCCGGCGCAGGCAAGGGAACCCAGACGGGGTCCCTGATCGAGACCTACCATATCCCGGCCATCGCAACCGGCGACATGCTCCGCGCCCAGCGGCGCGCGGGGACGGCGCTCGGCGAGCAGGTCAAGGGCTACATGGACCGCGGCGAGCTGGTGCCGGACGCGCTGATGATCGACATCATCAAGGACCGGCTGCAAAAGCTCGACGCCAAGAATGGCTTTATTCTTGACGGCTTCCCACGGACCGTTGCCCAGGCCGAGGCGCTGGATGCCACGCTCGACACCCAGCTCGGCCGTCGGGTCGACGCCGTCATCTACCTGCGCGTCAGCCGCCAGGTCCTGATCGACCGGCTGTCGCACCGGTACAGCTGCCGCACCTGTGACGCGGTCTACAACTTCACCCCCAAGCAGGCACTCGAGGCGCCGCGTTGCACCGTCGACGGCGGCGAGCTCTACCAGCGGCCGGACGACCGTCCCGAGATCGTGGCGCGCCGCATCGACGTCTTCCTCAAGCACACTGCGCCGCTGATCGATTACTACACGAAGCAACACAAGCTAGAGAACATCGATGGCCAGATGTCTGTCGAGGACGTTCGCGCCGACATCACCAGGCGCCTGAGCGCATTACGTAAGGGCGCGGAGTCCCGATGATCATTTACAAGTCGCAGGACGAAATCGAGTTGATGCGCGAGGCGGGGGCGATTCTCGCCGAGACCCTCGAGCATCTGTGCTTGTCAGCCAAACCCGGGGTCACGCTGCTTGAACTCGACCGCGAGGCCGACCGCTTCATCCGTGCTCACGACTGCATCCCGGGCTTCGTCGGCTACCAGGGCTACCGCAACGCGATCTGCACCTCGGTCAACGACCAGGTCGTTCACGGCATCCCGACGAATCGCAAACTTCGCGAAGGCGATCTGCTCAGCCTCGACGCCGGGCTGATCTACCGGGGCTTCTGGGCCGATGCCGGCCTCAGTGTCGGCGTCGGCAAGGTGGCCGCCGAGTCACAGCGGCTGATGGACGTCACCCGCGAGTCGCTGGCGATCGGCATCGACCAGGCCCAGGTCGGCAACCGGATCGGCGACATCAGCGCCGCCGTGCAGCGGCACGTCGAGGCGGCCGGCTACTCCGTGGTCCGGCAGTTCGTCGGGCACGGGATCGGCCGGGACATGCACGAGGACCCACAGGTTCCCAATTTCGGTATCGCCGGTCGGGGGCCCCTGCTCAAGCCCGGGATGGTGCTGGCGATCGAGCCGATGGTCAACGCCGGCAGCCCCGACGTTGCTCTCCTGGGGGACGGCTGGACCGTTGTGACCCTCGATCACTCACTGTCAGCCTACTTTGAACACTCGGTGGCGATCACTCCTGAGGGCCCCGAGATCCTGACGGTCTCGAAGAAGGCCCTGCCGGCCCGCTCATGATTAGGCTCACTCGTCCTGTGGTATGCTATTCGTTCGTGCGCCGGAAATCCGGCGATCTCATTGTGGGCATTTGCCGATGGTGAGTATTGTCGTCGGACGAGTGGTAGAGCCGATGCCCAACGCGCTCTACCGTGTCGAGCTCGACACCGGCCACAGGATCGTGGCACACGTGGCGCCGGCCGCGCGGCTTCGGTTTCTCCGGGTGATCCCGGGTGACCGCGTCCGCGTCGAGGTGTCACCGCTCGATCCGGGGCGCGGTCGAATAACGCGAAAAGAGCAATAAGTCAGTCAGGTGAGTACAAAACATGAAAGTTCGTGCGTCGGTCAAGAAAATATGTCCAAAGTGCAAGGTCATCAAGCGCGGCGGCGCGGTGCGGGTCATCTGCGTGACGCCGAAGCACAACCAGAGGCAGGGCTAGGAGGGTAAATGGCGCGTATCGCCGGCGTTGACATTCCACGTGAGAAGCGGGTCGAGATCGCGCTGACTTATATATTCGGTGTTGGTCCGCATACCGCCCGCCGCGTCCTTACGATCGCCAATATCGACCCGAACTTACGCGTCAAGAATCTCAATGACGAGCAGGTCGGTCGCCTCCGTGACGTGATCGATAAAGAAGCCAAAGTCGAAGGCGAGCTGCGACGCGAGATCGCGCTCAACATCAAGCGGCTTATTGAAATTGGCACCTACCGCGGCTTGCGCCACCGTCGTGGCCTGCCGGTTCGTGGGCAGCGTACGCGCACCAATGCGCGTACCCGTCGCGGCCCACGCAAGACCGTCGGCGTGCGCAAGAAGGTCGAGGCAAAGAAGTAAGCCATGCCAAAGAAGAAAGTCGTCCGCACCCGGCGTAGAGAAAAAAAGCACGTCACCGTGGGCCAGGCGCACATCCAGTCCACGTTCAATAACACGGTCGTTTCACTGACGGATGCTCAAGGCAACGTGCTCGCCTGGGGCAGCGCCGGCAGCCAGGGCTTCAAGGGCTCGCGCAAGAGCACGCCATTTGCCGCGCAGGTAACCGCCGAAGCGACGGCGCGTCGCGCAATGGAACACGGCCTCAAGCAAATCGAGATCTTCGTCAAGGGTCCCGGGGCCGGCCGCGAGGCGGCCATCCGTTCCTTGCAGGCAGCGGGTCTTGAAGTCACCGCGATCACCGACGTCACGCCGATCCCGCATAACGGCTGCCGGCCTCCCAAGAGGCGGCGCGTCTAATGGGCAAGTACCAGGGCGCCGTCTGCCGCCACTGCCGCCGCGAAGGCGTCAAGCTCTTTCTGAAAGGCGAGAAGTGCTTCACCAAGTGCACGCTCGACCGGCGCGCCATGCCACCTGGTATGCACACCCAGGTTCGGCGCCGCAAAGTCTCGGACTACGGCATCCAGCTGCGTGCCAAGCAACGGGCGCGCAGAATTTACTTTTTGCTCGAGGGCCAGTTCCGGCTCTACTTCGATCGCGCCGCGAAGATGGCCGGCGTTACCGGGCTGAATCTCTTGCGCTTGCTCGAGACGAGGCTCGATAACGTTGTCTATCGAGTTGGCTTTGCGGCCTCGCGGCGTGATGCCCGCCAGATCGTCTCCCACTGTCACATCACCGTCAACGGGAAGGTCGTGAACATCCCCTCCTACGCGGTGCGAGTAGGAGACATCATCGCGATCAGTCAGTCAAGCAGAGAAATCGACCGGATCAAGAATGCGCTCGACGCCGGCGAGCAGCGGCCTGTCGTACCGTGGCTCAGCCTCGACAAAGACAACATGACCGCGAAAGTCACCGCGCAACCTGGACGCGACGACATGGATGCGACCATCCAGGAGCAACTGATCGTCGAATTTTATTCGCGCTAATTTAATACCAAGGAGAACCATGATCGATACTGCCCAACCCCAAGTCAAGAGCATCGAGAACTCGACCAGCTACGGCAAGTTCGAGATCGAGCCGCTCGAGCCGGGCTTCGGCACCACCCTGGGCAACGCGTTGCGCCGGGTCCTGCTGAGCACGTTGAAAGGCGCCGCTGTGACGTCCGTCTCGATCGAAGGCGTCGCGCACGAGTTCTCATCGATTCCGTACGTCAAAGAAGACGTGACCGAGATCATTCTCAATCTCAAGGGCCTGAATTTGATCTCGTACTCTGACGACCCGGTGCGACTCACGCTGGACGTCACCGGTCCGAAGGAAGTCAGGGCGTCCGATATCCAGGCCCCCAGCGACGTCGAGATCGTCAATCCAGAGCTCTACATTTGCACGCTGGACTCGAACAAGGGCCGGCTCCGCATGGAGCTGACCGTCGAGCGCGGCAAGGGCTATGTGCCTGCCGAGCGCAATAAGAAAGAGGGTCAGCCGATCGGTGTCATTCCGATCGACGCCATTTTCAGCCCGGTCGTGAAGGCGAACTTCCTGATCGAGAAGACCCGCGTGGGTCAAGAGACCGATTGGGACAAGCTGATCCTCGAAGTCTGGACCGACGGTACGATCCAGCCGGACCAGGCGATCAGCGAGGCCGCCAAGCAATTCACGAGCCATCTCAGCCTGTTCACCCGATTTACCGAGCGCATCAAGGACGCGGACGTGCCGCTGCAGAAGGGCAATGATCTATCTTCTCGGCTCGCGGACGTGCCGATCGAAGACCTGGATCTTTCCGTTCGTGCCCTGAACTGTCTGAAAGCGAACGAAATCACGAAGGTCGGGCAGCTCGTCGCGCTTCGAGAAGAAGATCTTTTGAGCCTGCGCAACTTCGGTCGCAAGTCGCTGGACGAGATCAAAGAGAAGTTGGTACAGCGCGGCTTTCTGACGCCGGACGAGCTCACGAAAGTTCTGGTCTAGGTCGGAGAGCAGACAGGTCTTATGCGGCACCAGAAAGCGGGACGCAAGTTCGGACGGAGTACGGCTCATCGCAAGGCGATGAGCCGCAATCTGGTCACGTCTTTGCTCGACCACGGCCGCATCCAGACGACTGAAGCCAAGGGCAAAGAGTTGCGTCGCTGGGTCGAGAAAGTAATCACGACGGCCAAGACTGACAACGTCGCCGCGCGCCGCGCCGTCGATGCCATCGTCGAAGACCGCGAGGTCACCGACCGTCTGTTCACGAAGCTGATGCCCCGAATGAAAGACCGCCCTGGTGGCTACACCCGTGTGCTGAAGATCGGTCCGCGCCTCGGTGACGGCGCGGACATGGTTCTGATCGAGCTCGTCGATCGATGAACGTGAAGCTCATCGTCGAGTACGAAGGCACGCGCTATCACGGCTGGCAAGCTCAGGCCGGCAGGCCGACCATCGAGTCCGCGCTTCGCGCTGCGATCTTGAGCCTCACGGGTGAGACGCCCCCGCTGACGGCGGCCGGTCGAACGGACGCGGGCGTGCACGCGCTCGGCCAGGTCGTCAATTTCACGCTGGAGCGTGACTTCCCGGTTCAGCAACTGCCGGGCGCGCTCAACGCGCGGCTGGCAAGCGATATCTCTGTTCGGCACGCCGAGCTGGTTGATGACTCGTTCAACGCGCGCTACTCGGCCCGCGCCCGGCATTACGCGTATCGCATTCGCCAGGCGCTTCCACGTGGTGCCTACCAGCGTCAGTACGCCTGGGGTGTACCCGAGACACTGGATCTGGCCGCGATGCAGGCGGCCGGCGCGCGCCTCGAGGGCACGCATGACTTTCGCTCGTTCGGCCGCAGCCCCCGGCCCGGTGGTCATACCGTCCGCAGAGTCCGCGACGTCAAAGTCAGCGCAACAGGCGATTGGATCACGATTGCCGTTGCCGCGGATGCATTTCTTTATGGCATGGTCCGTCGCATCGCGGGCGCGCTCGTCGACATCGGGCGGCGCAAGCGCACGCTCGATTGGATCGACGGATTGCTCGATGGCGGCTCGTCGCTCGGATTGCGTCTCGCGCCGCCCCAGGGACTCGTCCAAGTCAAGGTGGAATACTAAATGCCCCAACCTGGAAAGACCTACAGCGCCAAACCGTCGGAGATCACGGCCAGCTGGTACATCGTGGACGCCAGCGGCCAAACGCTCGGCCGCCTCGCCGCGAACGTCGCGAAAGTATTACGCGGCAAGCACAAGCCGACCTACACGCCGCATTTGAACACCGGCGACCACGTGATCGTCGTCAACGTCAAGGGCATCCGCGTGACCGGCAAGAAGGTGACGGACAAAATCTATACGTCGTACACGGGTTACCCGGGCGGTCTGCGCAAGCGTGCCTACGGCGACATGGTCGTCAAGCATCCGACGCATCCGTTCCGTCACGCGGTGTCGGGCATGCTTCAGCACGGGACGCTGGGCAAGGCGCAGCTGAGCCGGCTGAAAGTTTACGTCGGCGACGCGCACCCGCACAAAGCACAGCAGCCTGTGCCAATAAAATTCTCGGCGCGAGGGGAGATAGAAGTCATTGGCCGATAACGCTACGTACTACTACGGAACCGGGCGCCGGAAAAACGCCGTGGCGCGTGTTCGGCTCTACCCGGGCGAAGGCACCATCATGGTCAACAACAAGCCGCCCCTGCAGTACTTTGGCCGGCGGATGCTGGAGATGGTCGTGGTCGAGCCACTGCGCCTGACGGAGAGTGCGAAGCGCTTCAACGTCAGCGCCATGGTCGACGGCGGCGGGATGTCCGGTCAGGCCGGCGCCGTGCAGCACGGCATCGCGCGGGCGCTGATCGTCGCGGATCTCGCGATGCGGCCGGTGCTGAAGAAGCACGGGTTGCTGACCCGGGACCCGCGCATGAAGGAGCGCAAGAAGCCCGGTCTCAAGCGCGCCCGTAAAGCCCCGCAGTACACCAAGCGCTAAGGAGCGAGCCCCCCGTCGCGATCGGACGCCGTTCTCCGGTGCCGTTCAGCCGGTCCGCGCCCTAGGAATGACGGTCAGCGGCGGCGTCGCGACCCAGCGGCCGTCTTTCTCGCGCCGCAGCTTCCAGCCCTCTTCGTGGACTTTTCGGTGGTGCGTCCGGCAGGTCAGACCCAGGTTGTCGAGTCGTGTCGGTCCGCCGTCGCCCCAGAAGATGAGGTGATGCCCGTCGCACCAGGGCGCCGGCCGGTCGCAACCGGGGAACACACAGTGGCGATCCCGAGCGACCAGGGCGCGGCGCGTAGCCGGCGGGATACTCCGGCCGGCGTGCGTGATTTCCTGCTCCAGTTCGCCTAGTCCTGTGATGCGCGTGATCGCCGAGTCGCAGGCGATCCGGCGGAGCGTCTCGGCGGGGACGGTGCCGCCCCAGTCGAGCTCGGCTGCCGGCGCGCCAGAGATGTCCGCCAGGGTGTCGAGACTGGCCTTGATGATCACCTGCGGGCGGGGACCCGCACCATCGGGATGGGTGCTGCCGGATCGCGCCTGGCAGCGCTCGACCAGGGCATCGACGAGCCGTTGTTCCGGGGTCCGGCTGTCGCCTTTCGTTGGCTTGGCAAGGGGCTCGAGCGCGGTGCGGACAATAGCGCCGCCCTCAGCGTCGAGCAGCCCGTCGATCCGAACGAGGCCGTTCAGCGGCTGTCCGATCCGAAGGTAGCGACGCTCGTGGGCGTGATTCGCCTCTGCCAGCGCCGCCTGCGCGTCGACCTGATGCTCGAAGTTCTTGGCGACGCCGACGAACTGACCAGGGTCCGTGGTCACTGCCGCCTTGAGGAGCGTCGTCTCGGCTTTGCGGACCTGGGCGGCGCCAACGTTCTGGGCGGTCCGGGCCATGGTCACGGCGTGCTGGTAGCCGATCTCGCCGCGGGCCAGGGCTTCTTCGGTCCGGGGCAGCTCTTTCAACTGGTGGGCGACGTCCACGCGCTCAGCTGCCGCGGCGCCCGACAGTTTTCCATTGACGCGCAGCCAGGGGATCATGCCGAGGAACCCGTCCGCTTTGTAGCCGCCGGCCTTCTCGAAGCGGCGCGTGGCCTCGCCGGCGATCGCCTCGGTCCGGTCGATGATTTCGCGGCTCTTGATGATCACCTGACCGAGTTGGCCGCTCGGCTGGTCGGCCAGCCAACCGGGCACGTCGGCGAGGCCGGACATGATCCGGTCGAGCGGCGTCTCGCTGGACCTGCACATGCTTCTATCGTGAGCGATGGTTACGACAGCTGTCTGTCGTAACTGGAAGAATTGACGAGAAATGTGCGGCCGGATCGGCTCCTCGATGCCACGTGCGGAGTTGCTCGAGACCTACCACTGGCTCAGGGATGCGCCGGAGGATGACCCCCGCTACAACATCGCGCCCACAGACCCGGTTCTCGCCATCGGCCCCGATCGCGCCGAAATCGTGCGCTGGGGGATCGAGGGGGCAAAGGGTGGTCTGTTCAACCTGCGGGCTGAGACGGCCCTCACCAGGCCCTACTACCAGCGCTTGCTCCTGACCCAGCGGATCCTCGTTCCGGCCAGCTTCTTTTACGAGTGGCGAAGGCTAGGCGAGCGCCGGCTCCCGATGGCCGTCTCGCGCACCGACGGCGGGTTGCTGCACCTGGCCGGCTTGCTTGCGCGGTGGGAGCGGCAGCCGGCGGCCACCATCCTGACCACGACGCCCAACGCCGACATCGCGGAGCTTCATAACCGGATGCCAGTGGTGCTGAATGACGACGACGCCGCGACCTGGGTCCTCGAGGACCTGTCGCTCGAGCAAATGGCGGGCCTCCTCCAACCATGCCCTGCCGGGTGGCTCCGGCTGGCGCGGGCATCGCTGCGGGTGAACGACGTCCGCAACCAGGGTCCTGAGCTGCTCGATCCGGAGGCGCTTCCCGCGACCTACCAGATGGAACTCATCCCTCCGGCCTGACGCGCCGCCTGGGGCGTGTCTCCGAAGTCGTGCTGCTGATCGCGGGAGTCTGGGTGGGTGAGGCGCCACAGCCGACGGTGAGGAAAGGCGTTACCCGCTCCCCTTCACTTTTACTCTATACCGCACGGGGGGGCTTGCGGCAAGCCCCGGGTCGTGCCGCATAATCGCGGGCTGAGGCCAGAACCTATGGAAATGGGAGTCGTGAAGTGTCTGTGCCGTTGACGACAGATGGGTCGCGCGGGGACGTCGATCCGATGGTGGGACTCGCGGTGCGGCCGGGCGGAGTGTGGCGATGACCGAGCATGCGGTGGTGATCGCCGGAGGCGGCCCGACGGGGCTGATGTTGGCGGGCGAATTGGCGTTGGCGGGCGTCGACGTTGCCATTGTCGAGCGGCGCGCCGGCCAGGATCTCATTGGCTCGCGCGCAGGCGGTCTGCACTCACGCACCATCGAGGTTCTCGATCAGCGGGGAATCGCGGATCGGTTCCTTTCGCAGGGGCAGGTGGCCCAGGTCGCGGGGTTCGCCTGGATCCGTTTGGACATCAGCGACTTTCCCACCCGCCACCCCTACGGTCTCGCGCTACGGCAGGACCGCATCGAGCGGATACTCGCCGGCTGGGTCGACGAGCTGAGGGTGCCGGTCTATCCCGGACGCGAGGTGACCGGTTTCGCGCAGGACGACGCCGGCGTCGACGTCGAGCTTTCGGACGGTGAGTCGCTGCGGGCGCAGTATCTCGTCGGGTGCGATGGAGGACGCAGTCTCGTCCGTAAAGTAGCCGGCATCGATTTCCCCGGGTGGGCTCCGACAATCAGCAACCTGATCGCCAATGTCGAGGTGGCTCAGGAGCCGAAGTGGGGCACCCGCCGCGACGCCATCGGCGTTCATGCTTTCTCCAGGTTGGAGGATGGACCGGTGGGGGTCATGGTGACCGAAGCCCATGGCGGAAACACCACTGAGCCCACCCTGCGCGATCTCAGCGAGGCGCTCATCGCCGTCTACGGGACCGATTACGGGATCCACAGTCCCACCTGGATTTCCAGGTTCACCGATATGACTCGGCAGGCGGCGTCCTACCGCGACAGACGCGTGCTGCTGGCCGGCGACGCCGCACACGTGCATTACCCGGTTGGTGGACAGGGCCTCCAAATCGGGGTGCAGGATGCGGTGAATTTGGGATGGAAGTTGGCCCAGGTGGTCAAGGAGACGTCGCCAGAAAGCCTCCTGGATACCTACCAGGCCGAGCGGCACCCGGTCGCTGCCCGCGTGTTGCGCAACACCATGGCGCAAACCGCGCTCCTCCACTCCGACGAGCGTATCGAGGCCTTACGCGACACTGTGTCCGAGCTGCTGAGCATGGACGAGCCGCGCAAGCGGATCGCCGCGATGATGTCCGGCCTCGACATCCACTACGAGCTCGGCGAGGGACACCCGCTGCTCGGACGCCGCATGCCCGATTTCGACCTGGTCACCGCCAACGGCCCAATGCGGGTCTTCACGCTGCTGCACGATGCCCGGCCGGTGCTGCTCAACCTCGGTGAGCCCGGGGGCTTCGACATCACGCCATGGGCCGATCGGGTTCAGTTGATCGACGCCAAATACGCTGGTACGTGGGAGCTTCCGGCGCTCGGGGCGGTCACTGCTCCCACCGCCGTGTTGATTCGGCCCGACGGATATGTGGCCTGGGTGGGAGACCTAACCCAGCTGGGGCTCGCTGACGCGCTAACCACCTGGTTCGGACCGCCTACTGCCTAGCTGGGTGGGGCGCCGCGCCTCCGGGACATCCACCAAACCACGGCGCCCACGATGATGATGAGGACGACGACACCGGCGATGATCTTGTTGGTCGTGATGGCGGTCGTGATCAGAGGCACGATGAGGGCAAACGCCGTGTTCATGTCCACGGTGCCAGTCTACGGTTCCCTGTCCGTGGGCGCCAAGGCCGCACGGATCCGCTGCGAGGCGGCGATCGCTTCGGCCACCGAACACGACCGTTCGGCGGCGAGATACTCGGGGCCGCGCAGCGCAGAATCCGCCCACCAGGGCACGAGCCAGGCATGAAAGTGGGCGACTCCGCCCATCGTCGAGAGTAGGTAGACCCGCTCGGCGCCTGTGCCTCGACGGATCGCGGGATATAGACGGCCGAGCACTGGTCCAAGGGAAGCCCTCTCGTCGGTAGGCATGTCTTCCAGGTCGAGAAAGTGTTGGCGCGACTCGAGAATCAGGGTTCCGGCGCCCGCGATGTCGGCCGGAGCGTGGCAGACGGCCCAGCTCTTGTCCTCCCAGAGATAACCGCCGGGCGGGGGCGCGATCTCACCCCGGAGCTTGCGGCAGATATAGCAGTCGGCGGTGGACATCCTAACCCCGTCGCTACGGGCTTAGAGGATACTAGTCGCCGAAGTGGACGTGATCCTGCGCGACATCATGGTCTTCCTCCAGAGCGGGAACATCTGGCGCCACGTCCTCGATCTGATCGACATCGGCCTGGTGGCCTTCTTCCTCTACCGACTCTTCCTGCTCGTCCGGGGCACCCAGGCAGTCCAGCTGATGTTCGGGGTGCTCCTGCTTGCCCTGATCGGCCTGCTGGCGAACCTGCTGGACTTAAGGCTGCTCTCGTGGATCTTCCGCAACGCCGCTCCGGCCATCCTGGTCGGCATCATCGTGCTTTTCCAGCCCGAGATCCGGCGCGCCCTCGACCAATTTGGCCGCATCGGCTTCATCGGCCGGCCGCTGGCGCACTACAACCTGCAGATTTTCAATCGCATGATCGACGAGGTGATCCGGGCCACCACCAAGCTGACGCAGCGTTTCACGGGCGCGCTGATCGTGTTCGAAAAAGAAACTGGACTGGAAAATTACGCCAACAGCGGCATCCGGATCAACGGCGAGCTGACCGCGGAGTTTCTCGAGGCGATTTTCTTTCCGAACTCACCGCTGCACGACGGCGCTGTGATCGTCCGGGGAAACCAGATCCTCGCCGCCGGCTGCGTGCTGCCGCTGGCCGAGGAGGGCACCGTCCGTGAGCGAATGGGCACCCGCCACCGAGCCGGGCTCGGCCTCTCGATGCAGACCGACGCCGTTGTCCTGATCCTGTCCGAAGAGCTCGGCCAGATCGCCGTCGCCCACGAGGGCAAGCTCCTTCGTAATCTTGATCCGGATCGGCTCCGCCAGGTTCTCACCTCGCTGCTTCAACCTCGCACCGAGCTCCACCGGCCGCCGCTGCCGGTCTGGCGGCGGCCGCCGGGCGCTTCGGTAAGATAACCATCCTGCTGGCCAACCTTCGGCTCAAGCTGCTGGCGATCGCGTTTGCTGTCGCGCTCTGGAGCGTCGTCGCATACGCGCAGAACCCAACCCAGAGTCGAACGGTTCAGCTGCCGGTTGTTCCGTCACGACTGCCCGCGGGCCTCGTCGTGATCGGCAAGGTGCCTCCGGTGCCGGTGACGGTGATCGGGACCGCGGACAACCTGGCACACTTCGTCCCCGCCGCGCTCCACGTCACGGGGAATTTCTCCAACGTCAAGGTTGGCACGAACAGGGTGCCGATCGACGTCCAGAACGGCGATCCGAACGTCACCATCGTCGCGCCCAGCTCGGCGATGGTGAACGTCGATGACCTCGGCAGCTCGACGCAGACGGTCTCGATCGAGCGGGTCAATACCCTACCTCCCGGGTTCCACGAGCAGACCGCCGCGACGACGATCACACCGGCGACCGTCCGGGTCGACGGCCCGAAAAGCCAGCTCAGCGGCATCCAGGCGGTGGTCATCATCGATCTTGGCGGCGTGACGGCACCCGGCTCCACCGCGCCGGTTACCGTCGTCGTCTGGAACGCCAACAAGAAGATCGTCCCGCAGATGACGGTGACGCCGCCCCAGGTCAGCGTCAAGATGGTGATCCAGGCCGACGCGGTCACCCTGAACAAGCCGGTGGGCTTTACCCTCACCGGCCAGCCGGCGGCCGGGTACCGGGTGACCAACGTCCAGATCGCGCCGCTCGAGGTCCAGGCAACCGGGCTCCAGAACACCCTGGCCGGCCTCCTGCTCATGGCCAGCGACCCGGTCGACATCACCGGCGCCAAGGGCGACGTGATCCGTACCGTTACCATTCGTCCGCCGGACGGGGTGACGGTCAATCAAAAGACCGCCACGGTCCATGTCTTCATCTCGGCGACGCCGGGCGTATCCCCGGCGCCCTCCTAGCCCGTAACCTTGCGCCGGCCCACGCGTTTCACCAAAACTACGAACTAGTTTCGTTCGTTTGTTTGCGCCTAAACGGGGAACATAGGAGGCTGCAGCATGTGTGGGATCATCGGCTACCTGGGCGAGCGCTCGGCGGCTCCCATCATCATGGAGAGCCTCAAGCGGCTCGAGTACCGTGGCTATGATTCCGCGGGGGTCGCGATCTTCAACGAGGCGGACGGCCAGACCTCCGTGGTGAAGAGCGCCGCCAAGGTCGACACCCTGGTCGAGCGCCTGACCGAAGAAATGCCGCAGGGCCGGCTCGGCATCGGCCACACGCGCTGGGCGACCCACGGCCGCCCGACGGTCATCAATGCTCATCCCCACACCGACTGCCACCAGCGGATCATGGTGATCCACAACGGCATCATCGAGAACTTCGCGGAGCTGCGCAAAGAGTTGCAGGCCCGCGGCCACGTGTTCATCTCCGAGACCGATACCGAAGTCGTGCCCCACCTGATCGAGGAGAACGACAAGGGTGATCTGGTGGCCGCGGTCCGCCTGGCGCTGGTGCGGCTCAAAGGCGCCTACGCGATGGCGATCTTCTCGCAGAGCGACCCGGACTTACTTATCGGCGCAAGGCTGAATGCGCCGCTCGTCGTCGGGATCGGCAACAAGGAATGGTTCGTCGCCTCCGACATTACCGCGGTGATCCCCTATACGAAGAAGGTCCTGCTGCTCGGGGAGGGCGAGATGGTGTCGATCACCAAGCTCGGGCCCGAGGTGAGCACGATCGGCGGCGCCGCCGTCAAGCCAAAAATCATCGAAGTCAAATGGGATATCAGCCAAGCGCAGAAGGGCGGCTACCCGCACTTCATGGCCAAGGAGATCAACGAGGCGCCCGAGGCCGTCTCCAACGCACTGCGCGGCCGGCTGAGCGACGAAGGCGACGTCACGTTCGAAGAATTCGGGCTGACCGATCGCCAGCTGCTCAAGGTTCACGACATCAAGATGGTCGCGGCCGGTACGTCGTACTATGCCGCCCTTCTCGGCAAGTACATCATCGAGGAGCTCGCGCGCATCCCGGTCGAAGTCGAGCCCGCCTCGGAGTTCCGCTACCGGCAGCCGATCATCGACCAGGACACCCTGGTCATCGGCGTCTCGCAGTCTGGTGAAACCGCCGACACGCTGGCCGCCATCCGAGAGGCACGGGAGCGCAAGGCGAAGGTCCTCTCCATTACCAATGTCGTCGGCAGCTCGATGGCGCTGGAGAGCGACGGCGTCATCTACCTGCACGCCGGGCCGGAGATCGGGGTGGCGTCGACGAAGACCTTCATCGCGCATCTGACCTGCCTCTACCTGCTCGGCATCCGGCTGGCCGCGGTCCGCCACCGGCTCGCGCCCGAGCGCCTGCGCGAGCTGACCGCCGATCTCAAGGCTCTCCCGGCTGCCGTCCAGCAGGTGCTGGACCGTGCCGAGGCGTTCCAGACGCTCGCCAAAAAATACTCCGGCTATCGCA
>VBHO01000151.1:0-2343 GCA_005882045.1 Chloroflexota bacterium | reverse complement strand
AGGGGTACGCCGCCGGCGAGCTGAAGCACGGGCCGATCGCCCTGCTCGACAAGAATTTCCCCGTGTTCGCGATCGCCACCCGGGCCGGGACTCTGGAGAAGATGGTGAGCAACATCCAGGAGGTCATCGCCCGGGACGCGCCGGTGCTGGCGCTAATCAGCGATGGTGACCGCACGCTCGCCGACGTCGAGCTCGACCGTACCGAAGTGCCCGCGGTGTCCGAGTTTCTGTCGCCCATCCCCAATGTCGTCGCGTTGCAGCTCTTCGCCTATTTCGTCGCCACCGAGCGCGGCTGCAATGTCGACCAACCCCGGAACCTGGCAAAGAGCGTCACCGTAGAGTAAGCACCGTGACGCCTCGGGTCGGCGTGGATGTGGCCGCGATTCCGCGCATTGCGGAGGCCCAGAAACGGTTCGGCGATCGGTTCCTCCACAAGTTCCTCAGCGACCGGGAGATCGACTACTGCGGCGGCAGTGCTGAGCGTTGGGCGGGTCGCTGGGCGGCGAAGGAAGCGATCGGCAAGGCGATGCCGACCGGCGTCCCGCGGCCGCGCATGCGCGACGTCGAGATCCTTCCCAGTGACGACGGCCGCCCGCACGTCCGTGTCGCGCCGGCCACCACGCTGACCGGGCGCGAGATCGACGTCAGCATCGCGCACGACGGCCACTTCGCCGTCGCCGTCGCCGTCATCCCGGATCTACTCTCATCGCCAGCCCATTTCCCTCCCCCGCTTGCGGGGGAGGGTCAGGGTGGGGGCCTCCCAGACGGTTTCCGGCTTCCGGCCCGTCCTCGCGATGGTCACAAGGGCACGTTCGGCACTGTCGTGGTGCTGGCGGGATCGCAGGGCTTTACCGGCGCTGCCTACCTGGCGAGCATGGGAGCAGCGCGCTCGGGCGCGGGCATCGTCCGCCTGCTGGTCGCGCAATCGATCTATCCCATCCTCGCCGAGAAGTGCACCGAAGTCATCGTCGGCCCCGTCCCGGAAATCTCGCCGGGGGTCGTTGGGCACGCGTCGCTGAGCGGTATCCTGCGTGGCTTCGCGGGTGCCGACGCCGGTGTGATCGGGCCGGGGCTCGGGCGGGATGCGTCGACGCGGCGCCTGATCGAGGATCTCGTCCCCCGCGTGGCGGCACCGCTGGTGCTCGATGCGGACGGGCTCAACCTGCTGTCCGAACACCGCACCATCCTGCCGCGCCTCTCACCGCAGATCGTCCTCACCCCGCATCCCGCGGAGTTCGCCCGCCTTTCAGGACTGGAGACGCCAGCGGTGCAGCAGGACCGGCGTGGGATTGCCTCGCGCTTTGCCAAGGTCTGGAACAAAGTGGTCGTGCTCAAGGGCGCCGGCACGGTCATCGCGGCCCCGGATGGCCGTGTGACCCTCAACCCCATCGCCACGCCGGCGCTCGCATCGGGTGGAACCGGCGACGTCCTTGCCGGAGTGATCGCCGGGCTCATGGGCCAGAAGCTGCCGCCCTTCGAGGCGGCCGTCACCGGCGTGCACCTGCACAGCCTCGCCGGGATGGACCTCGAAGCCGCGATGGGGCAGGCGGGCGTGCTCGCCTCCGACCTCCTGCCGCAGCTCCCCCGCGTTATGGAGCGGTTGCGCTGACGCAAGACGGCGCGACGAAGTGGGCCGACGTCGATTCGTCGGCGATCACCAGCAACACCAGCCTCGTCAAGCAGCTCGTCGGCGAGCAGACCGCGGTGATGGCGGTGGTCAAAGCGGACGGCTACGGCCATGGCGCCGTACCGTCGGCACGCGCGGCCCTTCAGGGCGGCGCGACCTGGCTCGCGGTGTCGTCGGTGACCGAGGGGATCGAGCTTCGCAAGGCCGGTCTCCTCGAGCCGATCCTCAATCTGGGGTACACGCCGCCGTCGGCGCTCTCGGCGGCGGTCGCCGCGAAGCTGGCGCTGACGGTCTACGACCGCGAGGGCCTGGCGCTGCTCAAGACCGCGGCGACCGGGATCAGCGTCCACGTCAAGGTCGACACCGGAATGCACCGCCTGGGCGCCGCGCCCGAGGAGGCGGTGCAGCTCGCCGTCGAGGTCGCTGCCGATCCCAACCTGCGGCTAGAAGGGTTCTGGACTCACTTCGCCGACGCGGACCAGGATTCTGCCTTCACAAGAGAACAGTTGCACACGTTTCTGGATGCCCGCTCCGCCTTGATCAGGGCGGGCGTCACGGCCTTCCTCAGCCACGCCGCCAACTCCCCGGGGCTGCTCCGCTTTCCCGAGGCGCGCCTGGACCTGGTTCGCGCCGGACTCATCCTCTATGGTGTTCGTCCGGTTCGGACCTGGGACGACCTCCCGGGCCTCCGCCCGGCCCTTCGCTGGCAGACGATC
>VBHO01000150.1 GCA_005882045.1 Chloroflexota bacterium | reverse complement strand
AAAACCCGTCGCGGCCACTGCCGCGCGTGGCGCCGGAGCAAAGTGGATCAGATGACGCAGAGCGCGAAGTGGCGGCTGGCCCATATCCTGGCCGCCATCCTTGGCGGCATCTTGCTGGCGCTGAGCGCCCGGCACGCCCTGATCCTCACCAGTCCCGACCTGCGTACAGGGGCGTTCACGACGTCGAGCACGGCCGCCATGATGGTCGGCGTCATCCTGCTGGTTCGTTTTCTCAGCGCAAGGCAGCAGCCGACCCTCTATCTCGCGGTGGGATTCCTTGGCTCGGGGATGCTGCTTGCGGTCCATGCGGTCTTCTCGTCGATGCTGGTCCGGGACACGGCCCCCTGGACGACGCCACTCGTGCAAGGGAGTGACATCCTGCGCGACGGCCTGATTTCGGCCTCCTTCCTGGCGAGCTGGGGCGCGTGGCGGTGGCAGGAGGCGCTTAACAGACGTCTTCCGGTGCGCGTCCAGCTCACCATCCTCCTTGCCATCGCCGCAACCGTGGCTTACCTCGCTTTCACCTTCGCCGCCAACCCGGCGTTCTCGAAGACGGCCGACCTCGTGTGGCTCGCCGTTTTTGTTGCGGGCCTCATTGGCATGGCACTCAAGAATGCGGTTCGAGCCGACACCCTCGAGCGATGGCTGATACTGGCGGCGATCTTTCTCATCGACGGCGAGGTCGTCGTCGGTATCTTCGGGGACAAGCTAGACACCGGCCAGATCGGTACCGCTGAGCTCATGACCGTCGCGGGATACCTGGCCGCCTTCGTCGGCAGCGTGCTGAGCACCTACGAGCTGTTCCAGCGCGCCGAGCGCGCGATGCAGATCGCCCGGGGCCGCAACGAAGAGCTATTGCGAGAGGTCGCCCTCCGAAAGCGGGCGGAGGAGGAATCGCGACAGCTGGCGCTGGTCGACCCTCTGACGGGGATCTACAACCGACGCGGCTTTGTGGCCCTGGGGACACACGTCCGCGAAATCGCTCGGCGGCAGCAACGGCCGGTGCACCTCGTGCTGATCGACCTCGATCGCTTCAAGCGGATCAACGACACGTTTGGCCATACGGTAGGTGACAAGGCGCTGGTCGAGTTTGGTCAGATCCTGACGGCGACGTTTCGAAAATCGGACGTCGTTGCCCGAACCGGGGGCGATGAGTTTTGCGTCCTGCTGACGGAGCCCGACGAAGGGATCCAGACGGCCCTCGCACGGTTGCGGCAAAACGTGGACGATAGCAATGAGGCGGGGAGGCGTTCGTATCGACTGGCGTTCAGCGTCGGGATCGCCCAGTCGATTCCCGACGAGGACGACTCGATCCACGAGCTGGTCGAGATGGCGGACGAGGCGATGTATGAGGAGAAGCGGCTCCGCGAGGGAGCCGCTTAAGTTCAACCCTCGACGGCCTTCTTCGCCAGCTCGGTGTCGGCGATGATCCAGGCCTCCGTGGTCTTGCCCTGGTCGTTGATGTGGAAGATGTAGACGATCTGGTCCTGGTAGGTCTTGCCACTTCGCTTGAACGAACTGTTGACCAACGCCACGACGTGCTTGTCGTTGGCCACGATGTCGTGGAAGTCGAGCGTGATGTCCTCCAGCGTCTGCGGATATCTGGCAATCGCCGCGAGCGCGGCCTCTTTGCCTTTGAAGTCACCGCCGAACACACTTCCGCGCGCGTGCCAGGTGAAGTCATCACTCCATGCATCGCTGAGCGCTTTCAGATCGCCACGGTTGAACGCAGCAAACGCATCGCGAACCGCCTGGATCTTCTGGTCGAGGCTGAGCTTCGTGCCGGCTTCCGCCATCACGCCCTCCTTTGAGCCCTTCGGGCTCGACCCGGCGCGCGCCGGGATTGCCGCTCTCGCGTCCGACTATAGGCCGGCAGTCGAGCTTGTCAAGTAACGGCCTGTCACCTGTGGGTGTTCAGCGTATTGGCGTTAGCAGCAGTCGCCAGACGACGAGCCCAGCGTAGGTTGAGGCCAGGGCGATAAAGAGCCCGGTCAACATCACGTGCCCGATCACGAAGGATCGACCGGATGGCCAATCGGTGTGCTTGAAATAGATGGCGTCGATGGCGATGCGCGCCGTCCAGTACGCCGCGATAAAGGCAGCCAAACCGATGGCCGCGCGATCGCCATCCAAGAACTCGTCATGCAGGACGAGCGTCAAGATGCCGAAGGCAACGATGGTCATTACCGTGAAGGCACCGTAGGTCCACATCAGCTTGCGGTTGAAGGGACGCAATTGCGCGAGATCCTCTTTCCAACCAAGCCGCGAGGGTACCTGGAAGCTGGCTCCAAGCAGAACGAAATGGCCGAACCCGGCGAGCCAGAGTGCGAGACCGAAGAGTGTAGCCATATCAATGCAGAACTGCGGTCAGGAAGATCCCGGTCAGCAGGGCGCAGGCGGCCAGGAATGCAACGTCCTCCAGCCGGTGGTCTTTGCGCACCTGCCTGTCGTAGAAGGTCAGCTGAATGATGGCGCGAAGGCCCCAGAACGCGGCGAGGCCCCCGGTCAGGAACCGGGCCAGGGGGTCGCCGCTCGCCAGTTCCCTCGCAAAGACCAGGCAGATGGAGCTGAACCAGATCATGACCAGCACGATGTACACCGCGTGAGCGAGGAAGACCTGAGCGACGATCGGGGTGAGCCTCGCCAGGTTCGCCCGGTAGTCGAGCTTTCGAGCCACCTCCAGGTTGGCGGCGGCGATGGCAAGCTGGACCGCCCCGGCGACCCAGATGGCGACGATCAGCGGCGTCATCGCGCACCTATCACCCGCAGGAAGGGGACGACGACGTTGAGCACGAACGCCGGGTGGAAGAGCCAGAAGGCCGGCAGCGCCGAGACTGCGATCGCGAACAGACGACCGCGCACACCTGCGCCCAGCCCGAGGCGGCGACCAATCGGAGCCCGCTCGAGCAGGAGCGCCAGACCCTGCAGGGAGAAGTAGGCCGTCGGCAAGCCGTAGCCGGCGCCAGCGGGAACCGAAATGACCAGGTCATGGATCAGCCCGGAGCCGGCGAAGGCCACCAGCATCGAAGCCGGCACGCCAATTCGGTGCCGCAGAGGACGGACGACGTAGTCCCGGGCCAGCACGTGAAACGCGGTGTTCCAGCGAGCTCCCCAGAACTCGCCGAGGGACGCCGCCGCAACCGGCGCCCGCATGACCGGCACTGCTTCGATCCCGTGCCACCGCCACCAGATCGATACCAGCCGGAAGCTGCCGAAGTGCAGGACGAAGATCAGACCGAAAAGGCCGACCCAGCCGGCGGCGAGCGGCAGGCCTGACGGCAGGATGCGAACGGCGCCGAAGAGGAGGAGCAGCCCCAGCAATGTGGATGCGATTGCGCCAAGCAGCTCTACCCGAGTGGCTGGCGTGGCCGTGCGCCTGGCATCGAGGAAGGTCGGCGCGTCCATCCCGGGCCACAGAAATAGGTAGGCGAGGGATCGGCGCAGGGAGGCCTGCGGGATTCTGCCATGGCCTCGCCACCAGGTCATCCACTTGAGGGCGCCGTAGATGGCGATCGCGAGCCCCCACATGAGCGCCCAGGGGGCGAGGTGGCGGCCGGCGATCAGGACGGCGGCCGACAGCACGATCAGTGGCAACCAGCTAATCGGCGGATTTTCGGATGGGGAATGAGTGTCCGCGCGGGAAGCCGCCGCGAGCGCGATATCTGGCCGGCCCATCAGATTTCTCCGCTTTCAGAATATACTGAAACCACCGATTAGGCAAGCCTCTGAGCCGTAACGATTTGCTAGCGCGAGAGGATCAGGCTTGCAACCTTGCGCACGCCTCCCCGGAGCTTGAGGAAGCGCCGGAGATCGGTGATCGACAGCATCCGGAACTCCCGGTAAGCGCTATCCATGGTCTCCATGAACTCGAGCAGGTCGCCTAACCGCCGCTTCGCTTCGGGGTCGGCAGGTCGGGTTTTTTCGATGGTCGCGACGCATTCGCGCAGGACGCTCAGCGTCGGGTCCACCTCACGGCGCTTCCGTTCCTCCAGGATGATCCGGAACATCTCCCAGACGTCCCGCATCGATTCGAAGTAATCCCGGCGGTCGCCAAGCACATGCGCAACCCGCACAATCCCCCACCCCTGCAACTCACGCAGGCTTGTGCTCACATTCGAGCGCGCTATCGATAGCGTGCCCGCGATCTCCTCGGCCGTCAGCGGGCGGGGCGCGATGTAAAGCAGCGCGTGAATTTGGGCGACCGTCCGGTTGACGCCCCAGGAGGACCCCATCTCGCCCCAGTGAACGATGAACTTGCGGACAGCCGGTGACAACGGAAGAGCGGCGGGTGTGGCCATTTCTGTCAGGAGTGACCTTACTGAAATGCGTGACAGACGTCAAGCCGAAAGCAACAAAAAAAGCCGCCGGCACCAGCCAGCGGCCTTTTTCGCGTTTAAGCTTTTAGCTTTCGCCCTTGCCCTTGCCGGCGACAGGTTCCTTCGGCGGCTTTTCGGGTTTCTCGGGCTTCTCCGGCTTCTCGGCCTTGGCCTCGCGCGGCTTGGCGATGATGGGCGTCAGCTTGATCTGGCCGTCGGCCATCTCCACCAGCACCGAGTCACCCGCGCCGAACTTGGTGGTGAGCAGGGTCTCGGATAGCGGATCCTCGATCAGTCGCTGGATCACCCGTCGCAGGGGACGGGCGCCGTAGATCTTGTCGTAGCCCTCCTTGGCCAGGTAGTCCTTGGCCTCGGCGGTGACCTCGAGCTTCATCTCGTGCTCCTCGAGCCGCTGCGCGACCTTGAAGACGAGCAGGTCGACGATCTGCCGCATCTCGGCCGGCGTGAGTGCCTTGAAGACGACCACGGCATCGACCCGGTTAAGGAACTCGGGCCGGAAGGTCTTCTTCAGCTCGTCCATGATTTTCTCGCGCATCTTGCCGTGCTCTTTCTCTTCCTGGCTGGTGCTGGGCATCGAGGGCTGGAAGCCCATCGAGGTCGTCGCCTGCTGCAGGTTGGTCACGCCGATGTTCGAGGTCATGATCACGATCGTGTTTGCGAAGTTGACCTGCTTGCCCTTGGCGTCGGCGAGCCGGCCGTCCTCCAGGATCTGGAGCAGCATGTTGAAGACTTCGGGATGCGCCTTCTCGATCTCGTCGAAGAGCACCACGCTGTACGGCCGGCGTCGGATCGCTTCCGTCAGCTGACCGCCCTCGTCGTATCCGACGTACCCGGGCGGTGACCCGACCAGCCGCGCCGTCGAGTGGCGTTCCATGAACTCCGACATGTCGAGACGGACGATCGCCTCCTCGTTGTCGAAGAGGAAGCGCGCCAGCTGGCGAGCCAGCTCCGTCTTCCCCACCCCGGTGGGTCCGAGGAAGATGAACGAGCCGATGGGACGGCGTGCGTCCTTGAGGCCGGCGCGCGCGCGGCGGACGGCCTGGGAAATGACCTTGACCGCATCCTCCTGGCCAATCAGGCGGGCATGGATGTCGTCCTCCATGCGGAGCAGGCGGGTCGATTCCTCCTCGACGAGGCGGGAGACCGGCACACCGGTCCAGGCGCTGACGATCTCGGCGATGTGCTCCTCGTTGACCTCGGGCACGGTCGCACCCAGCTTGTCGCGCCACTCCATCTCTTCCTTGACGTACTTGTCCTTGAGCTTCTTCTCTTTGTCGCGGAAGGAGGCGGCGGTCTCGTAATCCTGGTTGGCGATCGCCTCTTCCTTCTTGATCTGGAGATCGCGGATCTCTTTCTGCATCGTCTTCAGATCTGGCGGTGTCGTAGTGAGCTTCATGCGTACCCGGGCCGACGCCTCGTCCATGAGGTCGATCGCCTTGTCCGGCAGCGACCGGTCGGACACGTAGCGGACCGACAGCTCGGCCGCGGCTTTGATCGCCTTGTCGGTGACGGTCACGCGGTGGTGCTTCTCGTAGAGGCTCTTCACCCCGTGGAGGATGGAGATGGTCTCGATCAGCGACGGCTCGTCGACGAACACCGGCTGGAAGCGGCGCTCCAGAGCGGCGTCCTTCTCGATGTACTTGCGGTACTCGTTGAGCGTGGTGGCGCCGATGCACTGGATCTCACCGCGCGCCAGCGCCGGCTTGAGAATATTGGCGGCGTCGATCGCGCCCTCGGCGGCGCCCGCACCCACGAGCGTGTGGAGCTCGTCGATGAAGAGGACCACCTCACGGCTGGAACGGATCTCGTCGAGGATCTTCTTCAAGCGCTCCTCAAACTCGCCGCGGTACTTGGTGCCCGCGACCAGGGCGCCCATGTCGAGCGTCAGCACACGTTTGCCGCGCAGCGACTCGGGGATGTTGCCGAGCACGATCTGCTGGGCGAGGCCCTCGGCGATCGCGGTCTTGCCGACGCCCGGCTCGCCGATCAGCGCCGGATTGTTCTTGGTCCGCCGCGAGAGAATCTGCACCACGCGCTCGATCTCGGTCTCGCGGCCAATGACGGGGTCGAGGGTGTTCTTGGCGGCCAGGTCGGTGAGGTCGCGGCAGAACTGGTCGAGCAGCGGCGTCTTGGACGGCTTCTTCGTGGTCGCCGCCTCTTCGTCGAGCCCGCTCTCGTGGAGCAGGCGATCGATCTCGCCGCGGACCTTCTCGAGGTTGGCGCCGAGGTCTTCCAGGACATGGGCGGCGATGCCTTCACCTTCGATCAGAAGGCCAAGGAGCAGGTGCTCGGTTCCGACGTAGTTGTTGCCCATCCGGCGCGCTTCCTCGAAGGAGATCTCGATGACCTTCTTGACGCGCGACGTCGGGATGATCTGCTGGATGATGATGCGTTCGTTCCGGCCCAGCACCGACTCGATGGTGGCGCGGACCTTGTTGATCTCGACGCCGAGGTTGTTCAGCACCTTGGCGGCAAGGCCTTCGCCTTCGCGCAGCAACCCAAGGAGCAGATGCTCGGTGCCGATATATGAGTGGTGCGAGCGCTCGGCCTCCTCCTGGGCCAGCGTCAGGACCTTCTTCGCTCGCTCCGTAAATCTCTCAAAGGGGTACAATCAAAATCCTCCGACTGACTTTATCTGCTACCTATTACGATACCCGGAATTCTCAAATGACTTCCCGTTCGGATCTGCGGTTTGCCGCTTGCTAGGACGTTAGGGAGTTACCACTCTTCGGGTACGTCTAAACAATCGTTCTCGGAAGCATAGCGCAAATTCAGTTTGAATACGCGCAAAATCTAATAATCCCTTAGCAGCATCGAACGCCGAAAGGCCCCTATTCTTGCGGGGAGGCGCTCACCTCGGCGTAGACCCGCTGGCGCTCGGCCTCGGGCACCCGCTCGATCTCTCCGGGGTAATCCGACACCTCGGTCTCCGCCGGCCGGCTGGAGGGATCCTCGGCCTGCTTGAGCGAGAGGCTGATCCGGCGCCGACTGCGATCGGCCTGCAGCACCCGCACCCGCAAGTGCTGTCCGACCTGGACGACGTCCTCGGTGTGCTCGACGTGCTCCCAGGCGAGCTCCGAGATATGGAGCAGCCCCTCGATCCCGTCGCCAATCTGGAGGAAGGCACCATACTTCTTGATCTTGGTGACCTCGCCCTCGACGATCGCCCCCGGCGGAAACCGCTTTTCGATGTGGTCCCAGGGGTCCTGGCCGAGCTGGCGCAGGCTGAGGGAGATGCGCGAGGTGTCGGGGTCGAGCTTGATGACCTTGACCCGCACGTCCTGACCGACCTGGAGGACGTCGGCAACGTTCGCCACGCGGTCCCAGGAGAGCTCGGAGATGTGGATCAGGCCGTCGGCGGCGCCCAGGTTGACGAAAGCGCCGTAGGTGGTCAGGCCGGAGACTTTGCCCTCGATCTCATCGCCGATCTTGAGCTTCTCGAAGAGCTCGCCCCGCTGGCGTGCCCGGTCCTCGTCGAAGGCAGCCTTCTGGCTGACGATCAGCCGGTTGCGCTTGCGGTTGACCTCGAGGATTTTGACGCCGATCCGCTGACCGACCAGCTCCTGGAGGTTCGAGCTGTGGGTACGCGACACCTGAGAGGTCGGCAGGAAGCCGCGCAGCCCGAGGATGTTGACGATCAGGCCACCCTTGTTCTGCTCGCGGACCTCGGCGTCCATCATCTCGCCGGTCGCCTGCTGCTCCTGAGCCTTGACCCAGACGGATTCGGCGCGCGCGCGGCGCAGCGACAGGACGACGTTGCCGTCTTCGTTTTCGGGCTGCAGGACGAAGACCTTGATGTGGTCACCGGAGTGAAGGTCGGGCGTTCCCGCCTCACGCGTCCCTAACTCGCGGCTGGAGATCACCCCCTCGGATTTCGAGCCGACATCGACCAGAACTTCATCGGGATCGACCCGCACCACGACCCCATCGATGATGTCGCCGTGGGCTAGGCGCTTACTTGAAGCTTCCTCCTGGTTGAGGAACTCCTCCATCGTCGCGGCGCTTCCAGTCTGCGAGTCGGACGAGTCCTGAGAAAGCTCGAAATCAGACAATCCAGTAGGCCACCACCTTGTGTTATTGGAACTCGTTGGTCGTCAAGTCGTTGGCAGGAGCGCGAGTCACCACGAAGTATAGCAACCGCGCGTTGTCGTCATCGGCGAAAACGAATTCCCCGTGGACGCCGCCCAAATACTTGCATAGACTTAAAGTGTCATGCGGCGCTGGGGGCGCGATAAGACGGCGTTTGCGATTTCTGGGGGTGGGGCTCGCGGAGCTGCTCAGGTCGGTATGTTGCGCGCCCTGATCGAGCGCGATATCACCCCGGATTTCATCGTGGGGGTCTCGATCGGCGCCTGGAATGGCGCCTGGCTCGCCCACCGGCCGGATCTGGAGTGGGTGAAGAGCCTGGAGGAGGTCTGGCACCAGGTCAGCCGCCGCTCGCTGGACATGGTCTGGTGGCGCGCCGCCCGGAACATGATGCGCCGCAAATCCTCCCTCTACGAGGGCGGCGGGCTCTCGCGCTTCATCGCGCAGCACCTGCAGGTGTCCAACTTCGAGGACCTTGGGGTGCCCCTCCACACCGTCGCCATCGACCTGACCATGGGCACGAAGGCGGTCTTCTCCCACGGCCCGCTTGGACCAGCCGTGCTGGCCTCGTCAGCGATTCCGGGCGTGTTTCCGCCGGTCATGATCGGCGGACGGCAGCACGTGGACGGTGGCCTGGTCGACCCCACCGGGCTTGACACCGCGATCGAGCTGGGGGCCCGGCGGGTGTACGTCCTGGACTCGGGCTACGCCGGCCGGCTGCCAACCCCGCTGGGGTCGATGAACGCCATCGTCGACCATACGTTCCAGATCGCCGCCCAGCACCGGACGCGCTGGACCATCAAGCAGATGGGCCGCAGCGTCGACATCATCCACCTGCGCCCGAGCGCCGGGTTTTTACGTCACGCCATGGATTTCGGCGCGACCAAGGACTACATCGAGGCGGGCTATGGCTTCGCCTCGGAGATCCTCGACGCGCGTCGCAAGCGACGCTGGATGCCCGAGCTGGCGCCGATCGCGGCGCCCGTCTATCACTAGGTAGCCGAGACGCCGGAAAGCCGGCCCACGAGCGGGCAATGATCGAACGGCGAACGCTCCGGCGCAATCTGCGGGAATTACCACCAGCCGCCTGGTTGCTCTTTGCTGGCACGTTCATCAACCGGTTCGGCAGCTTTGTGATGACCTTTCTGATCCTGTACTTGACCCGCCGCGGCTTCTCGGCTCAGCAAGCTGGGGCGGCTGTCAGCTTCTACGGCGTTGGCGGAGTCGTCGCATCGATCATCGGTGGAGAGCTGACGGACCGAATCGGCCGCACCCGCACAATCACGTTCTCGATGTTCGCATCGGCCATCGTGATGATCGCCCTGTCGCAGGTCAATCTCCTTCCCGCCATCCTGGTGCTGACCGCGCTGGCTGGGCTCACCTCGGAGGCTTACCGACCGGCTTCGAGCGCCCTGCTGGCAGACCTGGTGCCGGCCGGACAGCGCGTCACGGCATTCGCCGCCCTGCGCTTCGTCCTGAATGCGGCGTTCGCCCTCGGAGCGGCCACAGCGGGACTACTGGCGCAGCATTCCTTCTTCCTGCTCTTCGTAGCCGATGCAGCAACCTCGGTCGTTTTTGGCCTGCTGGCCCTCGTAGCGATCCATGATGTGCACGCCGGACGACCGACGACCGAAGACCAAGGACCAGGGGGCTACCGCTCGGTGATCACCGATCGCGTGTTCCTCATGTTTCTGATTGCAATGCTTTTGGTCGCCTTCGTCTACCTCCAGTCGTACACCACTTTTTCCCTGCAGGTACGAGCCCTCGGATTCTCGGCCGCGGTTTATGGCGGATTGATCGCGTTGAACGGATTGCTGATCGTCTTGCTTGAACTGCCACTGACGTCGTGGACCCAGCATCGAGCGCCTCGACCGGTGATCGCCGCAGGGTTCCTTCTGGTTGGCATTGGCTTCAGCGTGGTCGCCGTGGCTCACTTCCTGCCGCTGCTAATCCTCGCCGTCCTCATCTGGACGATCGGCGAGATGCTGAACTCGCCAATGGCCGGCGCCTACGTTGCCGACCGGGCGCCAGCGCACCTTCGCGGACGATACCAGGGGGCATGGGGTCTGACCTGGGGCGTTGCCCTGATCCTGGGGCCGGTCGTCGGTACCTCGCTCTTCGCCTGGAATGCCAGCGGCTTCTGGCTGATCTGCGGATTCCTCGCGGCGATGGGCGCCGTCCTGGTGTTGCTGAGCGGCCGCCTTCGCGAGGCTAGCGCGAGACGCGGAAGCTGAAGTCGAAGGCCTTAACCGACTGGGTCAACTGGCTGACTGAGATGTAGTCGACGCCCGCGAGCGCATAGGCTCGCGCATTGTCGAGGCCGACCTTGCCGGTGACCTCCACCTTGGCGCGGCCCTGGACCAGGGCGATCGCCTGGCGGACCTGGCCTGGCGGGAAATTCTCGAGTAATAAGACGTTGACCTTTGCGGTCAGTGCCTGGTCCAGCTCCTGCATGTTGGTCACCGTCATCTCGATGCGCTTTCCCTGGTGGGCCTTGCGCAGCTGACGGACGACGCTGGGCACGCCCTCGGAGAGGGCCAGGTGGGACTCGGTGACGATCAGGCGGTCCGAGAGCCCCTTCTGCAGGCTCACGCCGCCGCCAACCTCGACCGCGTATTTCTCGAGGAAACGGAGGCCCGGCGTGGTGCGCCGGGTGTCCAGGATGCGGGTCTTGGTGCCCTTGACCGCGTTGGCGAACTTGGCCGTCTGGCTGGCGATCCCCGAGAGGTGCTGCAGGAAGTTGAGCGCCGTCCGCTCCGCCCGGAGCACACTGACCGCGGGGCCGGATACGCGCGCGACCAGCTGGCCTCCGGCGAGGGCCATGCCGTCGGTGGCGCGGGGCTCGAAGGAGATGTTTTTGTCGACCAGCTCGAACACCCGCTTGAAGATGGGCAAGCCGGCCAGGACCCCTTCCTCATTGGCGATCAGCTTGCCGCGGGCCTTGACCTTTCCGGGAAACAGCGACTCGGTGGTGAGGTCGCCGTCGCCGACGTCCTCCGCGAGCGCCTCTTTGATGAGCTTGTCCACGGCGCTCATCGGGAAGCGCATGGTGATCACGGGAGGGGCGGCCGGGCGCGGCTGGGGTGCCGGAGTGGGGTGCGGAACCGGGGCCGGACGCGGCGGCATGCCGGCCGGCCGGCCCGCCGTCCGCCAGGGCGAGCCGAGGCCGAGAATGGTGGGTCTGGGGAAGGGCATGATGGGCACCCCGGGCGCGAGAGGCGGCTGCACCGGGGCCGGCTGGGGCACTGGCTGTGGGGCAACGGCCGCGGGCTGGCCGTTATTCGGCTGGCTGCGAGGGGCGACCGACGGCTTCGGGGTCGGTCGCGTCGCAACCGCCGTTTTATGGGCGGGCGACGACTCCTTGCGGGCGGAAGACACCGGCTTTGGGCGTGCCGCTTTCACGGTCGGCTTCGCCTTGACCTTTGAAGTTGTTACTCCGCCCTTCGTTTTGGAGCGCCGCTCTGAACTCAGAGGCGCTCCGCTCCCAATACGACGTTATCGATCAATCTAGTTGACCCAAGTTTAACAGCGACCGCCAAAACGCCGCCTGGGACCGCTCGCTGGGGGCGACTGAGCGTGGTCTCGTCCACCACCGCAACGTAATCGATCTCAACTCCGGGGGCGCCGGCCAGCCGCTCCCGTGTGAGCCGTTCCAGGTTGGCCGGGTCGGTTTCACCTTCAGTGAAGGCCCGTGCCGCCTCCGTGACCGCCTGGCGGACGATGGGGGCCAGCTGGCGCTGGGCCGGGTCGAGGTAGGCGTTCCGGGAGCTCATCGCCAGGCCGTCCGGCTCCCGGACCGTGGGCGCAACGACGATTCGGACCGGGAGGGCGAGGTCGCGAACCAGCTGGCGGACCAGGACCACCTGCTGGAAGTCCTTCTGGCCGAAGTAGGCGCGCTTCGGCTGGGTCAGGTTGAGGAGCTTGAGGACGACGGTCAGCACGCCGCCGAAGTGACCCGGGCGGCTTTTCCCCTCGAGGACTTCGCCCAGGGGGCCGGGGTCGACCCGGGTCTTGAACGCCGGCGGGTAGATCTGGTCGACCGGCGGGTGGAAGATGGCGTCCACGCCCAGCGCCTCCAGCCGGGCACGATCCTGGCCGAAGGGCCGGGGGTAATTCTCGAAGTCCTCATGAGGCCCGAACTGCTTCGGGTTGACGAACACGCTGACGATGACGCGCTGATTCTCCCGGCGGGCACGGCTGACCAGGCTGTCGTGGCCGGCGTGCAGCGCCCCCATGGTGGGCACCAGCCCGATGTCGTCGCCGGCGTGCCGCCAGGCGATCGCCTGCTCCTGCATGGCGAGCGCCGACTCGAAGACAACCGGGCTAGCGGGCGGAGTACTCGTGCTCAGGGGTTGGGAAGGCGCCATTGCGCACGTCCTGGTCGAACGCGCGCGCGGCGGTCTCGATCGCCTCACCGAGTTTGGCGTACTGGCGGACGAATTTCGCGACGTGGTCTGGATTCAATCCAAGGACATCCTGGATGACGAGCACCTGGCCATCGCAACGTGACCCCGCCCCGATACCGATGGTCGGCACGGTAAGCGCTTCCGTGACCCGCTGGCCGAGCACGCCCGGGATGCCCTCCAGGACGACGGCGAAGGCGCCGGCTTCTTCCAACGCCTTGGCGTCTTTGAGGATCTGCTCCGCCGCTTCGTCGCTGCGACCCTGAACCCGCATGCCACCGAACTGGTTGACGAACTGCGGGGTCAGACCCAGGTGGCCCATCACCGGGATGCCCATCGAGGTCAAGGTTTTGGTGTAGCCGATGACGCGCCCTCCTCCCTCCATCTTCACGGCGTGGACGCGCGCCTCTTGCAAGAAGCGGCCGGCATTCCGGATCGCGTCCTCCTCGGACGCGTGGTAGGCCATGAACGGCATGTCGCCGATGATCAACGCGTTCGGCGCGCCGCGGATCACCGCACCCGCGTGGCGGATCATGTCATCCATCGTCACGCTCAGCGTGTCGGGATATCCCAGCATGGTGTTGCCCAGGCTGTCGCCGACCAGCAGCACCGGGATGCCGGCGCGATCGAGCCAGCGCGCGGTCGTGTAGTCGTAAGCCGTGAGCATCGTGAACTTCTTGCCTTCGGTCTTCCACTTACGCAGGTCGCGGACGTTGATCGTCATGCGGCGGCCTCCTTTTTGGGATTGAGGAGCCTGGTGCGGTCGGCGAGCAATTGATACAGGTGCTGGAGTTCCGAATCGCCTTTCAGCGCCTCCAGGTGCCGTTTGATGGTTCCCTCGTCGCCGCGCAATGCCGGCCCGGTAATGGCGTCGGCCGGCGGCAGGTCACGAAGATTGTTGACGGCCCCGGCAAGCAGCGTCGTCAGGCCCTGACGCGCGGTCTCGGCGTCAAGCCCAGCCTCCGCCGCCAGCGCGATCGCTTCCGCCAGCAGGGTGATCGGATAGTTTGCGGCGAAGACGGCGGCGGCGTGGTAAAGGGCGAGGTTCACACCGGTCAGGTCGAATGGATGGCCCTTCAGGTCGCGGGCCACCTGCGTCAACTGGTCGCGTAGGGGCTGGTCGGCATCGATGCCGAAGTAGGTGCCGACCACATTCTGGACGGCCTCGGGCCCGCGCCGGAAGGTCTGAAGGGGGTGGAAGACTCCCGTTCGGAGGCTTCCCTGGTGCGCCAGCGGACGCAGCGCGCTGCGGTCCTGCGCGCCGCTCAGGTGGACCACGGCGTGGCCGGCCGCCGAGCACAGCGACTCGACCATGTCGGTTGCCAGCGGCAGGATGACGTCGTCGGGCACCGCAAGGAGCGTGAGGTCGGCGACGTCGATGGTGGTCGCCGGGCTCTGGCAGGCGCGGGCGCCGAGCTCCTCGGCCAGGTTGCGAACGTTATCCGGGTTGCGGCCGCCGATGGCGGCGATGGTGTAGCCCGATGCATGGAGGGCGCGCCCCAGCGCCGATCCGGCGCGGCCGGGTCCGATGATGGCGATCGTCGGTTTCTGCATGGTTCCGTCTCGGTCCTGAGGATCCAAGCGGGCGCTTCCAATATAACGCGGAAGCCGGTGGTTGTCCTACGGCGCGGGTCGTGCCGGGCTCAGCGGCGGAGTAGCGCGGCTTTCCGCGTCTCGTATTCCTGCTGGTCGATCTCGCCGCGGGCGAAGCGCTCGTTCAGGATGCCCAGCGCATTATCGGGCCGGATTCGTCGCGGGGCGATTCGAATCGCCCAGAGCACGAGCCATACGGCCAACACAATCACGACCGCATAGAGAACGAGCGCGAAGAGGACGTACCAGTGTCCGAGGAACGGCACCCCCTGCTCTCTCCTTTACGCGGGCGTCGGCTCCAGGCGGCCTGGCGGGATTTCGGGCCCGCGATCATCGGCCTTGGATTGGGGCTGCGGCGGGCGCGGGGCTTCGGCCTTGGGCCGCTCCGGAACTGGTGGCACCTTGCCGTCGGGCGAGTTGATGACCGCGTCCATCTGCCAGCCCTCAATGGTCTCTTCCGTCTTGAGATACTCCGCCAGCTGGACCAGCTTGTCGCGGCGCTCGGTCAGAATCTTCTTGGCACGCTGGTAGCCGGCATCGACGAGCCGGTGCACTTCCTGGTCGATCTCGCCGGCGATCTCCTCGCTGTAGTTGCGCTGCTCCCCGAGGTCACGGCCCAGGAAGACGAGCTCTTCCTTGTGGCCGAAGGTCAACGGGCCGAGCTTGTCGGACATGCCCCACTCCGTTACCATGCGGCGGGCCAGCTTGGTCGCCTTGCCGATGTCGTCCGAGGCGCCCGAGGTGATGTCGCCGAAGATCAATTCCTCCGCGACCCGACCTCCGAGGATGACGGCCATGTCATCGTTGAGCTCGCTGCGCGAGACCAGGTAGCGGTCCTCCGTCGGCAGCTGCATCGTCCAGCCGAGCGCCATGCCGCGCGAGATGATCGAGACCTTGTGCACCGGGTCCGCATTGGGGAGCGATTTGGCGACCAGCGCATGGCCGATCTCGTGGTAGGCGATCACGTTCTTTTCCTGCTCCGTGATCATGCGCGACTTGCGCTCCGGCCCGGCGATGACGCGCGCGATCGCTTCCTCGAGCTCGAGCTGGCCGATGGCTTTCTTGTTATTGCGCGCGGCGAGAATCGCAGCCTCATTAATAAGGTTGCTGAGGTCGGCCCCGGAAAAGCCGGGCGTCTGCCGCGCCAGCACTTCGAGGTCGACCTGGCCGTCGAATGGCTTGTTGCGCGCATGCACCTCGAGAATGGCGCGGCGGCCGCGGATGTCCGGACGGTCGAGCGTCACGTGCCGGTCGAAGCGACCGGGGCGGAGCAGCGCCGGGTCGAGGACGTCGGGCCGGTTGGTGGCCGCGATCACGATCACATGGGTGTTGGTCTCGAAACCGTCCATCTCCACCAGCAGCTGGTTGAGCGTTTGCTCGCGCTCATCGTGGCCACCGCCAAGGCCGGCGCCGCGCTGGCGGCCGACGGCGTCGATCTCGTCGACGAAGACGATGCAGGGCGAGTTCTTCTTGGCCTGGTCGAACAGGTCACGCACGCGCGAGGCGCCGACGCCGACGAACATCTCGACGAACTCGGAGCCCGAGATGCTGAAGAAGGGCACACCGGCCTCCCCGGCCACGGCCTTGGAGAGCAGCGTCTTGCCGGTGCCGGGCGGTCCGACCATCAGTACGCCTTTGGGAATGCGGGCGCCGAGCGCGGTGAATTTCTCGGGGAACTTGAGGAACTCGACGATCTCGGTCAGCTCCTGCTTGGCCTCCTCCACCCCCGCGACATCGTTGAAGGTGACGGCCGGCTTGTCGCCGCTCAGCAAGCGAGCTCGACTGCGGCCGAAGGAAATCGCCTGGTTGTTGCCGCTTTGGGTTTGTCGAAGCATGTACCACATGAAACCGCCGATGACCAGGAAGAGGATGAGGTTCGGGAGGATGACCGACAGCAACAGGTTCGACGAGCTCGGCTGTTCGGTGTTGAATTTGACATGGTCGTCACGAAGGATGGTCTCGATCTGGTAGGTGTCGCGGAAGGTCGTCTTGTAATGGCCGCCGTCGATCGAGTCCCAGACGACTTCCGTCCCGTTGCCCTTGATGAGAGCGGTGCTGATCTTCCCGCCATCGGCGGCCGCGAGGAACTCTGACGTCGTCCGGTCGGCGGGCGCGGCGATCGTGTTGAAGCTCTTGTAGCTTGCCCAGATGATGGCTAGCAAACCAGCGAGCAGGATGAAGTAGAAGATGTTGCGGTTTCGGCCTCTCATGGCCACGCTATCTTAACACCGGGTTTTTAAGAAACCTGTTAGCCAACACGAAGTAGAACGAGTTCAGCCGCGCTCTATTTCGAGATGAAGCTGGCGGCGCGTCGCCGGCGTGACGCGCTTGCTATCCGCGATCGTTACACCGGGAATCCAGACGATCTCTTCGCCGTCGGAAACCAGCGGTAAGGTGTCGCGAAGGTGTCGCGGAACGTGGGCGTCGACCAGGATGTCCTGGAGACGTTTTGGCTGCGCCAGCCCCAGTGCGCGCATCCGGTCGCCCGGCCTGCGGCTGCCGACCGACAGCGGAGGCCGGACGAGGTCGGCGTCGAGATGACCGACCTGGTCGCGGGCTTTGAAGCTCGCCGGGTCGCAATTGCAGGTTTTGACGGCAAGGCGCGGCGTTGGAGGCGTAGTAGCGTCGTCGGGCGCGGTTAGCGAGTCGCCGCGGCGCAGACGCTCGACTTCGAGAAAGCCGGCGTCCGGCAGGAGCCGGCGGATGACGCGCCGCTGGAGCGCCGGGGGCAGCTTCGCAAACGCCGCGCGGTTGGTCGCGATGTCGTCCGGGAGGTCCGCCAGCTGTGCCTCGATGAAGCGGTCTTCCTCGCTCAGGATGTCGGCCGTGCGCGCCAGCAAGTCGCGGGCCGCCGGATCGAAGGCATCGATCGCGGGCATGACCTGCTGCCGTAGGCGGTTGCGCGTGAAGCGCGGGTCGTCGTTGGTGGCATCGCGGATGGGCGTCAGATGGAGCTGCGCCAGGTAGGCCTCGATGTCGGTTCGCGAAATGTCGAGCAGTGGACGCGCCAGGTCGACGTCGCGCCGTCGCATCGCTCCCAGGCCTTTGGAGCCGCTGCCTCGAAGCAGGTGGAGGAGCAGCGTCTCGACCTGGTCATCCTGCGTGTGACCGAGGGCGATGGCGGTGCTGTTGGTGTCGGCGGCGGTTTGCCGGAGGAACGCGTAACGCGCGCCGCGGGCGGCGTTCTCCGTGTGCGGGATGTCGTCGGCGGCGCGGGCGGTTCGGAAGTCATATCCCCAGGCGGAAGCCATCGAGGCCACGAAGTCGCGGTCGGCTCGACTTCCCGCGCGCCAGCCATGATCGAAATGCGCGACCGTAAGGTGCAGCGGAAAGGCCGGAACGATTTCGCGCAGCACCGAAAGGAGGGCCAGTGAATCGGGGCCGCCCGACACGGCGACCACGACGCGCTCTCCCGCTTCGAAGACGTGGTGCAGCGTTATCGCGATGACGACGCGCCTGGGAAGCATCGCTGGAATGGCGGAGGCAAGGATCGAACTTGCGACATACCGGGTATGGGCCGGTTGCTCTACCACTGAGCTACTCCGCCCGAGCATCGGTTAGTTTAGCAAGGATGTCGCCGTCATTCGCCGAAATCGCACCGCGATACGACGCCCTTCGGCCACTCTCCACCGGCGATCGCGCGCGCCTCGGGGCGATGCTGCGCGAAGCCGACCTGCGAGCCGGGGACCTGGTGGTCGAGGTCGGGTGCGGCACGGGGCGGCTGACCCTTCCCCTGGCGGCCGTCACGCCGGCACGGGTCATGGGTGTCGACTCCGAGGCCAAAATGCTGGATGTCGCGCGCGCCAAGGATGGGGCCGGCCGAGTGGAGTGGGTTCGGGGCAGCGCCTACCGCTTGCCGGTCGGCGATGGCGAGGCGGCCCTGGTGCTGATGGTGATGGTGGTCCACCTGCTGCGCCAGCGGGTGCGCGCCTTTTCGGAAACGCGACGGGTATTGCGGCCGGGTGGGCGGCTGGGTGTGTGGACCTTCACGCCGCGACACGTCGAAGAGTTCTATTTGAACGCCTACTTCCCGAGCATCGCCGTGATCGACCGTCCGCGCTTTCCGTCGGTGCAGACGCTGACGTCGGAGCTGCGCCGCGCCGGCTTTGAGGATATCCGGGTCGAGGTGCGCGACGAACCGCGCCGGATCGACATCGCCGAGGTGGTCGACCGCGTACGCGGTCGGTATATCTCGACCCTGAGCCTGCTGCCGCCACTGGAGTATCGGCTGGGGTTGCAGCGGTTGGAGGAGATGCTGGCGCAAGACCGCTCCGCCATGCTGACTCAGCGGTCGGAGTGGGCGATCTTTACGGCTCGAACATGAAAAAGAGAGGAGCCCCGAGGCTCCTCTCAATAATTGCTTGGTTGCGGCGGCGAGATTCGAACTCGCGACCTTCGGGTTATGAGCCCGACGAGCTTCCACTGCTCCACGCCGCGTGCAGCCTCTTCTTCGAGGCGAGACCGCCATTCTAGGCGCGTCACATTCGCTGCGTCAAGCCGGTGCCACCGGGGCGCCAACCGCCCTCCCGGGCGCTACTTGAAGCGGCCGCCCCGCTTGGCTTCGATGTTGCGCTTGATGTCAAGCAGGCGCTCTTCGCTGGTCTTCAAGAACTTCGAGAGTTTCTCCTCGAAGACCGGGTCGGCGCCTTCCGGCAGCTCGCGCTTTCCGCGGCCGCCACGCCGGTAGGAGCGCGGCAGCACCGGCGCCGACATCCCGGCCGGACCGTCCGGTACGGCCGCCTGCTTCAACGAAAGGTCCATCTTCCCGTTGGTCGCATCCACATTGAGGACTTTGACCTTGACCTTGTCGTTCATCTTCACGTGGTTGTTGACATCGCGGACATACTCGTTCGCGATCTCCGAAATGTGAACCAACCCCGTCCCCGCCCCCTCGATCTGTACGAAGGCCCCGAAGTTCGTAATCCCCACGACCGTCCCGTCCACCACCGTCCCAGGCGTCACTGCCACCTAACCCGCAGACCCTCCTAATGCCA
>VBHO01000067.1:14460-16465 GCA_005882045.1 Chloroflexota bacterium | reverse complement strand
GTGACGACCGATCCATCGAGCGGTGCGCAGGTCGTCAGCGGCACCGTGACCAATCTCGACACGGTCTCGGTCAGCAACGCGCAGCTGTTCTTCACCTTCTACCGCAACGCGACCGACACCCCGCTCCAGACCATCGCCGAGGACCGGCTCTGGGTTAATTTCGGCAACCCGCTGGCCCCGTTGAGCACGACGCCGTTTACGCTAGACCGCCTCGATATCGCTCCGTTCTGGAACGGCGCCAAGGCTGCCTTGTTGGCGGAGGCGCCGACACCAGCGGTGAGCTTCAGCCCCACTCAGGTAGCCGTCACCCAGGTGAAGACGACAACCAGCGCTCCGCAGCTGGTCTCGCTCACCAACATCGGCACCGCTGATCTGCACCTCGGGACGCTAACGCTCGGTGGTGCGCACCCCACGGAGTGGGCCGAGACGGACACTTGCGCGGGCGCGACCGTCACGCCCTTCGGCAGCTGCAGCATCAGCCTGACCTTTACCCCGGCCGGCGTCGGTGACCGCAGTGCCACACTCGACGTCGCCGATGATGCCAACCTCACACCCCAGAGCCTTCCGCTCATCGGGACCGGCATCGATCCGAAGGCGGTCCCAAGCCCATCGCCGCTGGCGTTCGGCCCACAGGCGACCGGGACGACCAGCGCCGTTCGCAGCCTGACGGTCTCCAACCCCGGCGTCGGCGATCTTCAGGTCGCAACCGTGGCCGTCTCCGGGACCAACGCGGGCGACTTTGCCATGACCGCGAATAGCTGTGCCAACGCGACGGTTCCCCAGGGATCGAGCTGTTCGGTTGCGTTCACCTTCCATCCGTCGGGTCTCGGCTCGCGGGTAGCCACCCTAACCATCACGGACAACGCGCTCGATAGTCCGCAGACCGTGAGCCTCACGGGCACGGGCGTGACCTCGGCGGTGGCTTTCGACCCGCCGAGCCGGGCCTATGACTTCGGAAACGAAAAGCTCGCCACTACCAGCGCGCCGACCAGCGTGACCATCATCAACAAGGGAGTCACGACCCTGATCGTTTCGGGTGCCTGTTCAAGCGACCCGGCGGAGTTCAGCGTGGGCTCCGCGGCCTGCATCCCCGGCTTCAGCTTGAGCCCATCGATGTCCAGGGCGATCCCGGTCACCTTCACCCCGTCGCAGACCGGCGTTCGGACCGGCACCCTGACCTTCACCGACAATGCGTTGGACAGCCCGCAGACCGTGACGCTCAGCGGCAAGGGGACCTTTGGCGGCCAGTATCATCCGCTGGCGCCGGCCCGGATCTACGACAGTCGAAACGGCGCCGGACCGCTCGCGCCGGGTTCGTCGCGAACGATACCGGTCACCGGCGTCGGCCAGGTGCGCGCGGATGCCAGCGCCGTCGTGCTCAACGTTACGGTGACCAACACCACGGCCAGCAGCTTCCTGACGGTGTACCCGACGGGGGTCACGCGGCCGACTGCATCGAATCTCAACTGGGTCAAGGGCCAGACAGTGCCCAACCTGGTGGAAGTCGGGGTGGGAAGCGGCGGGGCCGTCGACATCTTTAATGCGCTCGGCTCGGCCGACGTCATCTTCGATGTCGCGGGCTATGTCGCCCCCGAGGGCGATACGCCCGGGCCTGCCGGCTTCTACACCCCGGTGGTACCCGCTCGGGTGCTGGACACGCGCAGCGGCATTGGCGCATCGAGCAGCCCGGTCGGCGCGGGCGCGCAGGTCGACGTGCCGATGACCGGGGTTGGTAGCGTACCGCCGGTTGGGGTGGCGGCGGTCGTTCTCAACGTCACCGTCACCAATGCCACCGCACCGAGCTTCCTCACCGTCTTTCCGACGGGCGGCGCCCCTCCCGTCATTTCGAACCTGAACTTCGTCGCCGGTCAGACGGTGCCCAACCGCGTGATCGTCAAGGTGGGCGCCGGTGGCATGGTGAGCTTCTACAACGCGGCGGGCCGGGTGGACGTCATCGCCGACGTCGCCGGTTGGTTCAGCGACGCAACGCCCGGTGGAACTGGCG
>VBHO01000067.1:12467-14438 GCA_005882045.1 Chloroflexota bacterium | reverse complement strand
CACCGGCGGATTCCATTCGCGCGTTGGCCAGACGCCGATTGCCCTAACCGTCTCGACGGTCGTTGGATCGATCAGCGGAACGGCGCCCACGGCCGTGGTGCTCAATGTCACAGTCGCCAATCCCAGCACGGCAAGCTTCTTGACCCTCTGGCCGGACGGGGCCACCCGGCCAACCGCGTCTGACCTCAACTTCCTGCCCGGGCAAGTGACCTCGAACCTGGTCGTCGTCAAGGTCGGCGCCGACGGGAAGATCGGCATCTTCAATGCGGCGGGCACGACCGACGTCATCGTCGACGTGGTCGGTTGGTATAGCTAACCGATAACCCGCCCCGTCCCAATAACGGGCGAGGGAGTGTTATCGTCGTGGGTCGAAGGACTCTCGGAGAGGGGGCATTATCAGCACCAGCAGACGACGATCGATCGCCGTGCTCGGCCTGCTGCTCGCCGGCGCGAGCCTGGCGGGCCTGCCGCCCGCCTCCGCATTCGCCGCCGGCCGCCCGCAGACTCGCGTCGAGTCGCGCTTGCCCAGCCCGTTCCTGTCCGCGCGAGTCGCGGCCGGTGTCAAGAAGCATCAGCTGAAGACACGGATAAAGAACTACGGCCAATCCCCGACGGTGGCCGCCGCGACCCAGACGTCGGCCGAGCAGCTCCCCCAGGGAAATCCCCGCACGACGGGCACCTGGACCGAGCTGGGCCCCGCGCCCATCAGTGGCGAAAAAGTCTGTTGCACTAACTCGATCCCGGGCCAGCCCGTCTCGACCTTCGGACCCGTCGCCGGGCGGATCACGAGCTTGGCGGTCGTGCCGACCAGCGCAGGTGGTGGTCAGCCGGTCTTCATTGGCACCGGCGGCGGAGGCGTCTGGAAGGGAACTACGAACGGCACTTCCTGGACGTCGCTGAGCGATGGGCAGGCGTCGCTGGCGATCGGAGCGATCGCCGTCGACGTCAGCGGGCAGCGGATCTACGCCGGAACCGGTGAGGACAACCTCTCGGACTCCCAACCCGGCCAGGGCATCCTCAAAAGCACCGATGCGGGCGCCACCTGGACTCTGGTTGGACAGAGCGTCTTTGGCGGCCACCACATCGGGAGCATCGCCATCGACCGCCAGACCAGCGACCCGCAAACGGTCTACGTCGCGTCGGATGTTGGCCTCTACGTCTCGACCGATTCCGGGTCGACCTGGGCGAAGGTGACGATTCCGGGCATTCCAGGGATCGTGGGCAAGCCGGCGCCGACGGGTGCGGCCACGTTGGTGATCCAGGATCCCAGCGTCCCGAGCCGATTCTGGGTCTCGGTCTCGGACTTCTGCCAGACGGAGGCGGGCGACATCTTTACTGGGAATGCCACGTCAGGATGGGCCCTGGTCAGCCCGCCGCAGTTCGGCACGATCACGGCGTCCCGGATCGGTATGGGCGTTGGGCCGGGTGGCGTCGCCTATGTCGCGGCCGCCGATTGCAAGGGCAAGCTGGTCGAGGTTGACAGGGGGATCGCATGGGGTGGTTCCTGGAGCTCGTTGAACGCGTCGCCCGGGCTTTTCGACTATGTCAACTACGGCGTGCCCCAGGGTGACTACGACAACGTCATCGCGGTCGACCCCGCCAACACGAACAACGCCGTCTTCGGTGGTGTGTCAATCCTTGCCACTACGAATGGAGGAGGGTCCTTCTCCGACGTGGGCCTCGCCTACATGCAGGGCGGCATCGTCCACCCGGACTTCCACGCCGCCGCCTTCGCCCCCATCGACGGAAATCGCCTGCTGGTCGGAACCGATGGCGGGATCTGGAGCAGCACCGACTTGGGTGGCGCCAGCGTGGGGACCAGGGGCGATTGGCAGGACCAGAATGGCACTCTCGCCACGATCCAGTTCTACAAGGGATCGGCGCTAGGCGCCACCCACTACCTCGGGGGCGCGCAGGACAACGGCTCGTCCGGTCGCCTTGCCGGCCTGACGAGCGCCGTCCCGACCTGGC
>VBHO01000067.1:7322-12461 GCA_005882045.1 Chloroflexota bacterium | reverse complement strand
TCGGCGGCGACGGCGGAAATACCGCGATCGACCCCGGCTCGAACACGATCTACGTCGAGACGCCGGGATTGGGCCTGGCCAGGGGCAGCTCGGCGATCAACGTCAACGACCCCGGAAGCCCCGACAACGCATTCGTCGAGGCGGCTCCCTGCCGCTTTGGATCGACCGATCCAGCCTGCTCCGACCCGACGGCTTTCACCGCCCCCTTCCTGATGGATGCCTCGAACGCCCAACGTCTGCTCGCCGGCACCAACCGCGTCTGGATTTCGACCACCGGCGGCGTGCCGGCGGGACCGACCTCGGTTGGCGGCAGCTGGAGAACGATCAGTGGCGACCTGACATTCGCGAAAACCATCGTTCCGTATACCGACCGGCTGCAGGAAATGGCGGCCGGGCCGTCCAACGCGACCGTCGTGATAACCGCGAGCCTGCTGGGCAAAGTCTTCATGAGCACCAATACCACCGCCCCCACCCCGGTCTGGACCGATATCACCGGCAACCTGCCGGCCTTCAATATCGCGAACATCGTCGACCCCAACGGCTGGATCGGCGGAGTCGCGTTCAACCCCGGGAACACCAACGAGGCCTGGGTGGTCATGGGCGGCGTCAACCTGGGGCACGTCTGGCACACGGTCAATGGCGGCGCCGCGTGGACTGACATCAGCGGCAGCGGCAGCAGTGGTGTGCCCAACGCGGGCGTCAACGGCATCGCCCTCGACCCGGTCGACAGCAACACGGTTTACATCGCGACCGACAGCACCGTGATGGTGTGCACCGCCTGCGGCGGGGCGACGCCCAGTCCGAACTGGGCCGTTGTCGGCTCGGGATTACCCAACGCCAAGATCAACGCGCTGACCTTCAGTCGAGACACCTCGACGCTGATCGCGTGGACCCATGGGCGTGGCGCCTGGTCGATGCCACGGCAGTCGGTCCTGGTCGCACCCGGCAGCTTGACCTTCACGACCGCGACCTCTGGCGTCAACCCGCCGTCCCAGTCAGTGACCGTCTCGATCCTATCGGGTGGCGTCACCTACACGGTCGGCAACAACACGTCAGCGTCACGCCCGCGAGCGCCGGCTCGGCGCCGGGAACCCCGGCCCAATTCACCGTCAGCGTCAACACCTCCAACCGGATTGGTGCAACCTACTCGGCATCGTTCACGCTGACGCCGGGTACCGGTGCACCGATCACGATCAACGTCAGCCTCGAGGTGGCACGCTTCCCCGGCGCATACCGTCCCGTTGTCCCATTCCGCGTGCTCGATACGCGTAACGGCATCGGCCACAGTGGATCGTTGGGCGCCGGGCAGAAGATCTCGGTGGCAATCGCGGGCGTCGCGGGCAGCGGGGTGCCGGCAATGGGCTCGCCAACGCCGCCATCAGCGGTCGTCCTCAACGTGACCGCCACCAATCCGACCCAGGCGGGCTATCTGACGGTTTATCCCGGCCAGAACGGCACCTGCGGGCTTGGCGTGAATTGCTTCCCACCGGGCGTGCCTCCACCGCCGGTGGCCTCGAACCTCAATTTCGCTGCCGGCCAGACCGTGCCCAACCTGGTCGAAGTCGCGATCGGCGACGACGGCACGGTATCTCTCTTCAATGTCGCGGGGAACGTCGACGTGATCTTTGACGTCGAGGGCTGGGTGACCCGCCAGGACGGGTCGAGCCCAACCGCCGGCCTCTTCAATCCGCTGGTCCCGGCGCGCATCATGGATACCCGCGATGGTGCCGGCGGGCACGCGGGGGTAATGCATGCCGGCGAGTCCTTCAACCTCCAGGTCGCGGGCAGCATGAAAGACGGCGGCGGGGCCTCCGGGGTACCGGCGTCAGGGGCGACCGGCGTTGTCCTGAACGTCACCGTGACCAATCCGTCAGGCGCGCCGGGCAGTTACCTGACGCTCTACCCGTCCGACGCCGCGCGGCCCACCGCGTCCAACCTGAACTTCGTCAGCGGACAGACCGTGCCCAACCGCGTCATGGTGAAGCTGAGCAGCTCCGGTCAGGTCGCGGTGTTCAACGCTGCGGGCAGCGTCAACGTCATCATCGACGTCGCTGGCTGGTACACGGACGGCGTGACGGCGACGACGGGCGGCCAGTTCACCGGCCTCGCTCCGACCAGGATTCTCGATACGCGAAATGGGACTGGGGCGTCGCAGATACCGGTGTGCACCGGTCAAAGCATCACGCTCCAGGTTGCGGGACGCGGCGGCGTTCCGGGCTTGCCAACGGCCAAGGGCGTGGTCATGAACGTGACGGTGACGAATACGACGGCAGCTAGCTACCTCACGGTCTATCCCAGCGACGCCACCAGGCCGACCGCGTCGGACCTCAACTGGGTCTCCGGGCTGACGGTGCCCAACCTCGTCGTGGTCAAGTTGTCCGCGGTCGACGGCAGCGTCACGATCTCCAACGCGCAGGGTTGTGTCGATGTTCTCGCCGACGTCGTCGGCTGGTACAACTAACCTCGCAACCGAACAGTCGCACCCACGCGACCCCGTTCAAAGCGTGGAATGACCGTTCGGTGACGTCTCGCAATCTCAGCCTTTCGGGCCGCGTTGCACTGTCGTGGGCAAAAGGCTGACCGCCCGGATCACGGCCGGGGTTCTCGCCCTCTCCACCGCATCCTTACTTAATATGTGGGGCGCGCCGGCGCGGCAGGCCGACGCAGCATCCGGGCTCGGCGTCAGCACCCAACAGAACCTCATCAATCAGGACCGCGCCACGGCCGGGCTGGCGGCGCTCAACTGGAGCGACTGCCTCGCCGCGGTCGCCGTCCAGAATGCTGAGCGGATCATGGCGCAGGGGTATCTCTCGCACACCAACGGCCCAACCCTGGACCTCGCCTGCGGTGTGGGCGCCACGCAGGGAGGCGAGAACATCGCCTACATGTCGGGCGGCATCAACGATACCCAGGCCAACACCATGTTCATGAATAGCCCGGCCCACAAGGCCAATATCCTCGGCCCCTACCAGTACGTCGCGACCGCCTGGTCAGTCGCGCCCAACGGCTACGCCTACGTTGCCGAGGAGTTCCTGGGCGCCACCAACATCGTCGTCTCCAACGGCTTGCGTCCGCTGGCGCCAAACCGGATTCTCGACACGCGGACCGGCCTCGGCGGCGTGCCCGCCGCGCGTCTTGGACCCGGCGGACTGCTGTCGGTCACCATTGCCGGCCATGGCGGCCTGCCCTCGAGCGGGCTGGCGGCCGTGGTACTCAACGTCACCGTAACCGACACGACCTCGACGGGCTACCTTTCGGTCTATCCGCAGGAAGACCCGCGGCCCAATGCCTCCAACCTCAACTGGATCGGCGGTCAGACGGTGGCGAACCTTACCCAGGTCGCGCTGCGCGAGTCGGGGCAGGTCAGCATCTATAACGCAGCTGGCTATGCGGACGTGATCTTCGATGTCGCCGGATACGTTCCAACGACGATCTCCGCACCCGGATCCGACGGCCTGTACAAGCCGTTGGTGCCGGCGCGAATCCTCGACACCCGCAACGGTAATGGGGGCGTGACCGGGCCCGTCGGCGCCGGTCAAACCATCACCGTCCCGGTGAGCGGCCGAGGCGGAGTGCCGCTAACCGGTGCCGCGGCGGTGGTGCTGAATCTCACCGTCACCGATGCGACCGCTCCGAGCTACGTGACCGCCTTCCCCGCGGGAACGGTCCCCCCGACCGCGTCCAACGTGAACGTCATGCCGGGCCAGACGGTTCCGAACCGGGCCGTCGTCAAACTCGGAGCGGGCGGGCTGCTGAGCCTTTACAACGCCGCCGGTTCCGTGAACCTGATCGCGGATGTTGCGGGATGGTACTCGGACGGCATTGCGGCCACGACCGGGGCCACCTTCACCGGGGTGACCCCGGCGCGCATCCTGGACACCCGCACCGGCACCGGCGGATTCTCGTCGCCCGTTCGCGCGGGCCAGACGATCGCGCTGACCGTCTCCGGGTGGGGCGGCGTCCCATTGATGACCTCGACCTCACCGCTGCCGCCCATTGCCGTCGTCCTCAACGTGACGGCCGTCAATGCGACGACCGCGACCTACTTGACGGTCTTCCCGGATGGCGCCAGCCAGCCGGTGGCCTCGGACCTCAACGTGACGCCCGGACCGGCGGTGCCGAACCTGGTAGTGGTGCGAATCGGGAGCAACGGAGTGGTCGACTTCTTCAATGCCGCCGGCAGCACGGACGTAATCGCCGACGTGGTCGGCTACTACAACTAGAAGCGTCCATCGCGGAACTTTGTCGGCCTCCTCATCGTCCTTATTCCGTGAATGATTGCAGCCGTGGCTAAACGGTGGTGGCTGGCCGCCACGGGCGTGGTCCTCCTCGTGCTCGTCGCCGCCGGCGTGGTGCTCGCCAGGGGCTGGGTCCTTCTCCCGGTACATACCCCAGGGACCACCTCGGTACCGCTCAGCGTGGTTTCGCGCACGGGCCCCGTGGCGGGCGGCAACGTGGAGGTCCTGGCGGCCATGTCGACTGATGATCTTCTGGCACTGACGTTCGCCATAGCCGCTTCGAATGAGGACAGTTGCCGGGTGGCAAAATGCTGGTCATCGGTTACGCTCGCCCGTCCGTCGCTGTTGATCGCGCTGTCCGCGCCGGCACCATGCTACAAGAGCGTCCTGAGTGCCGACGTCGGCCCGGGCGCGCTCCTGACGATCCATGAAGCGATCGGCGCGTTGGAATGCCCGCGTGGGGCATTAGCGCTTGCCGTTCCCAGCTACTGGTTGCTCGCGGTGCCTCTCCAGGACCTCCCCTCGAAAGTCCTGACGGTGACAGTTGACGCCACATCGCCGGCACTTGCGGGCGAACCGCTGAATGAGGCCATCGGCTCGACGACCGCGGACCTCCGGTCGCCCGTAGCAAACCAGTCCAACCACGTCACCACGGTGCAGGAACTTCGATCCGCCATCACGAAGGCACGGCTTGATGCGGCGTCGCGCTTCGGCGGTCCCAGCGTTCGGCTCACCGGCCTGGCTCTTCGCCGCTGGCCCAGGGCCGCCATCGGTTGCGACTCAGGCGGGAATGACGCCGCCGATCTTGCATGGGGCTCGCTTGTCGTCTTCGCGGTCTACGAGTATCACGAGCTGGCCGGTCAGACGATGTTGTGCAGCACGACACCCTGACGCCGTTAGT
>VBHO01000067.1:0-7307 GCA_005882045.1 Chloroflexota bacterium | reverse complement strand
CCCCGCGGGGATGCGAATCAGCGCGCGTCGGCTGGGACAGGTTGTGATGGCCACGGCTGTCCTCGCCCTCAGCACCGGTCCGTCCGCACTGGCGGCCGATTGGCCGACCAATCACCGGTCAAACGCCCGCGATGGCAATGACCAGAGCGCCAACCCCTTCAACACGATCAGCCAGCAGTGGATCTCATCCGTTCTCGACGGGAAGATCTATGGCTCGCCGCTGGTCGTTGGCAATCAGGTGATCGTCGCCACGGAGAACAACTCGATCTACTCCCTCGATGCCAGCAGCGGCGCGCCCACCTGGGCTGCGCCCGCCCACTTCGGATCGCCGATGCTGCTCTCCGATCCGCGCTTCGGGTGCGGGAATGTCAGCCCATTGGGCATCCTCGGTACGCCGACGATCGATACGGCGACCGGGTTGATCTATGCGGTCGCCTTCGTCCAACCCGGCACCTACGAGCTCGTCGCCGTCCGCCTGACCGACGGCACACAGGCCTTCACCCCGATCCCGATTGCGCCCGCGGGTTTTGATCCGTTCCGGCAACAGCAGCGCGCTGCCCTGGCGCTCGCCAATGGCAACGTGTACGTCGCGTTCGGCGGGTACTGGGGAGACTGTGGTTCCTATCACGGGATCGTCGTTGCGATCAAGGCCGATGGCAGCAGCACGGCGCTAACGGTCTTCAATGCTCAGGCGCAGGGGGTTTGCCAGGATACCACGCCGAACGGCGCGGCCATCTGGGGACCGGACGGACCATCGGTCGACGCCAGTGGAAATATCTACATCGCCTCGGGCAACGGCTTCAGCTCGGGCAGCGGACCGTATGACTGCGGCGAAACGGTCTTCAAGCTCAGCCCCACGCTGACCTATCTCGATTCCTGGGCGCCGAGCGCCTGGGCTACGCTCAATGGCAACGATAACGACATTGGCTCGGTCAACCCCGCGCTCGTCGGAGCGACAGCTAACGTGGTCTTCCAGACGGGAAACCGGCGCGCTATCCTCGCAAGCCGGCCACATCGGTGGCGAGGCGTTCAGTGCAGCCGTCTGCAATGCGGCGGTGTCGACGGCGCCCAACCAGAACGGCGCGGGTGACCAGGTCTTCGGCGGCACCGCCTACGCCGATCCCTATGTCTATGTGCCCTGCCCGGAGGGCATCAAGGCGCTCCTGCTCGGAGCCGGGCCGTCCTTTACGACCGCCTGGAGCAGCCCGACATTCCATCCGGGCGCGCCGATCGTTTCCGGCGGCGTCATCTGGGCGGTGGACACCAACACCGGGACGCTCCGCGGTCTCGACCCGGCTAACGGGACCTTCAAGTTCACCGCCACCATCGGGAGCCAGACGCACTTCTCGACGCTGGCGGCCGGGCAGGGGCGGATCTACGTCGCGGATGGCAACGCCGGCCAGGTGCGCGCCTTCGGACAGGGGGCCGGACAGTATCATCCGCTGACCCCGAGCCGCATCTATGACAGCCGCAACGCTGGAGGCGCGCTCGGTCCGGGGGCGGTGCGCAACATTCCGGTCTTAGGTCTCGGCGGTGTGCCGTCGACCGGGGTGGGGGCGGTGGTGATCAATGTCACCGTGGCGAACACCACCGGGAGCAGTTACCTGACGGTGTACCCGGCCGGCTTCCTGCGGCCGATCGCATCCAACCTCAACTGGACGCCCGGAAGGACGGTCGCGAACCTGGTCGAGGTGGCCATCGGCGCCAACGGCCAGGTCGCGGTCTACAACGCCGTCGGGAGCACCGCTGTGATCTTCGATGTCGCGGGATGGATCAACCAACCGACCGGGACGCCCAGCGTCGACGGTCGCTACAACCCCCTCGTGCCCGCCCGCATTCTCGATACCCGAAACGGGATTGGAGGATTTTCCGCCCCAGTGGGACCCGGACAAACGATCACCGTCCATGTCGCTGGGCAGGGCCTGGTTCCCGGCACCGGCGCGGAGGCGGCCATCCTCAACCTGACCGCGACCGATCCGACGGCCGCCGGCTACCTCACGGTCTACCCGACCGGTGCAAGCCGTCCCACCGCGTCCAACGTGAATTTCGTCGCCGGCCAGACGCTGCCCAATCGCGTCGCGGTCGCACTCGGAACGGGCGGCCAGGTCGACATCTACAACCCCGCCGGAAGCGTCGACGCGATCGCGGACGTCAACGGTTGGTTCACCGATACCACGCCCGGAGGGACAGGCAGCTCGCTTACGCCGATGTCGCCGGTCCGGATCCTTGACACGCGCAACGGTACCGGCGGTTTCGGTGTACCGGTCGGGCCGAACGCGACGATTGCCCTCCAGGTCGCCGGCGTCGGTGGGGTGCCCTCGATGGCGGCGTCGGTTCCGCCCAAAGCGGTCGTGCTGAACGTGACAGTGACCGGGCCGACCACCGGCAGTTACCTCACGGTCTGGCCCGATGCCATCGGGCGGCCAGTCAGCTCTGATCTGAACTTTGTCCAGGGCGCAACCGTACCCAACCTGGTTGTCGTCCAGATCGGAGCGAACGGGAAAGTTGACTTCTACAATGCGGCCGGCTCGGTGAACGTGATCGCCGACGTCATGGGGTGGTTCGGCTAGCACATTTCCTGAAACCCGCCGTCGCCATCGCGGGCGGCGACGGTTCTGTACACTAACGCGCTCATAGGCATACTGCAAACTCGGCCCTGGCTGCCAGCCGCCCTGCCTTTGCTGATGACGTTGCCGCTGGCATTTGGAGGCAGCTCGGCCAGTGCCGCCGGAACACCAAGCTTCGCGAACTGGCCACAGTCGCGATTCGACCTGGCCAATAGTGGCGTCAACCCCAACGAGTCGAGCATCGATTCGACCAACGCGGCGCGCCTGCAGCAGGCCTGGGTTCGAACGGACGACGAGACGTCGAATGCCGCCCCGGCGGTGGTCGACAACATCATCTATATGGGGTGCGGCGCCGCGATGTGCGCCGTCGAGGCGCCCGACCAGGTCTTGAAATGGAAAGCCCGCATTCCGTCCGGGGCGATCACCTTCTCGGGCGCAGCGGTTGCGGGCAGCCTTGTGTACGCCGGGACCAATACGAGTGGAGCCGTGTACGCCTTCGACACAAAGACCGGCACGATCCGTTGGATGTTCCAAACCGCGGGCCACAATGTTTGGGCCGGCCCATCGGTCGCGGGTGGCGTCGTTTACGTGGGCGGTGATGACCAGAATCTCTATGCCCTCGACGCCGGCACCGGCGCGAAATTGTGGAGCTTCAATGCCGGCACGCCGATCGTGAACGCCCCCGCGATCGTCAACGGTGTCGTCTACCTCGGCGCCGGCGCCCTCTATGCCCTATCGGCGAGCGATGGGCGGCAGCTCTGGTCGGGACTGGCGACCGCGGCCGGGGTGTCGGCATCGCCGGCGGTCTCCGGCGGGCGCGTATTCGTCGGCGCTTACACGCCCGGTGTCCGCGGCACCCCGAACTTCTATGCCTTCACCGCAGCTGGGTGCGGCGCGGCCTATTGCGCGCCGCTCTGGTCAGCGGTCGTGGGCCTGCCGCCGGCCGCGGTCGGTGAACTCGATGGCATCCAGTCATCGGCCGCGGTCGACGCGGGCTCGGTCTATGTCGGCGCCCCCGACGGCAAGCTATACGCCCTCGATCCTTCGAACGGCGCGGTCCGTTGGGCGGGCCCGACGCACGGCTCGCAAATCACGCCACAACAACCGAACCCAACCCCGATCGAGTCATCGCCCGCAGTCGCGAATGGTGTCGTCTACGTCTCGAGCTTCGACGGCTACCTGTATGCCTATGCCGCGTCCGGGTGCGCAACGACGAGTTGCCCCTGGCTCTTCGCCGCCAGCCTGGACGGTGGACTCGGCAACGGCCACGTGTCGAATTGCTGGAACACGACGACGTCGTCGCCGGTGGTGGTGAATGGGTTCGTCTACGTCGGTGGCTGCACACAAACCTACACCGATGCGCTGTACGCGTTTACGGTGCTCCCCTGCCCACCCGGGAGTCCGCCGGCCGGCGGGCAATATCATCCACTCCCATTGCCACAGCGCATCCTCGATACGCGGTCCGGCACCGCGATCGGAGCCCAGGAAACGCGCCGGCTGCAGGTCGGGGGGAACGGCACGATTCCGAGCCAGGGCGTATCGGCCACGATCTTGAATGTCACCGTGACCAATACCACCGCCGCGAGCTATCTCACGCTCTATCCCGGCGGCGCGCCACGCCCCACGGCGTCGAATCTCAACTGGGCGCCGCGTCACACCGTGGCCAACCTGGTCGAGGTGGCAATGGCGTCCGACGGCAGCGTGGATCTTTTCAACGCCGCGGGCTCAGCCGACGTCGTGATCGACGCCCAGGGCTGGGTGCAGTCTGCCACCAGTACCGCGGCTTACGGGTCGTACCTGAACCCGATGCCGCCGTTCCGCGTTCTCGATACCCGTGACGGCACCGGCGGTCCGAACGTCAAGCTGGGGCCCGGCGCGACCATCACCGTCCAGGTCGACGGTGGGTTTTCCAATGCGCTGGTACTCAATCCGACGGTGACGAATGCCACGGCGCCGAGCTACCTGGTGGTCTGGCCGGCCGGGCAGCTTCGTCCGACCAGCTCGAATATCAATTTCGCGGCGGGAGAGACCGTGGCCAACCGCGTGATGGTCCCGCTGGCCGGATCGATCAATATCTACAACGCGGCCGGCAGCGTCGACGTGATTGCCGACCTCAATGCCGCCTTCCGCGCGGAAAGTGCCAACGCGACGACGGCCTGCCGCCTGATGCCCATGACACCGACGCGCATTCTCGATACCCGCGATGCCGGCGGGCCGCTCGGACCGGGCGGCTCGAGGACCGTGCAGGTCACGGGCGCCCTGGTGCCGCCCACGGCACGAGCCGTCGTCCTGAATGTCACGGTAACGAACACCTCGGCGGCCAGCTACCTGGCCGCCTGGCCCGACCAGAGTCCGCGACCGCTCGCGTCGGATCTCAATTGGACGTCGGGCCTTACGGCGCCCAGCCTGGCCGTGGTCGAGCTGAGTAGCGGTGGCAAGCTTGACCTCTATAACGCGGCCGGGAGCACGGACGTGATCGTCGACGTCGCCGGCTGGTACCAGTAGTTCCGTCCCGTACGGCTCGTATTTACGACCGAGCCTTCTAAGCCCGGAAGGAGGTCTTCACTGGGCGTAACGCAAGCGTTACACTATGGCCAACCCTCTGGACGAGGGATAAGGAAGGATAAGTGTAGATATGGCCCGGGCGCTCGATACCAGCTACTTTGACAAGCGGCTCGCACGCCGGCGTAAGGACCCCTCCTACAACGCAGAGTACGCGAGAGTCCGCAATCAAATTGCCCGCGTAGACAGCTTGGTTCGAAGCTTGGACAAACTACGTGAGCAGGAAGGTCTCACCAAAGCCGAATTGGCCCGGAGAACTGGAATGAACCCGGCAAGCGTCCGTCGGTTCTTCAGCAATCCCCGCAATCCCGAGTGGCAGACGCTTGACGCGTTGGCCGAGGCGCTCGGGGCTCAGCTCGTCGCGACCAAGCGGAAGCAGCCAGGGGACCGGAATCGCAAAGCCAAGTCGGCCGCCTGAGCCTGAGACTCAAAAGCCGTGGGCCATCGTGTTCTACAAGACCAAAGCGGGGAGAGTGCCCGCAGAGACCTTCCTTGACGAGTGTCCTGACAGCGTCGACATTAGAATCAACGCCGTCCTCAAAGCCGTTTCAGAGGCGCCGCCTCCCCAATTTTCGGGTGGAGGGATGTGGGAAGCGATGCACGGAGACATGGCCGGCTATTACGAGGTTCGCGTGCGAGCCGGCAGGGATTTGTTTCGTCTTTTCTGCCTGCTGGACCACCATGGTCCAGGGCTAAGCCGCCCGGCGATTGTTGCTCCAACCGGTTTGCGCAAGCCGATAGGGACGGCATTCAGGTCCCGTGAATACGCCGCCGTGTCAAGCATGGGAGGGGATTACGGATCCTCATCGCCGCGTCGAATCAAGGAGCGCTAGGCGGCTTCGGCCGGGAGGAGATCCTTGGCCTGATTGATCAGGGGGCACGACGGCGGCTCGGTATCTCCTGCGAATCCTTCCTGGAGCGTTATCACCTTGGCCAGCTCCGTGACCTTGGCGAAGTTGCTGATCTCCTGGTGCTGGCTGCTCTCTTATAGGACGAAGTCGCCTCCTTATCGTGGCCTATCCGCTGCACAAAAAGGACGAGAGTTCCGCGCCGATCAGAGGGAACTGACAGTACTGGGTCACGATGTGGAGTCCCATCAGTCCCGCCACAAGGTAGCCGATGGGTAAGCCGAGCAACAAGCCAGGCAGGATCCACAGCTCGGTGAACCGCCGGGCACGTATGCCGCGGATCATCCGAATAAAAAGCCCGGCCAGGCACAAAATCGCCGCGAGGTGGATGACGAGGCGGGGCCACGACATCGGCTCGCCGCCCAGTCCCCAGGTGAGAAGGAAGCCAATAGTGAGCGCGGCGGCCACTGCGGCGATGAGGGATTGCGGGCGAATAACGGCCGGGATCAACAGCGCGAGTGGGATGACGAGCAGGACAATGGTATACACCAGCCATGACCAATTGGACGGTCGGCCCAGTCCTGACAGGATTGGCGGCACGACTAGCAGGACGGCAAATAATCCGACGAGCGCCGCTGCCGTCGCCATCAGGATCCGTTCCGGTGTGCCGCCCACCGCGCGAACGAATTGCCTTCTACCCGGTTGTGCGTTGAACTAGCACCGAAGGGTTCTGGCATGGGTAGGGGCAGGGCGCGCGTGGGATCAGTATGGCTGGCGGGCCTCGCGATGCTGTCCGCATTGCTCGCCGCCGTGGTCACGGCTTCCCCGGCACGGGCGGCGGTGACGCTGCCCGCGGGCCTGCACTTCGGGCTCGGCAACAACCCCGGCGACCTCGGCTGGATGACCGCGAGCGGTGTGCCCTGGCGCTATCGCTACTGCTACCTCGCCGGCGGCGTCAACACCAGCAGCGGGTGGGAAACCTGGAACTCGCCGCCGGGCCAGTACGCCGCGTATTACATGAGCAACAGTGCGGCCCAAGGCTACATTCCGGTCTTCTCCTATTACGAATTGCTGCAATCGAACCCATCGGTCGGCAACAACGAAAGCGACCGGGACTTCAGCAACCTGAACAACACGGCGACGATGAACGCCTACTACGCCAACTTCGTCCTGCTGATGCAAACGGCGCACACGTTCGGCGGCGAGGTGATCGTCCAGGTTGAGCCCGACCTCTGGGGCTATCTGGAGCAGCGAGCCAACAACGGATCGCCCGCATCGCTCACCGCGAGCGTCGCGTCGTCGGGCTATGCGGGCGTCGCGGGCATTCCGA
>VBHO01000149.1:49506-55135 GCA_005882045.1 Chloroflexota bacterium | reverse complement strand
GCCGCGGCGCTCGTTGGCGATGTTCTCGGCGGTGTCATTCCGGAGGCGGCGGCACGCGTCATGCACACGTCGAGCGCCTCGGCCGCCGCCATACGGTCGTCGTTCATTGCGATGACCATCCTGACGGTCTTCAGCCTGCCCTTCCTTGTGCGTCTGGCGCGGGCCGCCGCGATGACGCCGGCTGCCGCCTTCCCGGTTCGTGAGCTGCTCAAGATCGACCTGGCGCGCTTCGGCCGCATCCTGCTGCCCGGCCTCGTGCTTGGCATCGCGGCCGGCATGTACCTCAATTTCACCCAGCTCTATCTGCTGCAGCGGTTTGGCCTGACGCCCGGACCGATTGGCGTGATCTTTGCGGTTGGCGCGGCCCTGACCGCGATTGTTACCCTCGCGGCGCCGGCGGTCGGCCGCCGCTTCGGTATTACCCGCACCATTGGCGTTTCCCAGCTCTTCGGCGGGCCTCTCGTTCTGTCCCTCGCGTTCATCATGGTGCTGCCGCTCGCGGTCGTGATCATGACGGTGCGACAGCTTGCCCTGAACCTGCAGGGCCCACTGGGCCAGGTCTTCGGTATGGAGTATGTCGAGCCGCGCGAGCGCGCCCGACTCGCGACCGCGCAGGTGGTCGTCAGCGGCATCGGCGTCGGCGGGATCGGACCGCTGGTCAGCGGCTTCCTGCAGGTCCGCGGCGGCTACCAGCTTGCGTTCTCCGTGAGTGCCTTCTTTTACCTGCTGGCCGGCCTGATTTTCCTACTGCTCTTCGGGAAGGTCCGCCTCCCGTCCGAGCGCACCTCAGCCCCTTAGGCGAGTTGGCCGAGGGCCAGCAGGTTGCCCTCGCTATCGCGGAACCACGCGGCCTTCTCGTAGCCGAGGTCGGCGATGCCATGGTTGGTCTTGAGGCCGGGAAAGTCATATTCCTCGAAGACGACGCCACGACTCTTGAGCTTGGACACGCTCGCGACAATGTCCTTGACGAACCAGGCCATCTGGGTATGTCCAGAGGGCCGAGCGCCACTAGGAAAGAGCAGAAACCCCGTGCTGCCTTCTCCTTCGTAAAACAACGCGCCCTCGACCTCACGGCTAGGCCTCAGGCCAAGCTTCTCCGCATAGAACGCCCTCGCTCGAGCCAGGTCCTCCACCGGCAGCGTCGTCTTCGCGATCGCCGTATTCAGCGTGTCCATCGGACGATCTTAGAGCCAACTTCTATAGTCAGTTGATGGCGCAGGAGACGCTGTTCCCGGCTCCGCAACAGCCGGCCCAAAAAGACCAGCCGCTGGCCGCCCGGATGCGCCCGCGTTCGCTCGACGAGTTCGTCGGGCAGGAGCACCTGGTCGGCCCGGAGCACGAGCTGCGCCGGGCCATCGAGGAGGACCGTGTGGGGTCGATGATCCTGTGGGGACCACCGGGCAGCGGCAAGACGACGCTGGCCCGGCTGATCGCCCGGGTCACGTCATCGCATTTCGTCCCGCTCAGCGCGGTCAGCGCCGGCGTCGCCGACCTGCGGCGCAACATCGAGGAAGCTCGCCTGCGTCGGGCACAGTCGGGTCAGCGCACCATCCTCTTCATCGACGAGATCCACCGTTTCAACAAGGGCCAGCAGGATGCCGTGCTGCCCTATGTCGAAGACGGCGTCATCACCCTCATCGGCGCCACCACCGAGAATCCTTCTTTCGAGGTCAACGCGGCCCTGCTCTCGCGCACGCGCGTATTCGTGCTCGCCGCGCTCGATGACGTCCAGGTGGGAGCGATCGTCGACCGGGCGGTTTCCGATGCGGAGCGCGGACTTGGCAACCGGAACGTCGACCTCGAGGCGGATGCGCGTGCAGCGCTGATCCGGGTGGCCAACGGCGACGCCCGGATCGCGCTCAACGGCCTGGAGGCGGCGGCGGCACTGGCCCGGCCCCGTCAAGGCCGGCGGGTGGTGACCGCAGCGCTCGTCGAGGAGGCGGTCCAGCGCAAGAACCTGCTCTACGACCGCGCCGGCGAGGAGCACTACAACATCATTTCGGCCCTCCACAAGAGCCTGCGCGACAGCGACCCCGATGCCTCGCTCTACTGGTTGGGGCGGATGCTCGAGGCGGGTGAAGACCCGCTCTACGTCGCCCGCCGTCTGATCCGCTTCGCCTCAGAAGACATCGGCCTCGCCGACCCGCAGGCGCTGACCCAGGCAGTGGCGGCACAGCAGGCCGCCCACTTCATCGGGATGCCGGAGGCGAACCTGGCGCTGGCACAGGCCGTCGTCTACCTCGCGACCGCGCCCAAGAGCAATGCCCTGTATGCCGCCTACGCGACGGTCCAGGAGGATGTCGAGCGGACCCGCGCCGACCCGGTTCCGCTGCATCTGCGGAACGCGCCAACGCCGCTGATGCGAAAGATCGGCTATGGCAAGGGATACCGCTACGCCCACGATTACGATGAGGCCCAGGTCGATCAACAGCACCTGCCGGACGCGATCAAGGACCGGACCTATTACCACCCGTCGGATCGCGGTTACGAGAAGACTGTCCAGGAGCGACTCGACGCCTTCGAGGCGGCGCGTCGCAAAACAAAAAAGAGCTCCGGCTAGCTCTCCACGTGCGGCCGCAGCGCCGCGTAGCCATTCGCCATCACCTGCTCATGATTCCGTGCGAGCGCACCCTTCGCCAGCGGCGTGACCACGTTGAGGATCGGATTGGTCGTCGCCACATCCCAGTGGTAAAGCGCTTTGACGATCCCTGGCTCAGCCTCGGAGAATTCCCAGCGCCCGGTGCCGACCAGGTCGCCGGTTGAGCGCAATAGGATGTGGCGATACTCCTCTGCCTCACGGACCTCGAGTGCGTAGTTGAGGCTATAGGGCAGCGAGCCACGCACCTCACAGGCGATCACCGAACCGACCGACTTCCCATCGCCTCGCGTGATCTGTACGCGGCGGAAGTTCTTCCACCAGCCCGGATAGCGCTCGATGTCGAGCACCACCGACCACACCTTCTGCAGGGCCGCCGTGAAGCGCCAGTCGGTCACGAAGTGGTACGTCGTCAGGCCGAGCCTGCCAGCCCCCACCCTGACCCTCCCCCAGAGGGGGAGGGTATGAGTAAGGGAATGTCGGTTCCGCGCTTAGAAGCCGTGATCTTTGACCCAGGTAGCGGCCAGATCCGCCGGGTCTTGCTTGTCGACGTCGGCACTCTTGTTCATCGCGGTCAGATCGGGCGTGTTCAGCTTGGCGTCGATGCTGTTCAGCAGCGCGGTGACCTCACTGTTGGCCACGGCCGTCCGGATCAACGGCACGATGTTATCGGCCTGCTGCAGATGCTTGTCATCATCGAGAACGACGAGGTTGTTGGCGGAGATGCCGCCGTCGCTGGAGAAGACGAGGCCGATATTGATGGCCCCGCTCTTGAAGGCGGCGTAGGTGAGCGGCCCGCCTGCATCCAGTGCCTTGAAGTCCTTGAAATGCAAGCCGTAGACCGACACCAGGCCCTGCTGGCAGAACGGGCGCTGCGGGCACTCGGGCGGTCCGCCCAGCGTCCATCCACTGGCGACCGCGGACACATCCGAGAGCTTGACCAGGTGATTCTGATCAGCCTCAGCCTTGGTGACGGCGAAGGCATTCTGATCAACCGCCGGCGATGGATCGAGCGCCTTGATCCCCTTCGAACTCAGCACCGAATTGAGTTTCTGGACGTTCGCCTGCGCATCGGTTCCTGCGTCTGCGGTGACTCCCTGCCGCTTCTCGACAAACGTCAGGTCGGTTGCGGCGTAGCCGGCGTACAGGTCGATCTGGCCGTTTTCGAGGGCCGGCTCCACGATCTCCCTGTTGCCGAGCTTATCGCGGTAGACGACGGTGTAGCCCTTGTTTTTAAGAGCGCCGCCATAGATATGGGCCAGGATGATGCTCTCGGAGAAGTTGAAGGACGCGATTGTGATCGTGCCCTTCGGGCTCGCCGAGCTGGACGGCCCACCCGTCGAGCCACACGAGGTCGTGACCAGTGCCAGGGCAACCATGCTGGCGCCCAGGACGAAGATTCGCTTCAGATACATTGCTCCACCTCCAAGAAAATGACCGAAACTACGCCGCCACCATTGCCGTGTCGCGTGTTGTGCCTAACGGTTCCTCCTTCTGGACGGTTTTCGACGGACGGAGCCCGGCCGGCGTGGCCAGACGCTGGGCGCCGGCGAGCGAGAATTCGACGATCAAGGAAAGGATGGCCACCATGATCGCGCCCGCAAACATCATCGGGTAGTCCTGGAGCCCGAAGCCGTCCACGATGAATCGCCCGAGCCCGCCCCAGGCGACGAGCGCGGCCAGGGTCGCTGTGGCCACGACGTTGACCGCCGAGGTTCGGATCCCGGCCATGATGAATGGCAGAGCGATCGGCAGCTCGACCCGCAGCAGGACAGCGCGCTCGCGCATTCCCATGCCGCGAGCCGCCTCGCGGACGTCGGCGTCGACCTCACGCATGCCGATGTAGCTGTTGGTGACCATCGGGGGGATCGCGAGGGCCACCAGCGCGATGAACGCCGGCAGCGCGCCGATGCCGAAGAGCTCGACCGCGATCACGAGGACGGCGAACGATGGGATGGCCCGCCCGATGTTCGAGATGTTGATGGCGAGGATCCCGCCGCGGCCAATATGCCCGATGGCGATCCCGACCGGCAGTGCGATCACGGCTGCCGTCAGCACCGACGCTCCGGACATCGCCAGGTGCTCAAAGGTACGATGTGGAATCCCACCGTCGCCCTGCCAGTGCGCGCCATTAAGGAACCACTGCAAGACCTGGTTGGCGAAGTTCATGTCGTCGCTCTCGCACGCGACCAGGGCGTAATGACGCGCTCCGCGCCGGCCAGGCTCAGGTCCGCCACCACCGCAAGTGCGACCGAAAGCACCGTTCCCACGACCAGCGGCGTCTTGAAATCGCGGAGCAGGCCATCATAAATCAAGCTCCCCAGGCCGCCCTCGCCGATCAGGGCGGTTACGGTCACCAGTCCAATGGTGGTGACGGTCGCGATGCGCACGCCCGCCAGGATGGCTTGAGTGGCCAGCGGTAAATCGATCCGCACCAGTTCAGCCAGCGGGCGGTAGCCCATGCCTCGCGCCGCCTCACGGACGTCATCGGGCACCGAGTTGAGCCCGACGACGATGTTGCGAATCAGGATCAGCAGCGTGTAACTCACCAGCCCGATCTCGGACGTGAGAATGGTGAAGCCGGTGAATGGCACCAGCGCCGAGAAGAGCGCGAGTGACGGGATCGTATAGAGGATGCCGGTCAGGGAAAAGATTGGGCCGCGGAACACTCGGCTGCGCCAGGCCACGAGCCCGAGGGGAACGGCGATCACCAGGCCGACCACGACGGCGATTAGCGTGAGTTGGATGTGCTGGACGAGCGCGGCGGTGATGATATCGGCGTGCCCCGATATCCAGGACCACCGGATCCATGGGTCTTCGACGGCTCCCACGACCCCGGTGGCGAGCATTGCCCGATGCTAGCAGGGGCCCTCCGCCCAATCAATTTACAGTAGGAGTTTCTAATGATTCGACTGGAACGGGTCACCAAGCGCTATCCGGGCGGACAGGTCGCGGTTCGGGAGCTGACGATCGAGTTCCACACCGGCCAGCTGACCATGCTGGTGGGGCCGTCTGGCTGCGGCGAGACGACCA
>VBHO01000149.1:16650-49344 GCA_005882045.1 Chloroflexota bacterium | reverse complement strand
ATCCAGCAGCGTGTCACCGAACTGCTCGAACTGGTGGGGCTCGACCCGAAACAATTCGCCCGCCGATATCCCCATCAGCTTTCGGGCGGGCAGCGCCAGCGCGTCGGTGTCGCCCGCGCGCTCGGAGCCGACCCTCCGATCTTGTTGATGGACGAACCGTTTGGCGCCATCGACCGGATCGCGCGAGAACGCTTGCAGAACGAATTCCTTCGGATTCAGCGCGAAGTTCGAAAGACGGTGATCTTTGTGACTCACGACATCGACGAGGCCATCAAGCTCGGCGACCGGATCGCGATCATGAACGTCGGCCGGCTGGAGCAATACGACACGCCCGCCGCCATCCTGGCGAAGCCGGCATCCGATCTGGTGATCGATCTCCTCGGCCCTGACCGCGGACTCAAGCGGCTGTCGGTGACGCCGATCGATCTCAATGCCCTGGAGCGTCCGCCGGTCGTCCACAGCGACGACTCATTGTCCGATGCGCGCCGCTTGCTCAATAGCCAGTGGAACCGGGTGATCGTCGTCGATCGAAACGGCAAGCCGGTTGGCGAGCTGATCAAAGACGAGGCCGACGGCGATGGCCCGGTTGCGGATCGAGCTCGTCCCTTTGATGCGATCGTCGGTGCCGACCGCACGCTGTATGACGCCTTCTCGCAGATGCTGATCCATCAGGCCACCTGGGTGGCCGTGGTCGATGGGGATCAGTTCCGCGGAGTGCTTACCCCGGAATCCTTCGTTGCGGCGATCCAGCGGGTACCGGCCGAGCTGGAAGGAGCGCGACCTTGACCTATGACCTGGCCATCATCGGCGCCGGCGTCATGGGCCTCTTTACCGCCGACTTCGCGAGCCGCCGTGGGGCCAGGGTTCTCCTGCTCGACCAATGGCGCATCGGCGATCCACGAGCGGCCTCCTTCAGCCTGACGCGCTCGATTCGCAACGACTATCTCGATCCCGTGTATGCCCGGCTCGCCTTCGAGGCGCGACAATTGTGGCTTGACTTCCAGCGTCAAACGGGTGAGTCATTCCTGATCGAATGCGGCTGCCTCAACATCGCTAAAGCGAGCGTCACGCCCGCCCTCTCCGAAACCTACGCCGAGCAAAGTTACCGGGTCCTCGAGGGCCTGCACCTCAAGACCCAGGCCTTCACCGGCGACGGCCTGCGGGCGCGCTTTCCCCAGTTCGACGCGGACCTCGGACGGCTCGACGTCGAAGCCGGATTTCTCCATGTCACACCCATCACCGCGGCGCTGCGCACACGCCTCCGCGATGCCGCGGTCCGGATCGAGGAAAGTACGGTGGTCCACCGGATCAGCCGGCGGCGCGGCATGATCGCCATCGACACCGCCGCGGGGGAGCGCATGGCGGAGCGTCTCGTCATCACGGCCGGGCTCGGCACCAACGATCTGCTCGCCCGGATCGATGGGTGCGATCTGCGGCTTCCGCTCCGGCCGGATCGTCCGACCGAGTCAAGGTACCTGATCCCGCCCCCCGAGAAGCGGGCGATGTTCACGCCCGATCGCCTTCCCGTCTTTGCCTACCTCGACGTGGGCATTTACGGCCACCCGATGCTCGAAGGGAAGACGCCGGGGGTCAAGATCGGCTACTACCATCCCCCCGACGTGCGCGCCCAGGTCACCTCGATCACGAGCGTGCAGAGCTTCGTCGGCGAGTGCATGCCAGCGCTGAAAGACGCGCGCGCCGTCGACGTCGAAGGGGCGGACCAGTGCTCGTATGATCTGGTGGCAGATGACAACTTCATCCTGGGAGCGATCCCCGGGCTCCCCGGTGGCGCTGTTGGGACCGGCTGGCGCGGCACCGGATATAAGTTTGCGCCGCTGATTGGCCGGACCCTGATGGAACTTGTGTTGGAGAACTCCACGGTCGAGAATATTTCGCGTTTCGCGCCTGAGCGCTTCGAGGTCAGCCGTGCCGGGTAGGAGCGCCCGCGGCATCCTCGACCGGCTGAAGGCCGGCGTCGTGCTCGGTGCGGAGGGCTACGTTTTCGAACTCGAGCGGCGCGGCTATATCAAGGCCGGGCCATATGTGCCCGAAGTCGTTCTCGATTTTCCCGACGCCCTACGCGAGCTTCACCGCGAGTTTCTTCGGGCGGGGGCCGACGTCATGGTCGCACTCACCTACTACGCGCACCGCGGCAAGTTGAAGGACGTCGGTCGCGAGAACGATCTGGAGGCCATGAACCGCCAGGCGGTGCGAATTGCCAACGAGGTAGCGCGGGAAGGCGACGCCCTGGTCGCCGGAGACATCTGCAACACCTGGGCCTACGACCCGAAGGACAAGGAGGCATCGTCGCAGGTGGTCCGCGCCATGTACGAAGAGCAGCTGTCCTGGGCCGCGGACGAAGGCATCGATTTCGTCATCGCGGAGACCAATGACTATCTGGGTGAAGCCCTGATCGCGCTGCAGGTGATCAAGGAGCTGGGCCTGCCGGCCATGGTCACGCTCGCCACGACCCGGCCGCACCAGACCTGGGATGGCTATGGCTATGTCGACGCCTGCAAGATCCTGGCGGATCAGGGGGCCGACATCGTTGGATTGAACTGCGATCGGGGACCCGCGACCATGCTGCCGATCATCGAGCAGGTTCGCGGCGCGGTCAGCAGCTACGTGGCGGCGCAGCCGGTTCCCTACAAAACGCAGGCCTCGATGCCGACCTTCGAGTCCTTGAAAACCGCCGACGGGACCAACGTCTTTCCCATTGCGCTCGAGTCGTTTCTCTGCACCCGCTTCGAGATGGCCGACTACGCCCGCCAGGCGCAGGCGCTAGGCATCAACTACGTCGGGATCTGTTGCGGCGGCGCCCCTCACTATGTCCGCGCCATGGCCGAGGCGTTGGGCCGGACCGTCCCAGCCAGCCGATATTCGCCGGCCATCGAACTCCACCCGATGATTGGTGCCAAGGTGGAGGAGAAAGAGAAAGAATTCCTCGTCGACTGGAAGGGCTAGGACTGGCCCTGTCTCGGCGGCGTTGATAAGCTCGCCCCGATGATCATCAACCGGGGCAACCTCTTCTCCTTGTTGGTGACCGCATTCGTCGGCGCCATCTTCCTCCTTCTGGTGTTCGAGACCTGGGCGCTGTTCACCGGTAACAAACCGATCTCTGATTATTTCCGGGACATGGTGCACGACTTTCCCGGGCTGGCCCTCGTGACCGCGATCCTGGTTGGGATCACGGTCGGCCACTTCCTCTGGGGGCCGGCTACGGGGCGCCTCGCGCCAGCCCCCCGGCGGATCCGCGAATTGATGGCTCGGCGTGCTGCAAATTAGTCCGGGCGCCGTCCTGTCGCTGATCGCGACCCTCTTCGTGGGCGCGATCTTCCTGCTGATGCTCAGCGAGACGATTGCGCTGGGCAAGGGACAGGATCCGATCACGAACGTCATCCGGTCGGTGGTCCGCGCCTACCCCGGCGTCAGCTATGTCGTAGCCGTCATCATCGGGATGCTGCTCGGCCACCTCTTCTGGCCCTAGTTCAGGCGCTCTTTCGACGGCGCGACGAAATCGTCCGGGTCCGCGTCGCGGGCGCCTTGCCATCGGTCTGGCCTGGCGACTTCTTGCGCGTCGCCTCGACGCTCGCGCGCAGCGCCTCCATCAAGTCGACCACCTTCGCGCTCTGCTCCGCTTGCGGCGCCGGAAGCGGCGCGCCCTCGACCTTGGCGTCGATGACCTGCTTGAGCGCCGCCTGATACTCGTCGTGGTAGCGCTGCGGATCGAAGCTGTCGCTCAGGTTCTCGATCAGCGAGACCGCCATTTGAAGCTCTTTGGGCGACACAGCGGCCCCGTCGACCGCAATGCCCTGCGTCGACCGGATCTCGTTCGCATAGAGCATGGTCTCCATGGTCAGGACATCCTGGTACGGCCGCACCAGGCAGAGGTTCTCCTTGTCGCGGATGGCGACCTTGGCGACGGCAGCGCGTCCGGTCTGCTCCAACGCTTGGCGCAATAATGCGAACGCCTTGACGCCCGTCTCCTCCGGTGCCAGGTAATAGGCCTTGTCGAAGTAGATCGGGTCGACCTCTTCCAGCTTGACGAAATCAGAAATCTCCACCGTATGGACGGTCTTTACGGGGAGATGCTCGAGGTCCTCGTCGGTGATAGGCAGGTAGCGCCCCTTCGTGTACTCGAATCCACGGACGACCTCGTCCCACGGAACCGCCTTTTCATGCTTGGGGCACCAGCGAACATTCTTCAACCGAACACCGTCGGCCTTGTGCAGCAGGTGGAAATGCACATCGTGCGATTCGGTGGCGGTGTAGAGGTTGACCGGGATGCTGACCAGCCCGAATGAGATCGTGCCGCGCCAGATCGCGCGCGGCGTCCTAGCGGCTTCCCTGGGGGCCGCCAACCCAGATTTGCGTGACGTCTTCTGGGCCATACCTGATATCAAGAGTATCGTGCCGTTGGCCGTCCTGCCGCTGGTCCTGTTGGCGGCCGTCTTCCATGCCACCTGGAACGCCATGCTCAAGGCGTCCGAGAACCCGCTCGCGCTCGCGACGAGGGCCGTGACCTGGGGAACGGTCATCTCGCTCCCCGCGGTGGCCGCCGCCTGGCTCGTGACTGGCCGCCCCGGGCTCCCACTGGAAGGATGGTTGCTCGCGCTCGCCTCCGCACTGCTGGAGCTGTTCTACTTCATCACCCTCTCGACCGCGTATCAGCGCGGCGAGCTCTCTGTCGTTTACCCGATCGCCCGCGGCACGGCTCCCCTGCTCGCCGTGCTGGTCGGCCTGACCCTGCTTGGCGAGCGCCTTCACCTGGCTGCCGTCTTCGGCATCATGCTTTTGTTGGTCGGAATCTGGGCGGTCCGACGACCGGCGAACGCCGGGTCGGCGCTTTGGCCAGCGCTCCTGACCGGCGTCCTGATCGCCGCCTATACCTCGCTGGATCGGATCGGGGTCCGATTGGGTCCACCATGGGTGTACGGGTGGCTCCTCTGGTTCTTTGGCGCGATCTTCCTGGTGGCATTCACGACCGTCCGTCGCGTCCCTGGCTCGCGCCTCACCGACGAACCGGCCATCTCCTTGGTGGTGGCCGTCTTGATGACCGCCGCCTATTTCATGATCCTGTTCGCCTTGAGCGTCGCCCCGCTGGCGATCATCGCGCCCCTCCGCGAATCGGCGATCGTGCTGGTCACGGCCTGGGGGATCTGGCGGCTCGGCGAGCGGCGCAGCGCGTGGATCCGGATTGCCGGCGCGCTTGCGATCATCGCCGGCATCGCCCTGCTGACCGTCGGTTGATCAGGGCAGGCTTGGCTTGTACGTGGTCAGGGCTGGCAGGACAAAGAACCACATCACGGCGCCGATCATGCCCGCGAAGATCACCATGGCGAAGAAGGTTCGGGCGGTCATCTGAATTCGGTGGAGGCGTCGGGGCGAGTGGATTTGAACCACCGACCTCACGGTCCCGAACCGTGCACTCTAACCTGGCTGAGCTACGCCCCGATCGGCGAATGTCAATGATAACCTCTCTTTGGCGCGCCGCCGGGAGCATGCCCTCGTAGCTCAGGGGACCAGAGCGCCGCCGTCCTAAGGCGGGCGTCGCAGGTTCGAGTCCTGCCGAGGGCATTTTCAGCCTCTAACATGAAGCCCATGCTCGCCACCGAGCTGAACCCGGCGCTTACGCCCGTCGCCTTTCTGCTGGGTACCTGGCGCGGGGAGGGCGAGGGCCAGTACCCGAGTATCAAGCCCTTCCGCTATCGGGAGGAGATCCGCTTCAGTCATAACGGCAAGCCGTTCCTGATCTATACGCAGTGGACGGAGGCGATCGACACCGGCCAGCCGATGCATGGCGAGGCGGGCTACCTGCGGCTCGTCGGCGATCGCCGTGTGGAGTTCATGATCGCGCAGCCCATTGGCTACGCAGAAATCTCCATCGGCCGAGTCGATGGCCGGCGCATCGATGTCGAGTGCGCCAGCGTCGGGCGGACGCCGACGGCCAAGCCGGTGACCTCGATCAGCCGATCGCTCTGGATGGACGGCGAGACCCTTCGCTATGAACTGAAGATGGGCATGGAAGGCGCCCCGCCCGCGCCACACCTGACGGCGAGCTTCAGGCGGGTGGACTGATCCGGCCCCTACCCCGCCCCCAGAGGGGGAGGGGTCTAAATGCGCTCCTGCATTCGCCGTACCACGCGCGTCACCACCCCGCGGGGCGAGACCCGAACGATCCACGGGATGAGCTTGTTAGAGAATCCCGGGATGACGAGCGTCTTACCCGCCATCAGGCCGCGGTAGCCGGCCAGCGCGACCGATTGCGCATCGCCGATCTCGCCCTGCACCAGGCGTGCATCTTCCAATCGACCCCGCTTCTGAAAGCCGGTACGCGTTGGTCCCGGGGCGAGCGTCGTGACCGTGACCCCAGTGCCACGCACTTCGTTGGCCAGCGCCTCAGAAAAGTTGAGCACGTACGCCTTGCTCGCGTAGTAGACCGCCATCAGCGGCCCGGGTTCGAAAGCCGCGGTCGAGGCGAGGTTCAGGATGCGGCCGTAGCGCCGCTCGATCATGCCCCGAAGGAATAGCTTGGTCAGCTGCGTCAGGGCGACGACGTTGACCTGCAACATCTGGAGCTCGGTGTCCAGGTCGGTCTCGGTGAAGAGGCCGTAGACCGGGAAGCCGGCGTTGTTGACCAGCACATCGACCGGCATCGATGCGGCGCTCACCTCTTCATAGATCTCATCGACAGCGGTCGTCTTCGAGAGATCTTTGGGGAGCACCAGGGTCTTCACCCGAAACTCGCTTTCCATGCGGGCCGCCAGCGCGTTGAGCTTGTCGTGGCTGCGGGCCACCAGGATGCAATCGAAGCCATCGCGGGCAAACAACAACGCCAGCTCGTACCCGATGCCCCCCGAGGCGCCCGTGATCAGCGCCGTCTTGCTCACTGATACATCTTCTCGCCGGCTCGCACCGGGACCGCCAGCCAGTTCTCGCGCGGCGCCAGCGGACAGGCCCAGCGTGGGTCGTAAACGCAAGAGGGGTTGTAGGCGAAGTTGAAATCGATCGTGATGTCGGGGGAGCCAGCAGCGAGCTCGAGCGCCAGGCCATCGGTGTTCTTTACTGTGTCGAAGAGATAGCGCCCGCCACCATAGGTCTCGTTACCCGACGTTGCATCGCGAAAGGGCAGAAACAGACCGCCGCCATAGCCAACCAGGCTGAAGACGGTCAGGCGGTGGTCCTGGCCGCCCAGCCCGAAGCGCAACCAGCCAGCTCGGCGGTAGGTGATCACCCCATCGTCGCCGCCGGTATCGATCTCGAGCGGATCGCCGGCGTCGGCCGGCTCCACCCGCACGCGAATCTGATACGACGGGTCGTGGTCGAAGTACCGTAGCCCGGTGAATCGCGTCCGTGCCTCCTCGCTGAGCGGCGACTGAGGATGGGTGCGAAACAGTTCGTCACGACCGCGGCGGAATCGGGCCAGGGCGTCGGGACCGGAGAGCCGGTAAAGGTCGCCCACGCGCCGGCGCCACTCGGCGAGGTCGAGATAGGGCTGGACCGGCGCCTGAGGCATCGGCGCTCCTGCCTTACCGGCCGTCAGCTACCGCGCTCGACAGCCTGCGCCGCGGGTTCCCGTTCGACCGCCTGGCTCGCGGCCGGCGGCTGGGAGGAACCACCCTCTGGCGACGCCTCGCTGTGAGCCGTGCCGTTGGCCGGCGAGAAAGAGCTGCGGCGGCGTCCACGGCGGCGACGGAACTTGCGCGCGGGGGCGGTTCCGCCGTCGGCCGGGGGTGCGTCGGGCGCCGGGGACGGTGTGCCATTAGTCGCCGCCGCCGCTCCCAGTGTGACGGGCCGTGGGGTGAATCCACGCCGCCGCCGCCGCGGTCGCCCGACTGGCGCCCCCGGTCGTTGGCGACGACGGTCGCCCCGGCGGCCCCCTGCCGCCGCATCCATCGCATGCAGGGCGCCGATGCCGGCAACCCGGCCCTCGCGTTCGACATGCTCCAGCAGCGGTCGGTACAGGTCCTGTCCCTCCCGGCCGGTCATGGTCTCGATGTCGCCGACCACGACCAGCAGTTGCTTGGCGCGGGAGATCGCGACATTGAGCCGCTGGGCCTTCTTCAAGAACCCGATCCGCTCGGCCTCGTTGCTGCGCACCAGGCTCAGGATGACGACGTCGGCCTCCTCGCCCTCGAAGGCGTCGACGGTATCGACGGCGAGGCCCGGCAGCGCCACCATGCGCAGCTCACGACGCAGCTGCGTGACCTGGTCCTGGTACATGGCGATGACCGCGACCCGCAATTGCTCGAGCCCGAGCCGCTGCAGGTGGCGCACCACGCGACCAACGGCCTCGATCTCGGCGCGGTTCGAGATGCTCCCCGACCCGCCTTTCTTTTCCCGGCCGCGGATCGTCAGCCAGGTGAGGTTGCGGTTGAAGGGCCACGGCAGGGGCGAGCGCAGGGCGGCCATCTCGGGCGAGTTGCGCAGCCGGCCGTCGTAGGAGGCGACCGAGACATAACTCCCGATTGGGGCGGCCATTCGGTACTGCTCGTCGAGCATGACCACGTTGGTCTCGGGCAGGACCGCCCAGCTCAACTCGAAGAAGCTGGCATCGCGCACCAGGGATTTCGCCTCGTCGTCGTCGACGGGGAAGGCCGCGGCGCTCTCGTCGAGGACGGGCGGAAGCTGACGGTGGTCACCGACCAGCAGCCAGCGCGGCGCCAGTCGGAGCAGCGGGAGCGTTTCGGTAAAGCGCACCTTGTTCGCCTCGTCGAGGATCAACCAGTCGAACATCTCGGCTTCCTTGGCGGCGAGCGCGATGCGGTTGACGGTACCGAAAACCACGTGCGCATTGCGGACCCGCGGGTCGTCCGCCTCCACGATGCTGGAGCGGAACTTCGGGTCGACCTTCTCAGGCTCGGCGATGCGGACCATTCGCAACCCGTCCAGGCCCTGCAGCCGCTCCTGCGCGTTGTCAACCGCGGTGTTGGCATGCGAAGTCATCAAGATCCGGACGTTGGGATCGCGCGCGACCAGCTGGCGCACGGTCTCGACGATCGAGGTCGTCTTGCCGGTTCCGGGTGGGCCCTGCACCAGCTGCATGCTGCCTGGGAAAAGGTTGACGGCGCTGCGCACCGCTTGCTGCTGGCTGGGGTTGAGGCGCTCGTCGAAGGGCTGCAGGTCGCCCAGGCCCGGGGGCAGGACCTCGTCGGGCGCAATCAGGAGGGCGGCCACCCGCCGCAGGCTGATGTCGCCCGCCGGGAAGCCGTTGAGGGTCCGCTGCTGGACCTCAACGACGGCTGTGATCGGCTGCGGCCGGATCGTGCCCGGCCCCAACGTCCCTTCCTCGCGGAGCTTGACCAGCCAGCGCCGGGCTCCACCCTCGCCGCGTAGCAAGGTGCCTTCGCGCTCCGCCCCATGGGCGGTGCGGATGATGACGCGATCGCCTTCCTTGAAGCCGCCGCGGCGGCTGAGAACGATCAGCGCGCCGGCGCTCCGATCGCCGTTGCTCGCGCCGCACACGGTGCACTTGGCGCCGTTGGCCTGGAGATTCTCGCATTTGCTGCAGATGACGCCCTCGGTCTCGACCTCATAGGGGCGGGCATCCTGCTCCGCCTGCCAGGTGAGCCACTGGCGCTCGTGGTTGGCGAAAGCCTGGCCGGCCAGCACCAGGGGCAGCTGCGCCGCCTCGTCGAGGGCGGTCAGCTGCCGCCGCACCCAGTCTTCCTCGGGCACGTAGGTGGCGGGCTCCATCACGACCTCGGAGACCTCGATGGTCAGCACATCACCAGCGTCCTTGGTCGGATCGGGATCGGGCTGGACCCGCTCGATGACGAAGGCGAGGTCGCGGCCCGCAAGGCCGAAGAGCTGGCCAACCAGCCCGAAGCGCTCGATGCCAGTCTCGCTTCGCTTCTGCAGGTTCAGCGTGAAGCGCACCGGCGCGTGCTTTAGGTCGACGTACCCATCACCTTCGGTGGCTTCCGTGAGCAAGCCGATGACCGCCTCCTGTCCCAGGTGGGAGAGGAGGGTCTCGGCCTGGCTCTCCGGCGCGGCGCAAACCTTGAGCCGAATGGCCGTCACGTCCGGGGCCCGATGGGCAAACGGGGACCCCGCGGCAACAGGCGGTAACCGTAAGGTCAATGGCGCTCCTTGTGGCGCATAAGATTGGGCCTGGCTTGCACAGGTGGGCCGACAGCTTGCCACCCCTTCGGCGGAGCGTCGGACAGGCGACACCGACCGCCCGTCTAACCCGGCCCCAAGTATAACGCCAACAGGGGCCATTCGCCACTTTAGCCCCAATACGAAGACCGGTTTGGCGGCCGGCCGGGCGCCGCCTACAATCAAGGCTCTCTCGTGCCGTTGCACTAGGGTAGGAAGAGGTGGCACGAACTGCATCCCTGACGGGGGGCCAGCGGCGCGTCCAGCGCGTCCTCGAGGTGGCCCCTGGCGCTCTGACCTGGACGATCTTGATCGCCCCGGTGGTGGCGTCCTTCATCTTCGCGCCCTATATCGCGGCCGCGATCTTCGTGATCGACATCTATTGGTTCATTCGAACCGGTACGGTGGTGTTCGGCATCCGGCGGACGTATCGGCAGATGAAACGCGAGATGCAGGAGGACTGGTGGCAGCGCTGCCTGGCGCTTGCTGTCGGGCCCGGCAGCCTCGATCCGCGACGCGTCGTCCATGCCGTCCTGATCCCCACCTACACCGAGCCGTACGAGATCCTGCGGGAGACAGTCCGGGCGATCGCCGACGCTGACTACCCGACGGAAAACAAGGTGGTCGCGATCATCACCCGGGAAACCGACCGTCCCGGCTGGGAGAATGTCCGCCGCCTGCAGGAGGAATTCGGCGGTCGGCTCCGCGCCTTCTTTCATATCAAGGACCCGCTCCTCCCGGGCATCGTGGTCGGCAAATCGGCCGCCATGGCATACGGCGGGCCGGTGCTGCGGCGCGAGCTCGATGCGATGGGTCTTGACCCCAGGGTGGTGATCGTCACCGACCTCGATTCGGATTTCCGTGTCCACCGCCAGTACTTCGCGTACGTGACCCATCATTACGCCCAGGATCCCAAGCGGCTGGATTGCGTGTTCCAGCCGATCCCGATGTTCCATAACAACCTCTGGCGCGTACCCTTCGCGGTGCGCATCATGGCCAGCGCCTGCACCCAGTGGCAGATGTTCCTTTCCTCACGTCCCGACCGCCTGGTCGCCTTTAGCAGCTACTCGATGTCGCTGGACCTGGTGATCAGAGCCGACTACTGGGATGCGGACGTTATCCCCGAAGATTCGCGCTTCTACTGGAAGTCATTCTTCGCCACCAGCGGAAAGCTGAAAATGGTCCCGGTCTTCCTGCCGATTTATGGTGACGCGCCGGAGGCGTCCGACCGCGGCCTGCCCTGGGAGCGCGTCAAGACCCACGCCAATCAGTACAACCAGATCAAGCGCTGGGCATGGGGCGTCAGCGACATCCCGTACGTCACCGTCCGCCTGCTCCGTCATTCGGAGATCCCACTCTGGCTGCGGGCGCGCCGCTACGGCTACATGGTGTTCAACCACCTGACCTGGACGACGCTGCCGGTGCTGCTGCTCTTCGGCGCTGCCCTGCCACGGCTGCTGCAGGAGGATTGGAACCTGGCGACGGCGGCCGATCGCCTGGCGCTCTACGCCTTCATCCTGATCAACATCGCCTTCCTCAACATCGCGGCGCTGATCCTGGTCGAGCGGCGGATCAATCCGCCAATGCCGCGGGGCTGGGGGTTCTTCCATCAAATGTGGGCCTACCTGCAGCTCGGCCTCTATCCCATCGTGGGGCTACTGTTCAGCGTGCTGCCGGCGCTCGAGGCGCAGACGCGCCTGATGCTCGGGATGTATCTCGAGTACAAGGTGACGGAGAAAGTGGCAGAAGGCCCGGTGCAAGGCACCGCCTGAACCGGCGCGATGCCTGAGAGTGCGCCGGCCACCTCCTAGTTAACGCAGGGTGAACCTCGGCCTGAATGGGTATAGGGTGTGTAAGGCATGTCGGGGCGCCTTGACGTCCCTCCCATCCTCCGGATCGCGCCTGAGCCTGGTCCTACAAAACGTAGCTCAATCAGTCAGGACATCCCAATATGGAGCCGGACTAAGGAGACATTAGATATGTCGGTAGAACAGAACAAGGCGATTTCGCGGCGCATCCCGGTCGAGGTGTTCGAGCAGGGACGACTCGATGTCATCGACGAGATCTGCGCGCCAAACATCATCGAGCACATGACGCCTCCGCCAGGGGTTCCTCAGGGCCGTGACGGAATCAAGGCGATCGCCTCGGCGCTACGCACGGGATTTCCGGACATCAAGTACGAGATCGATCACCAGATCGGCGAAGGCGACTTTGTGGCCAGTTACGTGACGGTGAGCGGCACGCACAAGGGTGACATCTTTGGGATGGCTGCCACCGGCAAGCACGCGACCTGGGCGGAGGCGCACTTCGTCAGGGTCGTCGACGGAAAACTGACCGAGCACTGGGGTGTCTCAGACCAGCTCGGGATGCTTCGCCAGCTCGGCCTAGCCCCGACCCCGCAAGCGGTGCCCGCCGGCGTTTAGCCCGGGTCGAAGCAGCACGTAGCCGCATAGTCCTCCCAGGATGAAAGCGCCGTAGAGACCGACTGACGAGAACCAGGCCAGCGCCGGGCTGGCCTGGTAGATCGTCTCCCGGGCGCCGTCGAGTTGCGCCTGCAGTTCGATGAGGAGCCAGCCGACGACACCGAGGGCCCCCAGCCACCATCGTCCGGCCAGCCTCGCAAAGACAAAGGTGATGACGAGCAGCAGCGGCGTGAAATTCCAAAGGGAGTTCTTGGGCGCACTGACGACGCCAAGCCAGAGGCTCAGGGCGAGCGCGCCATCCCAGGGGTGACCCGGCGCTCGAAGCAGCAGCACCACGGTCGCCACCGTGAGCAACACCACGATGGTCAGCATCAGGGCGTCGACCGGCAACCCGGGGAACGGCGCGTGGGTCCAGGTTGAATCGATGCCGGACTCGTTGCTCCAATAGGTGTCCGGGCCGAGGAAATATCGGCTCCGTCCGGAGAGGGTTCCGCCCCCCGTGCCGATCTGCACGAGCAGCAGTGCTCCAAGCACGCCGATCCCGACGGCGACGATGCGCCAGCGCGGCGGTCGCGCGGTCAGGGCCGCCAGGAACCCGCCGACCGGGTAGAGCTTGATGGCGCCGGAGATGCCGAGCATGACTCCAGGGAGCACCGCGCGATAGGCGAGCGCCAGGAGGAGCAAGACAAAGAGGTTCGCCTGGCCGAAATAGAGCGAGCCGATGACCGGCGGAAAGAGACCGGCGACCACCCCGCCAGCCAGCGCCAGCGGCCAGCGCAGCCGCGGCAGCGATCGGAGCAACAACGCGACCCCGAACGCCAGCGCAACCAGGCTCAGGACGGAGAAGATCGCGGAGGCGGTTGCCGGAGGGAGGAGGGCGAGCGGACGCATCAGGTGGGCGAAGAAGAGGGGATAGGAGAAGCCGCTGCCGGTTTCGACATAGAGGCCCGCGGCCCGCTGCACCGCCGTCAGTGCCGCGACGTTATAGGGATCTTGACCGCGATTCAGCAGGACGCCGGCGGCCCAGTAGGCATAGAAATCGTTCAGCTGCCCAGAGATCCCGATGGTGGCGAAGCTGAACGCGACACGACCCAGCGCGGCCAGGGCACTGAGGCACCCGCCGGCGAAGGCCACGGGCCCGATGAGTTGCTGGAACCGCGCTAGCGTAGGCCGACCGCTTCCTGGACCCGGTAGAGCGTCGTGTTGGCGATCGGCGTGAGGCGCTCGGCGGCTCCGCGGAGCTGCTGCATCAGCGCCCCATCATCGGACCGGATCTGCCGGTAGCGCTCCTGGATCGGCGTCAGGGTTTCAATCACAGTGTCGGCTACGGCAGTCTTCAGCACGCTGTACGACTTACCCGCAAATTCTTTCTCGACGGTCGCCCAGTCCTTGTCCTGGATGGTGCGGTAAATCTCCAGAAGGTTGGTCACGCCTGGGCCCGCTGGAAAGCGCACCTCGGGCTGAGCGTCGGTCTGCGCGCGCGCCACTTTCTTGCGAATCACGTCGGGCGAGTCGAGCATGAAGATCGCATGCCCGGTTGCGTCGGCGGCCAGGCTCTTACTCATCTTCTTCTCTGGATCGTCGAGGCCCATGATCCGCGCCCCCGCGGCCTGGATCATGGCCTCCGGCAGGACAAACAGTTCGCCAAAGCGCTGGTTCATCCGTTGCCCGATGTCGCGAGTCAGTTCGATGTGCTGCCGCTGATCCTCGCCGACCGGCACGAAGTTGGTGTCATAAAGAAGGATATCTGCCGCCATCAGCGCCGGATAGGCAAAGAGTCCTGTGCTCGAGCGCTCCCGTTCACGTCCACTCTTCTCTTTGAACTGGGTCATCCGCTCCAGCCAACCCATTGGGATGAAGCATTCGAGGATCCAGGCCAGCTCAGCGTGCGCGGGGATGTGTGACTGCACGAACATCGCCTGCTCCCTTTTGATTCCGCTGGCCAGGTAGACGGCGGCGAGGTCGAGGGTGTTCTCGCGTAGTGCGGCTGGATCCTGTGCAACGGTGATGGTGTGCAGGTCGACGATGCAGAAAATGTTGTCGTACTTATCCTGGTTGCGTACCCAGTTTCGGATCGCACCCAGGTAGTTGCCCAGGTGTAGGCCGCCGCTGGGCTGGATGCCAGAAAAGACCCGAGGCTTGCCGATCGTCTGCATCCACAGATGTTAAGGAACGCGCGTTAGAGCAACTGGATCGTGTAGACGAAATCGGCGGTAACCGTCTTCCCGGCGACGACAACAACCTCGCGCGCGCCGGCAAGCCCGCCCACCTGGTCACCCGGGCCTGAGGCTCGCACGGTGTAGGTCCCGGTCTTCAGATCGATTCGGTAGGAACCGCTCGAGTCAGTGGTGGCCGGCTGCCCCGACACGGTGTCGGCCGCCGAGGTGAGAGCAAACGTCAGGGTTACGCCAGCGTACGGATGTGTCGGGCAGCTGGTCGTCCCAGCCCGGTAGGCGCCCCCGCACGCTCGGAGCTGAACGTGGCCGGTGACCGTTCCTGTGGTTGGCCCGAACAGCGACGGGCCGGCACCACATCCGGCAAGACCCGCGACAAGCAGGCAGGCGATCAGCGCGCGAGCAAACATTCCATCTATATGACGGAATAGCCGGCCAAAAGGTTCCGGCCGAGTCGCCGGTCGGGAATTGAGGGCGGAACTCAACTAGAATCCGCGCCGTGAGCGAGCGCCTCGCCTCCCGCACTCTCCGCAACAGCGTGCTGGTGGTTGGGGCGCGTGCCCTGGCAAAGCTGGCGGTCTTCATCGTCGTCGTGTTGCTCTGGCGCCATCTCGGTGCCGACAACTATGGCCGGTTCGCGGCCATGATCGTCTACGTCACCCTCGTCGGGGTTGTCGCCGACCTCGGACTGCAAACCGTATTCATCCGAGACGCGTCTCGAGACCGCAGCGCGTTTACTCGTTACCTCGCAAATCTGTTGAGCGCCCGGCTCCTGCTCTCACTGGTGGCGCTTGTCATCCTTGCAGTAGCTTTGCGCCTGCTGAGCCCAACGTTGTTTCCCTATACCCTGGCGGCCTTCGCGCTCCTTCTAACGACGAGTTATTCCAGCCTGCTGCGCGCGGTCTTCTACATCCGTGGGCGGCTCGGTTACGAGGCAATCGCGATCGTCGCCGAGTCGATCGTGCTGCTCGCGCTGACCATCGTCGCCATCAATCGGGGCGCGACCTGGGACGGTTTCCTGTGGGTCTACACGATCAGCTACCTCTTTACCTGCCTATTTGCCTTCGCGGTTTTGCGCTGGCGGTGGCACGAGCGGGTCGCTGTCCGGCTCGAGCCGGTGTTCGTCCGGCGCCTGTTGACGGCCGGGCTGCCGCTCGCCCTCGGCTTCACCGTCACGACGGTTTATGCGCAGCTCGACATCGTGCTGCTGCAGCTCTTCAAGACCTTCCAGATGGTCGGCTGGTACTCGGCGGCGAACAAGTACATCGACGCCGTCGCCTGGATCCCACAGTCCGCGATGGGCGTGATCTTTCCCGCGCTGTCGCTGCTCGGGGCGAGTGATCGCCGCCGCTTGGCCTTTGCCTACGAGAAGTCCTTCAAGATGCTCGCCCTCCTCGGGCTGCCACTGGCGGTCGGCCTGGGCGTCCTCGCCGGCCCGATCGTGCACTTCACCCGCGGATTCGAACAGTCCATCCCGGCGTTGCGCATCCTGGCACCTTCGGTCGTGCTGCTCTTCGTGAACAATGCCTTCATCTACACGCTGACCGCCATCAACCGGCAGCTCGACTTCACCCGCCTCGCCCTCTTCACGCTGGCGGTCAATGTCGTCCTCAACCTGGCGCTGATTCCTCCGTTTGGCTATCTCGGTGCAGCGGCCGCCTCAACCGTGACCGAGATCGCGCTCTTCGCGGGCGGTTGGTGGCTGCTTCGACGCCAACGGCTCCGCCTCTCCATCGGCGGCGGCGGCGCACGAGTGCTTGCCAGCGCGACGATCATGGGGATCGTCGTCTACTCGGTGCGAACGTGGCCGCTGGCCGTCGTCATCATCCTCGGGGCGGCGGTCTACGTCGTGGCGCTGATCGGGCTGCGCGCGCTGAACGCCGAGGAGTGGGCCATTATTCGTGCCGCCCGCTGACAGTCCCTAAACTACTCGCGTGCCAGACGATGGCGCGGTGGTGCGCGCGCTCGCGGACAAGATCCGCGACGTACCCAATTTCCCCAAAGAGGGCATCCTCTTCAAGGACATCACCACGCTGCTCCAGGATGCCGCGGCCTTCCGGCAGGCGGTCAACCTCATGGCAGAGACCTACCGGGGGAAAGCGGTCGAGCTGGTGGTGGGGGTCGAGTCGCGCGGTTTCATCTTCGGTGGCGCGCTCGCCTACCTGCTACAGGCCGGCTTCATCCCCGTCCGTAAAGAAGGCAAACTCCCCGGTCAGAAGCTTTCCGAGTCGTATGCGCTCGAGTACGGTTCGGCAGTGCTGGAGATCCACAAGGACGCCATCAAGCCGGGGCAGCCGGTCGTGATCGTCGACGATCTGCTCGCCACGGGCGGGACGGCGAGGACGACCGCCAGCCTGGTGCAGCAGTTGGGCGGGAAGGTGGTCGGTATCTCCTTCCTGATCGAGCTGAAGTTCCTGAAGGGGGCGGCCAACCTGTCCGAGTACAACGTCGTCTCCCACCTGAAGCTCTAGATGGCAGATCGCGTCAGGCCGATTCTCGTCGTCGGCTCGGTGGCCCTCGATGCGGTGCACACGCCATCCGAATCGGCGAGCGAGATCCTTGGTGGCGCGGCCAGCTACTTCTGCCTCTCGGCGGCGATGTTCGCCCCGATCCGCCTGGTGGCGGTCGTCGGCGAGGACTTTCCGCCAGAGCACCGGCAGCTCCTGGAATCGCGTCTGATCGACCTCACCGGGTTGCAGGTGCGCCCCGGGAAGACCTTCCGCTGGACCGCCCGCTACACCGGCGTCCGGCTGGAGACCCGGGAGACGCTCGATACCCAGCTCAATGTCTTCGCCGACTTTCATCCGACGCTGCCGCCCGCCTACCGCGATTCGAAAGTCGTCTTCCTCGCCAACATCCAGCCCGAGTTGCAGCTCGAGGTGCTGGAGCAGGTGCCGGATGCCGAATTCATCACCTGCGACACCATGAAGCTGTGGCTCGATACCGCGCGGCCCGGGCTGGAGCGGCTTTTTCGCCGCGTCGACTGCGTCCTGATGAACGATGAGGAAGCGGTGCAGTTCTCTGGCGAGCGGTTCCTACCGTCGGCCGCGCGCGCCATCATGTCATACGGGCCACGCGCCGTCATCATCAAGCGAGGCGAGAACGGCTCGCTGCTCTTCACCCCGGACCGCGTCTTTCTGGCGCCCGCCCATCCGCTGGAGACGGTGCGCGACCCCACGGGCGCCGGCGATGCCTTCGCCGGCGGGCTGATGGGAGCCATCGCCCGCTCCGGTGACGGGCAGGAGGTGTTGCGGCGCGGCATGCTCTACGGTAGCGTGCTGGGCTCACTCGCGGTCGAAGACTTCAGCGTGCGTCGTATCGTCAAGGCCGACCTGCACGAGATTGAGGGGCGGTTGAGTACGCTTGTGGACATGATTTCTCTCAACGGATCACGGGCGCACTGAGGATGGCCACCATTCCGGCGCAGCGGCATGATGTCAAGGACCTGAAACTCGCCGAGGATGGCCGGCGCATGATCGAGTGGGCCGCGCAGGAGATGCCCGTCCTCCAGACGATCCGCGAACGGTTCAAACGCGAGCAGCCGCTCAAGGGTCAGCGGCTGGCCGCCTGCCTGCACGTCACCACCGAAACGGCCAACCTGGCGATCACGCTGAAGGCCGGCGGCGCCGATCTCGTGCTCTGCGCCTCCAACCCGCTGTCGACCACCGACGCGGCGGCGGCATCCCTGGTCGCGGACCATGGGATCAGCGTCTTCGCCATCAAGGGCGAGGACAACGAGACCTACTACCGGCACATCGCCTCGGCGCTGGAACACCGGCCCACGATGACGATGGACGACGGCGCCGACCTGGTCGCGGCCCTCCACAAGGATCGCACCGACCTCATCAGCAATGTGATCGGCGGTACCGAGGAGACGACCACCGGCGTCATCCGGCTGCGCAGCATGGCGGAGCACAAGGTGCTGCGCTACCCCATCGTGGCCGTCAACGAGGCCATGACCAAGCACTTCTTCGACAACCGCTACGGGACCGGCCAGAGCACGATCGACGGCATCATCCGGGCGACCAACGTCCTGCTGGCGGGGAAGGTCTTCGTGGTCGCCGGCTACGGCTGGTGCGGTCGCGGCCTGGCGATGCGCGCGCGCGGCATGGGCGCGCACGTCATCGTCACCGAGGTCGAACCGGTGCGCGCCCTGGAGGCCGTCATGGACGGTTACCGCGTCATGCCCATGAAGGATGCGGCGAAAGAGGGCGACCTGTTCGTGACGGTCACGGGCGACATCAACGTCGTGGATGAGCCCCACCTCAAGGCGATGAAGAGCGGTGCGATCCTCGCCAATTCCGGGCACTTCAACGACGAGATCAACCTGAGCGCACTGGACGGCATGGCGGAGAGCGTCCGCACTATCCGGCCCTCGCTCGAGGAGTACCGGCTGCGCGACGGCCGCAAGCTCTTCGTGCTGGGCGAGGGCCGACTGGTCAACCTGGCTGCGGCGGAGGGACACCCGGCGGCCGTGATGGACATGAGTTTCGCCAACCAGGCGCTGAGCGCCGAGTACCTCGTCTCCCACGCGCGCGAACTGCAACCCAAGGTCTATCCCGTTCCCGACGATATCGACCGCGAGATTGCTCGGCTAAAATTGGCGGCGATGCACGTCGACATCGACTCGTTGACCGCCGAACAGGCGCAGTACCTGGGCGGTTGGGAGTCGGGCACCCGATGAACCGCCGCAACCACCTCTTTACCTCAGAATCCGTCACCGAGGGTCACCCCGACAAGATCGCCGACCAGATCTCGGACGCGATCCTCGACGCCATCATGACCAGGGATCCGCTGGGTCGGGTGGCCTGCGAGACCGCCGTCACCACCGGGCTGGCCTTCGTGATCGGCGAGATCACGACCGACACCTACGTCGAGATGCGCGACGTCATTCGCGACACCATCGAGCAGGCCGGTTACGACCATCCGGGCTTCGGCTTCGATGCCGAAACCTGCGGTGTGATCGTCTCGATCCAGAAGCAGTCGCCCGACATCGCCCAGGGGGTCGACACCGGCGGCGCCGGCGACCAGGGGATGATGTTCGGTTTTGCCTGCGACGAAACGCCGGAACTGATGCCGATGCCGATCCAGCTCGCCCACCTGCTGGCCCGCCAGCTGGCCCGGGTTCGAAAGGACAAGACGCTGCCCTACCTGGGCCCCGACGGTAAGACGCAGGTCACCATCGAATACGTCGACGGCCGGCCGCAGCGCATCGATACCGTCGTGCTCTCGGCGCAGCACACGGAGGATGTCAGCCTGCAGCGGATCCGGGACGACCTCCAGGAGCTCGTGCTCGAACAGGTAATCCCGGCAAAGATGCTGGATAAGCGGTCGACCATCCACGTGAATCCGACCGGGCGCTTCGTGCTCGGCGGTCCGCGTGCCGATGCCGGCGTCACCGGCCGGAAGATCATCGTCGACAGCTACGGCGGCTACGCCCGGCACGGCGGCGGCTGCTTTAGCGGAAAAGATCCTTCCAAGGTGGACCGCTCGGGTGCGTACGCGGCCCGCTACGTCGCCAAGAATATCGTGGCCGCCGGCCTCGCCAGCCACTGCGAGATCCAGGTCGCCTATGCCATCGGCGTGCGCAAACCGGTCTCGGTGTTCGTCGAGACCTTCGGCACCGAGCGGGTGCCGGTCGCCACCATCGAGCAACTGGTGCAAAAGCATTTCGACCTCAGCCCGCTGGAGATCATCCGGCAGCTGGAGCTGCGCCGGCCGATCTACAAGCAGACCGCGGCCTACGGCCACTTCGGTCGCGCTGACCTCGACCTGCCGTGGGAACGCACCGACAAGGCCGACCTGCTGGCCGCCGAGGCGGGCGTCCAGCGGCTCCAGGTGGTGGAGTCGCAGGACGGCTAAGACCGTCCTTGTCACGGGGATCGACGGCTTCGCGGGTAGTCACCTCTCCGACGTTTTGACCCGACGCCGCCACACCGTCCACGGAACCATTCGTCGCGCTCAACCGGATTCAAGGGCCGAGTTGGCACCCACGGTGACAACGCACCAGGTCGACTTACTCGACCGCGCGCAGGTGGACGCGCTGGTCCGCGCCATCAAGCCGCAATGGGTCTTCCACCTGGCAGCCTTGAGCAGCCCGGCGGCGTCCTGGCAGGATCCAGCGGGGACGATCGCCACCAACGCCGGCCTCGAGGCGAACCTACTGGCGGCGGCGGTGCAGCTCGACCCTATGCCTCGCGTGGTCGTCGTCGGCTCAAGCGATGAGTACGGACGCCCGTCCGGCCGGGCTCGGCGGCTCAACGAAGCCACGCCGCTGCAACCGGTCACCCCCTACGGGGTCAGCAAGGTGACGCAGGACCTTCTGGCGTTGCAATATCACCTCAGCCACGGCTTGCCGGCGATCCGGCTGCGCCCCTTCAACCACACGGGTCCTCGGCAGGCCCCGCACTTCGCGATCGCGAGCTTCGCCCAGCAGATTGCCCGGATCGAACTGGGTGCGCAGCCGCCCATCCTGAAAGTGGGCAACCTCGACACGCGACGCGACTTCACCGACGTGCGCGATATCGCCCGCGCCTACCTGCTGGCGGCGGAGAAGGCCAAGGCGGGCGAGGTCTACAACATCGGTTCGGGAACCGCGCCCCGATTGCGCGACCTGGTCGCCCGCCTCCTGGCGATGACGCGCATCCTGATCACGCTGGAAGTGGATACCAGCCGGAAGCACGCGGTCGAGGCCGACGTCTATCTCTGCGACTCCCGCCGCTTCCGGCGGCTCACCGGCTGGCAGCCCCAGATCTCACTGGATCGCACCCTGCGCGACACGCTCGAGTACTGGCGCCGCTCCGAGCGACGCGCCGCCTGAAATGGGCCGGCACATCGTCATCCTGGCGGGCGGTAGCGGAACGCGGTTGTGGCCACGCTCTCGCGAGAAGTCACCGAAGCACCTGCTGGCCCTCGCCGGTCGCCTCTCGCTGCTGCAGTCGACGTTCGAGCGGGTGCGCCGCCTCACCGAGAACGTCTACGTTGTCACGGAACGCTCGCAGGTGGAGAGCATACGCGAGCAGTTGCCGCAGCTCGAGGATGAGCATTTCATCATCGAGCCGGCGCGACGCGGGACCGCCTCGGCACTGGGACTGGCAGCGCTTCGCATCGCCGAGCGCGACCCGGCCGCGACCATGCTCTCGGTCCACGCCGATCATTACCTTGGGCACGACGAAGAGGCGTACCTGGAAACGCTCGAGGCGGAAGCGCGCTGGGCCGAGCAGAAACGCTCCTTGGTCACCGTCGGTCTGCATCCACCGTATGCCTCCACCGCCTTCGGCTATATCCAGACCGGTCCGCGTGTCGACGGCGAACACGGAGCGCCGGTCTTCCGGGTCAAGGCCTTCGTCGAGAAACCGGACCTGAAGACCGCCGAGCGTTACGTCAAGGGCGGCGGATACCTCTGGAACCTCGGACTCTTCAGCTGGCCGGTGGAGGTGCTCTTCAGCGAGATGGCCGCCCACGCCCCGCAGCTCTACGCCGGGTTGGAGCGGGTGAAACAGTCGCGAGCGGCCGGTCGGCGGGAGGAGGCCGATGTCGCCTACGAGGCTCTGCCGACGGAGGCGATCGATTACGTGGTGCTCGAACGCACCCACAACCTCCTGGTGGTGGGGGCGACCTTTGAGTGGCACGACCTGGGATCCTGGGCCGACCTGCACGACATCCTGCAGCAGGACGAGGCCGGTAACTTCGTCGAGGGCGACTCCGTCCTGATCGACTCCAAGAACTGCATGATCCACTCCCCGAAGAAGCTGGTGGCGGCGGTCGGCCTGGAGGACATGGTCGTGATCGAGACCGAGGACGCCATCCTGATCTGTCCTAAGGCGCGGTCCCAGGACGTCAAGCTGATCGTGGAACGCCTCAAGCAAATGGGCAAGACGGAATACCTGTGAGCGTCAGTACACTGTGGCCGTGGCAAAACGAGCGCTGATCACGGGGATCACCGGCCAGGACGGCTCCTACCTCGCCGAGCTCTTGCTGGAGAAGGGATACGAGGTGCACGGCGTGGTGCGCCGCTCGTCGAGCATGAACCGCAGCCGGATCGATCATCTGGAGCACGCGCACCCGTCGCACCTCGAGGGCGCCCGCTTCACCCTCAACTATGGCGACATGACCGATTCGGGTGGCCTCAACCGGCTGGTGATGACGGTGGAGCCCGATGAGATTTACAACCTGGCCGCCCAGAGCCAGGTCCATATTTCGTTCGATCAGCCGGAGTACACGGGGAACACGGACGGGCTGGGCACGACCCGGTTGCTGGAAGCGATCCGGGCCACCGGACGTCCGACTCGGTTCTACCAGGCGTCGACCTCGGAAATGTTCGGCTTGACGCCGCCGCCGCAGAACGAGCAGACGCCGTTTTATCCGCGCAGCCCGTATGGCGTCGCCAAGCTCTACGCGCACTGGATGACCGTCAACTACCGCGAGGCCTACGGTATGTTCGCCTGCAACGGCATCCTCTTCAATCACGAGTCGCCCCGTCGTGGCGAGAACTTCGTGACCCGCAAGGTGACGCGCGGGGTGGCGGCCATCGTCGCCAAGCGTTCGACCAAACTCCGCCTCGGCAACCTCGAATCCAAACGCGACTGGGGCCATGCCCGGGACTACGTGGAGGCGATGTGGATGATGCTGCAGCAGGACAAGCCCGACGACTACGTCATCGCCACCGGCATCCAGTGGACCATCCGCCAGCTGGTCGAGCTGGCCTTCGGAATGGTCGGCCTCGACTGGGAGAAGTACGTGGAAGTCGATCGCGCCTACTTCCGTCCCGCCGAAGTCCCCGACCTGCGTGGCGACCCGAGCAAAGCTCGCGCCAAGCTTGGCTGGCGGCCGAAGATCACCTTCGAGCAGATGATCCGCGAAATGCTGGAATCGGACCTGGCTGCGCTCGGCCTGCCACCGGCCGACGTTCTGCGCGCCCCGTCGGCGAAAGCCAGCTGAGCCCAGATCCGAGTGCGGCCGACCCCGCTACGATAGGGAAGACCGTGGCGAACGTCGAAATCACATTTGGCACCGATGGATGGCGCGGCATCATCGCCGATGACTTCACCTACGAGTCGGTTCGCATCGCCACCCAGGGCATTGCCCAGTACTTAACCAGCCGGCCAAACCCGTCCGCGATCGTCGGCTATGACACGCGCTTCGCCTCGGACCTCTTCGCCCGCGAGGTCGCCCAGGTGCTGGCCGCCAACGGCGTCAAGGTGTTCATCGTGAACGCGCCGGCGCCCACCCAGGTGGCGACCTACGCCATCCTCGACAAGAAGGCGAGCGGCGGTCTCGTCATCACCGCCAGCCACAACCCCTACTACTTCAGTGGGCTGAAATACAAGCCGGAGTACGCGGGCTCGGCGTCACCCGAGGTGACAACCCGGCTGGAGCAAGAGATCCAACGGGTGCAGCGTGGCGGGCGCGTCATGCAAGTTCGCTTCGACGATGCGCAGCGCGAGGGGAAGATCGAGGTCTTTGACCCTCAACCCGCGTACGCCGCACAGATCAATCGGCTGGTGGACCTGGGCGCCATCAAGGCCGCCGGGCTCAAGATCCTCCATGAACCGATGTACGGCGCCAGCCAGGGCTACGTTCGGGCGCTGCTCGCCGGCGGCAGGACGACGGTGGAAGAGATCCACGGCGAGCGGAACCCGGGCTTTGGCGGCATGCACCCGGAGCCCATTGCCCAGTGGATGCCGGAGGCGATGGAGCGGATGCGCAAAGGCGGGTTCGACCTTTGCATCGCCAATGACGGTGACGCCGACCGGGTGGGCATCATCGACGAGCGCGGCACCTTTATCAACCAGCTACAAGTGATGGCGCTGCTCATGATGTACCTGGTCGAGAAGCGCGGACAGAAGGGCGACGTGGTCCGCTCGCTGACGTCGACCTCCATGGTCGACAAGCTCGGGGAACGCTTCGGGGTCACGGTGCACGAGCTCAAGGTCGGCTTCAAGTACATCGGGCCCAAGATGGCTGAGACCAATGCGATTCTCGGTGGCGAGGAAAGCGGCGGCTTCGCCTTCCGCGGCCACATCCCCGAGCGGGATGGGATTCTCTCCGGCATCACCTTCGCCGACATGATCGTCAAGTACGGCAAGCCGCTGTCGAAGATCATGGAGCACCTCACCGAGCTGGTCGGCCCGCACTTCTACGCCCGCCACGACCTGCATCTCGACCGCCAGGAGTACGCGACCCGCCGCGTCGAACTCTATGGCCGGCTGGAGAAGGAGCCGCCCACCGAGATTGCCGGCAGCCGGGTGGTACGCTCACGCACCGATGATGGCTTCAAGTACTACCTCGAGGACGGCAGCTGGGTGCTGGTCCGTTTCTCCGGAACCGAGCCGCTGATTCGCGTTTACAGCGAGGCCGGCTCGAAGGAGCGCGTCGACCAGCTGCTGGCCGCGCTCGAAGAACGGTTAGGCGTGCGCCAGCTTGTCTGAGATCGTCAAAAAGCCCTGGGGCTGGGAAAATCGCTTCGCCGTTACCGACAAGTACCTGGGAAAGGTGATCCATATCAACAGTGGGGAAATGCTCAGCCTGCAATACCACCGGCACAAGGACGAAACGCTGCTGGTGGTCAAGGGCGCCATGGACCTCCAGCTCGAAAACGACAAGGGCCAGATGGAGACCCATCGACTGACTCCCGGGATGTCGCGGCGGATCATCCCGGGACGAAAGCACCGGATGATCGGCGTCGAGGAGTGCGAGTTCTTCGAGGTCTCGACCCCGGAGATCGACGATGTCGTCCGGCTGGAGGACAAGTATGGCCGGCAGGGCACCAGCACGGCCTAGTTCGTCCCACCTCTTTCCACAGTATCCACAGAACAAGCCGTCGCCCTCGAACATTTGTTTTTGAATACAAATTCGGGGTTGAATTCGAGATTGAATGTGAGGGCTTTCCCCAACCCCAAACGGACGTTTCCCTGCTATGCTAGCCGCCATGTCGGAAGCCCTGGCGAGTTCTTCCGCAACCCTACCGCCAGGACAACTGCGAGCGCGATCTCGGTCGCGCCCCACCCCCCGGCCGGTCCACCTGGGCACGCGCTATCTCGGGCTGCTCTCGGCGTGGGCGGTCGCCATCGGCCTCAGCTTCAAGTCGGAGCTGTTGTCTCCCACGCAGGTCTGGCAGGCAGCGGCCGGACTCGCGGTCCTGACGACCCTGGGGCTTGTCTTCCTGCACGCCCGAAACCGCACGCCCGCGTGGCTGAGCCTCGATCACTACATCTCGCCGGTGCTGATCATCATCGCCGCGGCCGCCTTTTCGATCCTGGCGCCCGACTATCGGGTCCACGCGCTCGCGATGGTGACCATGGGCGCCTTCATCTTCGCCAGCTGCTACGTCGACCTATCCCGCGGCATGGGTCGCGAGCGTCCGCTGCATCGATTCCTGCGAGACGCGACCACCTTTTGCGCGCTGCTCGCGCTCTTCTTTCTGATCCTGCAGTCGAACGACCTGCCCAACGTGATCAAGTTCAGCGCGGTGTTTGTCGTCGCGCTCCTCAGCGGCTATCGCAGCTTCCGGTTCGCCACCAAGCGAGAAGGCCTCGCCTTGCTCTCCGCCTTCCTGACGGCGGGCACCGTCACCTTCGGCGCCTTCGGCATGGTGACCTACCTCAACCAGGGCAGCCAGTACGTCGCCGTCATTCTTGCCTTCGCCTGGTACGCCTGGCAGGGGCTGACCGTCCACGCGCTCGACGACTCATTGAGCCGCCGGATCATGTTCGAGTACGGCCTGTTCGCCGTGATCTGCGTCTACCTGATCGCGCTCGCCCTGGTGACCGGCCGCCCGATCGGCTAGATCCCCAGGTACGCCTTCTGCACGTCGGGGCTTTCCATCAGCTGTTTCGACGGCCCTTCCTTGACGATCCGGCCGGTTTCCAGCACGTAACCACGGGCTGCGACGCCCAGCGCCTTGAGCGCGTTCTGCTCGATCAGCAGGATGGTCGTCCCCTCACTGTTGATCTCGCGGATGACCTGGAAGATGGTGTCGACCATCAGTGGCGCGAGTCCAAGCGAGGGCTCATCGAGCAGGAGCACCTTCGGTCGCGACATCAGCGCGCGGCCGATGCACAGCATCTGTTGCTCGCCACCGGAGAGCGTGCCGGCGAGCTGCCCTTGCCGTTCCTTGAGCCGCGGGAAGAGCGTGTAGACCCGCTCCATATCGTGGCGCGTTTCTCCGTCACGCCGGATGTAGGCACCCAGGTCGAGGTTCTCACGCACCGACATCCGGGCGAAGATCCGGCGCCCTTCGGGCGCGTGACCGATGCCCTTGGTCACGATGTCCTCCGCCTGCATCCGGGTGATGTCCAGGCCGCGGATCCTGACGTGGCCCGAGCTCGCCGGCGTCAGCCCGGAAATCGCCCGAAGCGTCGTGGTCTTGCCCGCGCCGTTGGCGCCGATCAGGGTCACGATCTCGCCCTCGTCGACATGGAGGCTGACGCCCCGCAAGGCCTGGATCCGTCCGTAGAAGACGTCGATCCGCTCGACCTCGAGCAGGACCGACACTATGCCGACTTCCCGAGATAGGCTTCGATGACGCGCGGGTCGGTGCGCACTTTTTGCGGTGGACCTTCGGCGATCTTCTCGCCGTAATCGAGGACGACGATCCGCTCCGAGACCTCCATCACGACCTTCATGTCGTGTTCGATGAGGAAGACGGTGATCCCCTGGCTCCGGATGTCCTGGATGAGCTGCATCAGCTCGTTCTTCTCCTGCGGGTTGAAGCCGGCGGCCGGCTCGTCGAGCATCAGGAGCTTGGGCGCGGTGCCGAGTGCCCGGGCGATCTCCAGCCGCCGCTGGAAGCCGTAGGGCAGGTTGCGCGCGTACTGATCCGCCTGACGCTCCAATCCGACGAAGCGCAGCAGCTCCCTGGCCCGCTCGCGGACCTTGTGCTCCTCGCGACGGGCGAATGGCGTGCGTAGCAGGGAGTCCCAAACCTTGGCATGCATCCGGGGGTGCTCGCCGACCATGACGTTTTCCAGTGCGGTCATGTATGAGAAGAGCCGGATGTTTTGGAAGGTACGGGCCACTCCCAAAGCGGTTACCGCGTGAGGCTTGAGTCCCAACGGCATGGGTCCCAGGCCGAGGCCGCGTCGAATACTGTCCAACACCATGTAGTAGGCGGCAAATGGCGGCGAATAGGTGCGCCAGAAGTCGCGGACCGGGTAGATCGATCGGCCGTTGAAGAGGATCTGGCCCGACGTTGGCTTGTAAAGCCCGGCCACCAGGTTGAACAACGTCGTCTTGCCGGCGCCGTTCGGGCCGATCATCGCAAAGATCTCGCCCTGCTCCACGCTGATGTCGACACTGTTGACGGCGACCAGGCCGCCGAAGCGCTTGGTCAGCCCCCGCGTTTCAAGGATTGGCATCGATGTCCCTAGGCCGAACCGAGGTCGGCCACGGCCTCATCCGAGGTGCCCCCCTCTAGCTCCACCTTGCGCTGAGCGCTGGGGAGCAGCCCCTGTGGTCGCAGCAGCATGATGCCGGCCAGGATGATGCCGAAGATCAGGAAGTTCGAGCGCTGGACATAGCTGCCGATGTCGAGCTTGGTAAGAAAGTCGATGTTCAGGGCGGTGGTCGCGCTGACGATCCATCCGGGTAGCTGGATCAGGACATAGGACTGGATGAAGTAGATCAGCAGGGCGCCCACAATCACGCCTCGCATGCTGCCCATCCCACCGAGAACCACCATCACCAGCACCACGACCGATACGGCCTGGAAGCTGAACGACTCCGGGCTGACGATGAAGAGCTTCGACGCATAGTAGGTCCCGGCGAATCCGCTGAAGGAGGCGCCCAGCGCGAAGGCGAGCAGCTTAGTCGTGACGGTGTTGATCCCGGTCGCCGCCGCCGCCACCTCGTCCTCGCGAATCGCCATCCAGGCGCGTCCGAGCCGCGAGTTGCGCAGGTTGTTGATGAGGAAGAGGCACAACACGATCACGCCGAGGATCAGGTAGTAGTACGGAATCGGATTGAAGCCAAAGTTCCCGCTCCAACCAAAAACGGCCGGCAGTTTCGGCTGGTCGACACCGACGATGCCATTCACGCCACCCGTGATCGGTGTGAGGTTCCGGAAGACGCGCGGCACGATCTCGCCGAAACCGAGCGTGACGATCGCCAGGTAATCGCCGCGAAGGCGCAGCGTCGGCGCGCCGAGGAGAACGCCAAACATCGCGGCGATGAACGCCGAGGCGAACAGGAGGATCCAGAACGAGATGTGGATGTTGAACTGACCGGACGCCAGGATGGCAAAGGCATACGAGCCGATGGCAAAGAACGCCGCATAGCCCAGGTCGAGCAGCCCCGCATAGCCGACGACGATGTTCAAGCCGAGGGCCAGCAGCACCCAGACCCCGGCGAAGGCCGCCACGTCAATCTGCGATCGGTTCGAATCGAGGATCGGGAAGAGCAACAGGGCGATGCCAAGAAGGAGGTACGGGATGTTTTGGGCACGCCCGAGGCGGCCCAACCGGCTCGGTTTCCGATTGCCCACCGCCGGAGGAGTGCCGGTTCGCTGGCTCATTTCTCCGGTACCCGCATGCCGAGTAACCCGGTCGGCCGGAACACCAGCACCATGATGAGGATGCTGAAGACGACCACGTCGGACCACTGCTGACCGCCCTGGAAGTAGCCCCCCACGAAGTCGATGATGATGCCGATGATGAAGCCGCCGATCGCCGCTCCGACGACGTTCCCGATGCCGCCGAAGACGGCCGCGGTGAAGGCGATCAAGCCGTTGCGGAACCCGAGGCTAAAGTCGATCGTCTGGTAGGCGAAGCCGTAGATGATGCCGCCGGCGGCCGCCAACCCGGAGCCGATGAAGAAGGTGATGGCGATCGTCCGATTGATATTGATGCCCATCAGCCGCGCGGCGTCACGGTCCTGGGCGGTCGCACGCATGGCGCGCCCGATGCGTGTGCGCTGGATGAACTGGTTGAGCGCGATCATCAGTCCAAGCGCGATCAAGATGATGAAGATGTTGCCGATCCCAATCGAGGCGAATCCCAGGTTGAGGTTGCCGCCGGGCAGCAGGTTCGGATACGAGATCTGGTTGGGCCCCTTCAGCAGGAAGAGGATCCCCTCGAGAATGAATGAGATCCCGACCGCCGTGATCAGCGGCGCCAGTCGAGGCGCGTTGCGCAGCGGGCGGTAGGCGACTCGCTCGATGGCCACGCCGAGCAGCCCATTGAGGCTCATGGCCACCAGGAAGACCACGATGACGCCGGGGATCAGCAGGGCGGGTGGTGCGTGTTGCAGGCCGAGGATGCCGATCAGGGTCAGGCCGATGAAGCCGCCGACGGTGAAGATGTCGCCGTGGGCAAAGTTGATCAATTCGATGATCCCGTAGACCATGGTGTAGCCCAGCGCGACCAGGGCAAAGATAGCCCCGTCGGTCAGGCCCAGGATCAGCTGGTCGGCAAAGAACCTCATCCCTTCTCTTAACCGGCCTGCGCCGCGATCGGTCGGCTGCCGAACAGTGTAGCCAGCCGACCCATCGGGTTCAAGGATGAGGGGCAGGGCGCGGCGCCCTACCCCTCATGACGTCTGTCTCTTAGGAGACGGTGACCTGGTCGACGAAGGTCCCGCCAGTGTCGGTCGCGGAGGCCCACTTGTAGATCGTGATGATCTTCAAGCTGGTGTCGCCGTTGGCGTCGAAGCTCGTGGTCCCGATGACGCCCTTGTAGTTCTGTGTCTTGGCTACCTGGGCGGTCACCTGGTCACGGGTGGGCATGTTGCCGCCCGCGTCGTCAATCGCCCGGCCGAGCGCGGCGATGATGATGCTGGCCGCATCGTAGGCCTGCGCGCTGTAGGCCCCCACGTCCTGGCTGTACTCCTTCTTGTAGTCGGCGTTGAACTTCTGGGCGGTCGGCAGCGCCTGCGGGTAGGGGCCGGCCACGGTGAAGTAGCTATTCGCGGCGTTGTCACCGGCGTCCTTGGCGAACTGGTTGCCGGAGATGCCGTCACCAGCGACGTACGGGACATCGAGGAGGCCCAGCATCTGCTTGCGGATCTGTCCGCCCTTGGTCGCGGTGGTGCCGCCGAAGAAGACGACGTCGGCCCCCAGCGACTTAGCCCGGTTGATCTGGTTCTTGAAGTCGTTGGTCGACCCCGGGTCAAAGCCACCCAGGTCCGAGTTCAGTACGGTGCCGCCATCCTTCGCGAACTGCGCCGCGAAGTTCTTGGCGATCCCGAGCCCGTAGGTCTGCTGGTCATTGAAGACGTAGACCTTCTTCTTCCCCAGCTTGTTGTAGGCGTAGTCCGCGGCCGCTGGTCCCTGGATCAGGTCGGTGGTGCAAACGCGGAAGTAGTTGTTTCCACCCTTGGGACGCAATTTGGCTGCTTGCCCGGCGCAGTGGCCGTCCGGCGGCTCTTGGGTCAGGCACTCGTTGGTGTTAGCCGGGCTGATCATGGCCAGGCCGGCGGTGTTCCCGATCGGCATCTCGGCGCGGGCCACGCTGCTGTTGAAGGGGCCAACCATACCGAGCACGGCCGAGTCGGCGACGAACTGCTGGACGTTCTTGGCGCCCTGCCCCGGATCGTGCGCCCCGTTGACGGCGTCATCCAGCGGGAACGACGCCAGGGTGAAACACGCATCGCTGTGGCTCGAGGCCCCGCAGACCTTCCCGGCCAGCTTGATGGCCAGTTTGGCGCCGTTCTGGGTCGGCTGGCCATCCGAGGCATCGGAGCCGCTGACCGGCAGATCGATGCCGATCTTGATGGTTCCCTTGATGGTCTGGCTGGTTCCGCCTGACGTGCCGCAGGCCGCCAGCGCCACGCTCGCGACGGCAAGCCCGGCGAGCAACTTCGGCAATCTCATATACGTCCTCCTTGAAATGGTGATTGCTTCCCGGGCTCGCGCTACCCGAAGGCGTAGCTCTTTATACAACCTTGTCTCAACGGCTGCAACTAATAGGGCAACTCTTCTAATACCTATTAATAATCTTGCGGCCTTTTGCACAAGCATCGAGGGCCTCCCCCGTTGTGATGCCTGGCAAGTCGTATCCGGGCTTGACAATGCTTTTCAGGCGCGCGTAGGGTATACGACGCATTCAGGAGGGCAAGCGTTGGCCGAATTCGCAGAGCGCATCAAACCACGGGCCCAGTACGTCGATGAAGCAATCGAGCTGGCCCTGGCGAGCAAATGGACGGAAGCGGTCCAGGTCAATCGGGGCATCATGGACCGGTTCGGCCCGGACGAAGACACCCTCAACCGGTTGGGCAAGGCCTACACCGAGCTTGGCCAGCTGGAGAACGCCATCGACGCCTACAAGAGCGCGCTCAAGCTCAACCCCGTGAACCCGATCGCCCTCAAGAACCTGGCGAAGCTGCAGGCCCTGCGCGGCGGCCAGCCGGTGCCGACCTCGAAGGCGAAGGTGAATGTCGATGCCTTCATCGAAGAGACGGGCAAGACCGCCCTCACCGCCCTTCATATGCACGCCGAGGGTGATCCCTGCGCCAAGGTCTCGGGTGGCGACCCGGTCAAGCTGATCGTGGCGGGCGACACCATGAACGTGGAGACATCGCGCGGCGTCTACCTGGGACATCTCGAACACGCCCTTGGCCGTCGCCTGATCAAGTTCCTCGAAGGTGGCAACCGGTACTCCGGCGCCGTCGCCTCCTGTGACACCGGTGGCGTTAAGGTCATCGTCCGGGAGACGTATCAGGATCCGAAGTTCTTCGGGCGGCCGTCATTCCCGATCAAGAAGGCGGGACGGGACGAGTTCCGGCCTTACGCCAAGGATTCGTTGCTCAATCGGGCGGCCGATGCCGAGGAGACCGAGGAAGACGGCGAAGAGCCGGCCGAGGAGCTCGACGGCATGCATACGGTGGAGTCCGCCGAGGACGAGGTGGAGGTCCCCGAGGCCGACGACGACTCCCGCAAAGAAGACGTCTACTAACTAACCGGGCGGGTGCGTCGTCTAGCGGCCTCGTTTAGCCGACGCGCCAGTAGACGCCGCCTCTCCGGTTCAACAGCTGGCGCTCGACGAGCGCCCGACGGAGCTGGC
>VBHO01000149.1:0-16497 GCA_005882045.1 Chloroflexota bacterium | reverse complement strand
GCAGCCGCGTTCGGGTGGGCGCTGGCCACGTCCCATTGTAAAAACCAAAGCGTCCCGTTCAGCGCGGGTAGACTGACGGCGATGTTGCTGGCGATCGACCTCGGGAACACGAACCTGGCGTTCGGGCTCTTCGAGGGGGATCAGCTCCGGCACGACTGGCGCCTCGCCACCCGGCGCGACAGCATGCCCGACGAGCTGGGCCTACTGATGGTGCAGTTGATCCGGCAGGAGGGGATCGACCCGAAAAGCGTCGATGCGGTGGTGGTGGCCAGCGTCGTTCCACCTCTGAACAGCAGCCTGGTAGAGGCGATCGAACGCTATTTCGGTAAGGAGCCGATGATGGTCGGCCCCGGGATCAAGACCGGACTTCGGATCCACTATCGCGATCCCAAAGAGGTCGGCGCCGACCGAATCGTAGCGGCGATGGCTGCCTTCAAGAAATACGGCGGCCCGTTGATCATCATCGATTTCGGCACGGCTACCACCTATGACGTGGTCTCCAAAGAGGGCGATTACCTGGGCGGCGCCATCGCCCCGGGGATGGGGATCTCGGTCGAGGCCCTCTACGAACGCGCCGCTCGCCTGCAGCGCGTGGAGCTCAAGGCGCCCGCCAACGTGATCGGGCGAACCACCGCCGAGAGCATGCAGGCCGGCATCATCTTCGGCTTCACGGCCCAGGTCGAGGGTATGGTGGCCCGCATCAAGAAAGAGCTGGGCGAAAGCCCGCGCGTGATCGCGACTGGCGGGCTGGCTGGGCTGATCGCGGCCGAGACGTCGGTCATCGAGCTGGTCGACCAGCGGCTGATGCTGGAGGGGCTCCGGCTGATCTACGACCTCAATGCCTAACCCGCGGCAAACATGGCCTGTGCTCCGGCTCGAGATCCGGTTGCGCCCGAAAGACTGGTAGGCTGGTGGCCCCGTGAACATCGGCCGGCATAACCTTCTCTCACCTGTTTACGTCGCCCCCATGGCGGGGGTCACCGACGCGCCCTTTCGGAAGATCGCCCGGGAATTCGGCGCCGGCATGGCCTGCACCGAGATGATCAGCAGCGAAGCGCTGGTGCGGAATCACCGCGAGTCGTTCCGGTTGATGGACCTCTGCTGGGATCAGCGACCGGTCTCGGTCCAACTGATGGGCGGCGATCCGGGCGTGATGGCGGAGGCGGCGCGGATGGCGGAGGCGGCCGGTGCCGACATCGTCGACATCAACATGGGCTGCCCGGTGCCCAAGGTGGTCAAGACCTCGGGCGGCTCCTCCTTGCTGCGCGATCCCGATCGCGCCTGCCGCGTGGCCGACGCCGTGGTCGGCGCCGTGTCCGTTCCGGTGACCGTCAAGATCCGGCTGGGCTGGGACTTTGCCAGCCGCAATCACCTGGAGATGGCGACGCGACTGCAGGCGACCGGCATCCAGGGGCTTGCGGTTCACGGCCGCACCCGGTCGCAGCGCTACGATCCGTCGGCCGATTGGGAGGCGATCGCGCAGGTCAAAGCCGCCGTCAGCATCCCGGTGGCCGGGAGCGGCGATCTGCGGACCGCCGACGACGCGGCGCGGCGCCAAAGCGAGAGCGGGGTCGACGCGGTGATGTTAGGCCGCGGCATTCTGGGCAACCTCTGGCTGGTGCGGCAGACCGTGGTCCGCCTGACGAGCGGTGAGTCGATCCCGCCATTGTCCTGGCAAGAGCAGATCGGGTTGGTCCGGCGCCACTGCGACCTCGTGCTCGACTATTACGGCCCCGAACGGGGCCCCCGCCTGCTGCGGAAGTTCATCGCCTGGGGGCTGCGGGGATTCAGGGGCGCGGCGCGGTTGCGCACCATGGTGCAGTCCGTCACCAGCCCGATCGATGTGACGGCCGTGCTCGACGCCGCCCTGACGATCGATCCCGGCCCGTTCTCGCTCGACGGCGAGATCGACGACGCGCCGGCCTCGTGCGAAGCGGCCTGACCAGGGAACCTTTCCGCCCGGATCGCGTCATACGGGCATGGAACGTGTACTGCTGTTTCTGGTCGCCCTGGTCGTCGGTGGCTGTGGAGCCCAGGCGGCGGCACCGGGCCCGTCCGGCACCGTGTCGGGAACGAATGGGCCTTTTCAGGCCCAGGCGGCACCGGCCTCGCTGCCGGCCGGCGGGACCGTTCACCTCACCCTGACCGTAACCGGGCCGATCGACTACGAGATTGGCTGCGTCCAGACGCTCCATATCTGGGCGGAGGATAGCCAGCATCAGACGACCTGGGCGCAGCCCGTGCCCGCGATCATGTGCATGGCCTTGGGCCACAAGCAGCTCGCCGCCGGTGAGACCGCCAGCTTTACGGCCGATTGGCCGACCTCTACCCAACTGGCCCCCGGTACCTACACGCTCCATGGCCTCTTCCGGACGGTCCTTCCGGTGGGTGCTGGAGCCCGAGTGCGCGAGAATTTGCCCCCGCTTTCGATTCGAATTCTGGGGTAGCGAACTCGCGGCGGGAATCCCGTATAATACGGCGGCTCTGGGAGCCGCTTAGCGACTCGCAGAAGGGAGAACAATGGAAAACGACAAGGTTGTCTATCTCACCCAGGAAGGGTTGAACCGGCTCCAGGCGGAGCTGGAGGTGCTGCGCAACAAGCGCCGCCCCGAGGTCGCCGAGCGCATCCGGCAGGCCAAAGAGTTCGGCGATATCAACGAGAACGCCGAATACGATGACGCCAAGAACGAGCAGGGCTTCGTTGAGGGCCGCATCCTGCTGCTCGAGAAGCTGGTCCGCAACGCCAGCATCATCGAAGGCAAGCACGTCAAGGGCATCGTCGAGGTTGGGTCGACCGTGAAGGTGCACGACGAGTACGGGGACGAGGCCTTCACGATCGTCGGCTCGGCTGAGGCGGAACCGAGCAAGGGCCGCATCTCGCTCGAGTCACCGGTTGGCAAGGCGCTGCTCGGCAAACATGTCGGCGACGATGTCTCGGTGGTGACGCCCGGCGGCTCCACCAAGATGCTGATCGTCGAGGTGCGCTAGCGGCCGAAATCGCCGACCTCGTCGTCATCGGCGGGGGGATCATCGGTTGTGCCACGGCATTCTTTGCCAAGCGCGCCGGGCTCAAGACGGTCGTCCTGGAAAAACGCCCCGCCCTGGCAACGCTGACCACGCCGGTCGCCACTGGCGCGTTTCGCCTGCAGTTCGACAACGTCGAAGAGGTCGAGCTGGTCCGGGAGAGCGTCGCATTCTTCGACGACCTGCAGACGCGAGTTGACATCGGGCTTCGGCACCAGGGCTACCTCTTCGTCACCCGGACGCCGGATGGCGCTCGCGCCCAGGCCGACCTGGTCGTCGCGCAGCGGGGCTGGGGGCTGACTGACGTCGAATTACTGGACGGGGCCGAGGCGCGGCGGCGCTTTCCCTACCTGGCGCCGGACATCGTCAATGCTCGCTTCCGGCAGGGCGATGGCTGGCTCGAGCCTCGCGTGCTTGCCCTCGAACTCGCCCGGGCGAGTGGTGCCCGTATCAAGACTGGCGTCACGGTCACCGGGTTCCGCGTCCACGGCGACCGTGTCCGGGGCGTGACGACGACGGACGGAAACATCGAGGCCGAGACGGTGGTGATCGCCGCAGGTCCGCTATCGGGTCCAGTCGGCGAGCTCGCCGGCCTCGAGCTGCCGCTGGCGACTGTTCGTCGGCAGAAACTGATCATGCCGGACGTCCCTCAGATCCCCGAGGGCGCGCCGATGACCATTGACTTCGAAACCGGGGCGCACTGGCGACCCACCGGCACCGGAGCTCACGCCTTATGGACCGCACCGGCGCCTGCCGAGCCGCCGGTTGACGACGTCCCAACATCCGCGTCATTTGCCTTCGGCTTGCTCGATCCCAGCAGCGATCATGCGCTGGCGCGTATCGTCCCCTTCTGGAAAGACGTGTGGGCATCGTCGCGCCTGCAGTGGTGGCTACAGGCCGGCCAGTACACCTATACGCCCGATCGACGGCCTCTGCTTGGCCCTACTCTCATCCCGGGGCTTGCGGTCAACACCGGCTACAGCGGTCACGGCATCATGGGCAGCATCGGCGGCAGCCGGCGGGCTATCGATGCGATCACGGGGAAGCTGCGGGCGGTCGACAATCCATTCCGGCCCGACCGACCGATGGAAAGCCGCGCCTTCGATGTTCTCTAGCGGGTCGAGCGCCGCGACCCTTTAGACTTTCGCGGAATGGAAGGGGAGCGGACCGAACAGGAACTGCAGCGCCGCCAGAAGCTGACGACGCTTCGTTCGCAGGGCATCGAGCCCTACCAGAGCCGCTTCGATCGTACGCACAGTTCGGCCGAGGCGCTCGCGCTCTACGAGCAGGCCGAAAAAAGCGGCGGCGCCGAGGTGCGCACCGAGCGCGTCGCTCTTGCTGGCCGACTGGTCGCGATCCGCGTGATGGGCAAAGCGACTTTCGCCCATATCCAGGATTTCGTGGGACGGATCCAGCTGCTGGCCAAAGTGGATAAGGTTGGCGAGGAGCCCTACAAGCGATTCACCGACCTGGACCTGGGCGACATCATCGGCGTGCACGGCACGCTGTTTCGGACCAAGCGGGGCGAGATCACCTGCGAGATCGAGGACTTCGTGCTGCTGGCGAAGGCGTTGCGCCCGCTGCCCGAGAAGTATCACGGCCTCAAAGACAAGGAGCTCCGCTACCGCCAGCGGTACCTGGACCTGATCGCCAATCCCGAGGTGATGGATGTCTTCCTGGCGCGCAGTCGGATGGTCGAGGAGACGCGAACCTTCCTCAAAGGGCGCGGCTTCGTCGAGGTGGAGACGCCGGTGCTACAGCCGCTGGCCGGCGGCGCGGCGGCCCGACCGTTTCGCACCCATCACAATGCGCTGGACATGGACCTGTACTTGCGGATCGCGCTCGAGCTGTACCTCAAGCGCTTGATCATCGGCGGCTTCGACCGCGTGTACGAGATTGGCCGCATCTTCCGCAACGAAGGAATGGATCAGTGGCACAGTCCCGAATACACCATGCTCGAGCTGTACCAGGCGTACACCGACGTCGAGGGAATGATGGAACTTACGGAATCGCTCGCCATCCACCTGGTGGAGCGCGTCAAGGGCACGCCCACAATCCACTACCAGGGACAGGAGATCAGCTTCAGCCGGCCCTTCAAGCGCATCGAGATGGTCGATGCGGTCAGCCAGGTGGTCGACGAGGACCTGCTGAAGGCCGACGTGCCGATGCTCGAGGGGTTGATCAAGAAGTACAACATCGAGCCCAAACCCGGGCTTGGCTGGGGAGGCCTGGTTGCCGAGTTGTTCGAAGAGCTGGTGCAGGACACACTGGTCCAACCGACGTTTGTCCTTGGCCATCCCGTCGAGGTCTCGCCGCTGGCGCGGCGTCGCACGTCTGACCCGCGATTGACGGATCGCTTCGAACTCTTCATCGCGGGCGAGGAGATCGCCAACGCGTTCTCCGAGCTGAACGACCCGGATGACCAGCGCGCCCGCTTTGTCGACCAGGCTCGCGCCAGGGCGGCCGGGGACGAGGAAACGCATCCAATGGATGAAGACTTCCTCACCGCGCTCGAGTACGGCTTCCCGCCGACCGGTGGCATGGGACTGGGGATCGATCGCCTCGCCGCCATCATCACGGACCAACCATCGATCCGCGACGTCATCCTCTTCCCGCACCTGCGGGCTCGCCATGCTGAGCCTTAGCTTCATCCGCGAACATCCGGAGGTCGTCCGGGAGGGAGCGCGCAAGAAAGGCGAGACGTCGCCGGTCGACGAGATCTTGAAACTCGATGCCGAGCGGCGGCAAACCCTGTCGAAACTCGAGCAGCTCAAAGCCGAACAGAACCGACGATCAGCGGCGATGGCGAAGACGCGGGATCAGGCGGCCATCGACGAGATGCGGGGCCTCAAGGACGAAGTCAAGGCGCTCGAACAGAAGCTGGCGCCGATTGACGCTCGGCTCAACGCGCTGTTGCTGGAGGTGCCCAATCCGCCCGACCCCTCTGTTCCCGAAGGAAAGGACGCATCCGCCAACCCGACGATTCGCGAGTGGGGCATGGGCCGAGAATTTTCCTTCACGCCGAAGTCGCACTACGACCTCGGTGTGCAGCTTGGCCTGTTCGACTTCGAACGCGGCGTCAAGGTGGCGACCTCACGCTTCCTGTTCCTCAAGGGCGCCGGTGCGCGCCTTGAGCGGGCGCTGCTGAATTTCATGATCGATCTGCACATCCGCGAGCACGAGTACGTCGAGGTCTTTCCACCCTTCCTCCTGAACCGCGCTGCCATGACCGGCACCGGCCAGCTGCCGAAGTTCGAGGACGATGCCTTTCGCATCGAGGCCCGTGATCTCTTCCTCGTGCCGACGGCGGAGGTCCCGGTGACCAACATGTATCGCGAGGAGATCCTGCCGGCCTCGGCGCTTCCGATCAAGCATGTGGCCTGGTCGACCAACTTTCGAAGCGAGGCCGGCGCGGCCGGCAAGGACACCCGTGGCTATATCCGGCTGCACCAGTTCAACAAGGTGGAGATGGTCAAGTTCGTCGAACCGGTACAGTCGAACGAAGAACTCGACCTGCTGGTCAAGGACGCCGAAGACGTGCTGCAGCGGCTCGAGATCCCGTACCGGGTGATCCTCTTGTGCACTGGGGACATGGGGTTCGGCCAGTCGAAGACCTATGACCTCGAGGCGTGGTCGCCCGGCGAGAAGCGGTTCCTCGAAGTCTCATCTTGCTCCAACTACAACGACTTCCAGGCGCGGCGCGCCAACATCCGCTACCGGCGCAAGGACGGAAAAGTCGATTTTGTCCACACGCTGAACGGGTCCGGTCTCGCGCTCCCGCGCACGATGGTCGCCATCATTGAGAATTACCAGCAGGAGGACGGCACCATCCGGGTACCCACGGCGCTGCGCACGTATATGGGCGGTCTCGACGTCATCCGGTGAGCGGTCCGGCGCCGGAGACGGAGCGCGAGCGCCTGCTTCGGCAGCTTGCCGGCCGCCTCCTGACCTGGCCCGATCCCGAAGGTCCGGCGACTGCCGATCTCACAGTTGGCTATCCCGACGAATTGCCACCTGAGCTCGTCGATCGAACCGAGCTCAGGTTCCTCGGTAGCGTTGTTCGCCGTCGCGCCGGCGAGTTGGTCGGAGCCGAGATGATTTTCGACGGGGTGGGAGACCCCGATGCCGTCGCCGCCGACTACGCGACCATCCTGGTCGGACTCGGTTGGGAGCGTATCGAACAGCCGCGCCCGCCCAGCGGCGGTTTCCAGCATCGCGCCATGATGGGGTCGACGCTGCTCGTCGCTAAAGGCGAGTCGGCGTTGGTCTACGTTCATGCCGCGGACCGAGAGGACGGCGGCGCCGAACTTCGGGTTCGGTACGACCCCGTGCACGGGCAAGACGTCATGGCGAACATTCGCCGCGGCACGCAGTACGAAGAGTCGGTGCTTCCCGATCTGAAGCCACCGCCCGGAGTCAAGCTGCAGCCAGAGGGTACCGGGGGCGGCGGAGGGACCTGGAGATCCGATGCCCGAGCCCACACCGAGATAGCCCCAACCGAGCTGGAGGCGTATTTTGCCAAACAGCTCGAGGCGGCCGGCTGGGGACGCGTGAGCGGATCGGCCGATGATTCCTTCGCCTGGAGCAGCTGGCTGGTCCCATCCGTCCCGCCAGCGAGAGAATGGCGCGGCGTCCTGCTGGTGCTGGCCGCGTTCCCCGGCTGGCGCAAGCTCTCGCTGCAGGCTGAACTCATAGCGCCGGTGGGCAACAGGGCGGCGCCGTCTACTCGGTCAGCAGTCTGATCGGCAAGCTTCCGAACGGCGGAAGGAAATCGGCAATCGGCGGTTTGGATATGGCAGATGGCCATCACGAGTGTCCAGCAGGGCGTGATCACCGAGGCCGAGTTCGCCAAGATCTGCATCCTGACCTCGAACGGGCGGCTGATCCCAGCCCGTGCCCTCGCGGACGACGATCGCCGTGATTTCGAAATCCATATCCGGCGGCACTTCGGGGAGAGCCTGGCGGTTCAGCTCAAGACCGCCAAACAGCTCCGCCTCCATGGCCGATCGCGCATTTTGCAAATCGATTTCCGGGAAAAGGCTCCGCTTATCAGCGATCCTCGGCTGCTGTACTTCCTGGCGCATTTCGACATCAAGACCCGGGGCTTCACGGATCCCGTGTTCCTCGTTCCCTCGCCGTTCTTTCACAAGCATGCCCTGCACGGGGTGGGCCGCGGCGCTGTTCAACTGCAGTTCAAGGCAAGCATGGAGCCTGACGCGAAAGACATGTGGGCACAGTGGGCATTGCCGCAGTCCGAACTCGGTCACCGCGTACTAGACATGCTCAACGCCGAGCCGAGCCACTCCCGCGTGAATCCGAAGGTAGAGCAGCTACTTACGATGAGCGGCATCGTCTGGCTTCGTCGGCCGGCGCCAATGGTCGTCCCCATGCGTCACCGTGCGGCGTAGGAGTCGGCCGTATTATTTATGGTCGCCGGAGGGATGGCCGAGTGGTCGATGGCGGTGGTCTTGAAAACCACTAAGGTGCAAGCCTTCGGGGGTTCGAATCCCTCTCCCTCCGCTCCTTGGGCTCCGGGTGACGCGGACGACGCAACGCTGGCACCAGCTTCACGTTATACGGCTGTGAAATGGGATCGGCCGCTTTACCGCAACTCGCTGGCATCAGCGGTCATAGTTGCCGTAGCTGCCGGCTTCTTGGTGCTTGGTGGCTTGCCGATTCCAGAAACGCCGTTGACCACCGGCAACTTGACCGATAGCTACATGCGGTCGCGACCGGCGGCCAGGTTATGGTTTCCTCTTTCGCGCCCTGTTTGGGAGCAGGCTGGAGCTGAAGGTCCGTACGATCCTATGCTCGTGGGGCATCCCCCGGGTAACGCTCCGGCTTCACTATCACTCATTCTCGAGGTGCCATTGCCTCCTAACGAATCAACGGCTGCGATTATCTGGGGTTGGTACCGGGAGGAGTTGACGCTACGCGGGTGGCATGTTCTTGCGCCCCGGAACGAAGCAGCCGGCAACTATAGCGAGCTTTATACACGTGGCCTCCGCGAACGTATCCGGATAAGCTTCGATTACGACTCGGTGCCCGGGCCGGTCAAATACGATGGCCTCGGCGCCATCTACACGATCGATTACGAAGTTGCATCCTGCACCGACCCGGCCTCACGGTGCTAGTCGACTTTCGCTAAGCCAGGCACAGTCTTGGCAACTGACGGTTGGAATCCCTCTCCCTCCGTATTCGGATTTCGGCCGTAACGCCGCCCTGGAGTCTTTTTCGGCGCTTGCTTGACTGGCAACCTGACTGGCGACCGCCCATCGCGGTCCCGCTGGGATGGAGCTACCTGTCTGGCGAGGCCGCGCCGGCGGGCTCGGCAAACAGCGACGACGGCCACCAGTTCCAGCGACCGAGAAGCAACGCAATGGAAGGCACAAGGAGAGTGCGGACGAAGAATGTGTCCAAGAGGATGGCAAAGGCGATCGTGAATCCGAGCTGCCGAGACTGGTCCGAGTTGCCTGCAATGGCAAGAACCGTAAAGGTTCCAGCGAGAATGAGACCGGCGGACGTAATCGTTCCACCGGTGTTTCCCACGGCTCGAATGAGAGCATCGCGCAGGGTTCGGCCATGGGCCTCTTCGCGCACACGGGTCATGAGCAGGATGTTGTAATCCTCGCCAAGAGCCATCGCGAAAATGAAGAGCAGGATCGGTATGACAAAGTTGATGCCGCCGTTGTGCGCGAGCTGGATGAAGACGAACGACGAAAATCCGAGTGCCGCGAGGTAGGAGAGCCCTACGCTGGCGATCAGGTAGAGCGGCGCGATCAAGCTTCTGAGTAAGAGCGCGAGCAGGACGGCGAGCGCGGCCATCACGACGGGTGCGATCGACACCAGGTCGGCGGTCGAGTAGTGATTGATGTCATAGCTCACCGCATCCAACCCGAGAACGCCGCTATCCTGCGCTCCAGCCGCGGAAGCCGCGCCGGTAAGAACTGAGCGCACTGCCGGAATCGCGCCGATCGCGGCCTGGCTACCCGACGGTCCGGCGGCGGGCAGAGCGTAGAACTGAACCGTCCGTCCGTCGGGGCTGATGAACTGCGCGGTGCTTCGATAGGCAGCGTACTCGCTCCCAGAGACGGAACTCGAGGAAGGCGGCGACGGTGACAGTGCTGTTGCCGGACCCAGCCGACTGTGCAGGGCGACCAGCTGATCGACCGAGAGATGGGTGCCGTTGGGATCGAGCGGACCCGAGACCGAACGTAGTTCGCGGGCAGACTGAAGCCGGCGGTCTGCGATGGCGAGGCTGTCGGGGTGCACCCAGATTGGCGCCGCGAACCGCAGCAGAAGATTGTCCGGGTTGCGATTGGCGGCGGGAAAGTGCGCGGCAAGGGCGGCGTCTCCAGCGGCAGAGTCAGTGCCCGCGGGGGCGCCGCCACTCGTGAATCCGCCAACCCTGAAGCCGAAAATGCCAGCGGACAGCGCTCCGAAGGCGATCACGCCAGCCAGGAGGACCGCGCGAGGGTGGCGCACCACTCGGGTCGCCACGCGGCCCCATGCGCCCGCGGTCAGCTGCCCGGCGGCCGGGTGCGTCGGCCAAAACAAGACTCGGCCGAAGATCGCCAGCAGCGCTGGAAGCAGGGTCAGCGCCGCGGCCAGCATGATGGCCACACCCACCGCCAGCGACGGTCCGAGGCCCCGGTACAACGTGAACGACGCAAGGACGAGACAGACAAGAGCGGCGATGACGGTCATGGCGGAATAGGTGATCGACAATCCGACCCGTCCCATGGCGCGGACCAGCGCGTCGCCAGGCGATCGCCCTCGCCGAATCTCCTCACGCAAACGGAAGACCAGAAAGATCCCATAGTCGGTTCCCGCACCGATCAGCAGCACTGGTAACAGGGTCTGGGTGGCGATCGACACCGGCAACCCGAACTGGCTGGCTTTCGCGATCACTGGTCCGGCCAGCAGGAGTGACAGGACGGCCGGCAGTAGCGTGACCAGCGGCGCCAGCAGGGCCCGATAGACGACAAACAGCAGCACGATCACGAAGAGAACGATGAAGACGCGGATCTTGGTGCCGGTTTGGGATGTTGACGCAGCCGCGTCCGTGGTCTGCGCCAGGGGTCCGGTCAGGTGAAAGCTGAGGCCCGCGGGTGCCGAGGCGGCGGCAAAGGTCTCGCGCAGCTGATTGACGAGGCTCGGATCGCCGGCATTGCCGCCGTTGGAACTGGTGATCACGAGCGCCTTGCGTGCCTGGCCGTCGGCGGATCGCCCTTGATCGCGGACGGCCAGCACGCCGGGGAGGCTTGCCGTCGCCTGTTCGACCCGGTCGATGGCCGCATCATCCGACGAGGTCAGCGTTGCAGCCGATCTGGAGGCGATGAAGAGCGCCGTGGCGCCGAGGTTTGCCGTCTGAAATGGGCTCGCCAAACTGGAGGCATGCTGGCTGGGGGCGCTCGCCGGAAGGAACTGTGGGTTGTTCGACTGGGTGACGCTTGCGAGGCTCGGCAGGGCGCGGGCAGCGACAGGCGTGCCAACGATCCAGACCGCGACAACCACCCAGCGAAACCGGATCACGAACCGAGCGAGGGCTTCGAGCGTGGGTTCCTCCGGCTTAGCCGCCCAACTTGAGCAGTGCCAGCAGGACGACCCCGATGGAGCCGGTCAGACGGGCATTGGCTTCGACGCCAGGATCGGCAGTGGCCCTCATATTATTGCACTCGTGCATACTTGCACCAGTGCAGGATAGCAGCAAGCGCGACACTGGAGTGATGAGCCAAGCTGAAGCGGGCCTCCGAGCGCGGAAGAAGCAGCAGACGCGCCAAGCTCTGATCGAGGCGGCCCTGCGCCTCTATCGAGAAAGGGGACTCGACGGCGTCACCGTCGCCGAGATCGCCAAAGAGGCCAACGTTGCCCCTCGGACGTTCTTCGGCTACTTCGAAACCAAAGAGGACGCCTTTCTCGGGCGCGGGGACGATCGCATAGATCTATTGATCGAAGCCATCCGAAGCCGCGATCGGCGAACACCCATTCTCACCGCGGTTCGTCCAGTGCTCCTCCAGGACCGTGAACCCCATCGCCGTCAACAGCAGCCAGCCAACCCGTCCCTATCGGAGCTGCTTCACCATCCATCGATTGCGGGCCGGCTCCGCGAACGGTGGAACCGGTGGGAGGACCAGCTGGCTGGGGCGATCGCCCGCGATGTCGGTGCTGGTCCAGGCGATCCTGAGCCGCGCGTGGTGGCCGCAGCCATTACCGGTGCGATCCGTGTCGCCGCTGCAGCCGCCTTGGAGCAGCCCAGACGGCGCAGACAAATCGCGGAGCGGGCCTTCGAGTTGCTGTCGTCGGGCCTCTCGCGTTACGGAGCAAAGGGTTCGATGCCCCGGGAGAAACCGACTGGCGGCGAGCCAAGGCACACATAAGCCGCAGCCATCAGGAAACCGATCCGCTCCCTGATCCCCTAGCGATCGCTTCTTGACGCACGGGACCCCGGTGCGGCCGCCGCTGTCGCCCTTGCAGGGACGGGCTCGTAGGTGAAGATCGCCACACCGTCGCCAACCACCTTCGAGTTGGTGAGCCGCAGGGTTTTCACGTCGCTGGTTTCACTGAACAGGCGCTTTCCGGTTCCCAGTACGACAGGGAACACCATCAGTCGGAGCTCATCGACGAGGTCGTGCTCCAGCAGCGTTTGCACGAGCCGGGCGCTGCCGTGGACAACGATGTTGCCCTGCTGCTTGTGCTTCAGCTTCGCAACCTGGTCCGCAACGTCGCCCTTGAGGACTGTCGAGTTATTCCAGGTGGGCTTCGTCAGCGTCGCAGAGACGACATACTTTGGCATGGCGTTGAATTTGTCCGCGAACTCGCCGTCCCTGGTAGGCCAGGCTGCGGCAAAGCCCTCATAGGTCACGCGTCCCAGAAGCAAGGCGGCGGACGAGAGTGTTTCGTCGAGCTTGAATTTATCGCCATCTTGTCCGCGGTTGAACTTGAAGGTCCAACCGGCGTGCTTGAATTTCTCGCCACCGCCCGGGGCCTCGATAACGCCGTCGAGCGAGATGAACTCAGTGACGATGATCCTTCCCATGTGATCCTCCTTCTCCTTGATTTCAGGTGACTCTATCGCCCGCTGGCGGTCAGCCTGCCTCTACCACCTGACGGTTACCGTGAACTTCGACGACGACGTGCTTGGCGCCGACCAGCCGGTTCAGGCGATCTTGTTCGCGATCGGTCGGTACCGTTAGGCTTGACCCGTTCTTTGAGAAGGCCATCCGCGCGGTTCAGATTGGACTGACGCTCGCGCATCGTGGGCAGCGCGCCTTCGACCGTCTGATAGCGCTGGCCGGCGACCAGCAGCTGTTCAGCGGGGAAGCGCGTGATCACTTCCGCACCCGTCTTCGTGACGATCAGCTGCTCCTCAATGCGCGCCGCTTGATAGCCATCTGACGCCGGCCAATAGGTCTCGAGCGCAAAAACCATGCTTTCCTCGATCACGTCGGCATGCTCAGGCGCGATCAGTCGGCTGATCACCGGCTTCTCCCAGATCGAGAGACCGACACCATGCCCCAGCTGCAGGGCGAACGCGGCCTCCTCGTTAGGGAAGCCGAATTCCTGTGCCCGCGGGAATGCCTCGGCGACCTCAGCCGTCGTGGCGCCAGGCTTCACCCGGCTGATCGCATCGTCGAGGTAATAACGGCAGCGAGCATAGGCGTCGACCAGTGCCTTCGAGGCGCTTCCAATCGCAAACGTGCGGTAGTAGCAGGTCCGATACCCGTTGTAAGCGTGCAGGATATCGAAGAACACCGGATCACCCGGTCGCATCACGCGGTCGCTGTAGATGTGCGGATGGGGATGTGTCCGCTCACCCGAGATGGCGTTTACCCCTTCGACGTGTTCCGAGCCGAGGTCATAAAGGGTCTTGGCGACGAGGCCGACGCATTCGTTCTCCTTCATGCCCGGCCCCATCACCTTGTACAGCTCTTCGTAGGCGGCGTCGACCATCATGCAGGCGGTATCCAGCAGGATCAGCTCGTCCTCGCTCTTGATCATGCGGGCCTGCAGCATGAGCTGCTGCCCGTCGATCACCTTGAGCCCCTCCTTTTGCAGGGCGAACATGATGGGCGGCTCGACGATGTCGAGGCCGACCGGGTCGTTTACCAGGCCAGCCTGCTCCAGCTCGACTTTGATCTTGTGCGCCACGTCTTCAGCCCGACCTGCCTCCGGCCGGATTCCACCACGGAAATTGGTGATGCCCGCCCTTGACCGGGTGTCAAGCCATGGGCAGTACATCTGATGGTGGCGCGCTGCCGAACCGAAATCCCACATGATGGGCTCGCGGTCCTGCATCAGCAGCGACCAGCGCACGAACTTGTCGTTGCTCCAGGTGCCGATCAGCGTGCTCGTGATGTAGCGGATGTTGTTGGGATCGAAGCACACCAGCGATCCCAGCTCCGACGCCCGGAGCAGCCTCTTGATGCGATCCAGCCGCGCCACACGAAGCCGTTCGAAGTCGACCCGCTGCTCCCAGTCGACGCCCATCAAGCCGAATGTCCTGCCCATTGCTCGACACCTCCTCGGGCCAAGGTAGCAAATATCCTTGACCTTGCCCCCGACCCGGTCTATCGTTGCCTCAACGTCAGCTGAACGAAGGAAGGGCAAGCTGGACAGGATGGCCGTCGAAGCCGCGCTCGATGTCATCGATCGCCATTTCGCCGCAGAGAATGCGCACGACGTGGAGGCGACTCTGGCCACCTATACGGAAGACATCGTCTGGGACGACGTGACCCATCCGGGATCACCGTTCCGGGGCAAGCAGGCGGTCGCCGAGGCCTACGGCGGCATCCTGCAGGCGATTCCGGATCTGAACCTGCGCAGCGTCCTGCGCTTCCAGTGCGGCGAGCACGTCGTCGACGAGTCCATGCTCAGCGGCCACGTCGTCGGCGAGTTTGCCGGCATCGCCGGCGGCGGCGCTCCAGTCAACTTTCGTCTCCTGCATGTCTTCGATCTGCGTGATGGCCTGATCGCGCGCGAGAACGCCTGGTTCGATTCGGCCGCCGTCGTTCGTCAGGTTGAGAGGTTTCGTCTTTCGTCGGGTCGCTGACCAGAGGAGGAATAGGCATGGCTGACCGGTTGTTGCTACGCGGCGGTGCCGTCGTCTCGATGGATCCTGATGTTGGTAACCTGCCGAAAGGCGACGTCCTGATCGAAGGCGACGAGATCGTGCAGATCGCCCCCAACATCCAGGCGGATGCCCAGGTCATCGACGTCACCGGGGACATCGTCATCCCGGGATTGATCGACACGCACCGGCACACCTGGGAGTGCGCTATCCGAGGCTGCGCGCCGAACGCCACTCTCGATGATTATTTTGTCGGGGTCCTGGACACCTTCGCGCCGCTCTATCGGCCTGACGATGTCTACGCCAGTAACCTCGCCGGCGCCCTGGAATGCATCAACGCGGGCATCACCACGCTCCTCGATTGGTCGCACATCAACAACACTCCGGAACACCCCGACGCGGGGGTGCGCGGCCTGCAGGAATCCGGCATTCGTGCCGTGTATGCCTACGGCAGTGCGAACCTGTCGCTCAACGACTACTGGAACCAAAGCAAGATCGTTATCCCCAAGGACGACGTGCGCCGGGTTCGCGATCGCTATTTCTCATCGAAAGATGGCTTGCTGACAATGCAGCTGGCCACCCGGGGTCCAGGCTTCTGCGTCGACGACGTCGTCACGCAGGAGTGGAAGATGGCGCGCGAGCTCGGCCTTCCGATTACCGTCCATGTCGGCATGGGTCGGCTGGCCGGGCGGTTCGCCATGATCGAGCAGCTGCAGCGGCTCAATCTGCTCGGATCCGACACAACCTACATCCACTGCTGCTACTTCAGCGATGAGGAGTGGCACCTCGTCAAGGACACGGGCGGCAAGATTTCGATCGCCCCCCAGATCGAGATGCAGATGGGCCATGGGCAGCCGCCGGTCGGCAAGGCACTCCGGCACGGGCTACGCCCGAGTCTCTCCATCGATGTGGTCACCACCGCCCCAGGGGACATGTTCACCAACATGCGCAGTGCCTTCGCCGCGGAACGCGTGCTCGTCAATGCAGCGGCCTGGGAAGCGAATACGACAATTCCCGAGGACACGCTGACCGCTCATGGCGTGCTCGAGATGGCGACCATCAATGGTGCCTACACTGTGGGTCTCGAGCACCGAACAGGATCGCTGGCCCCCGGCAAGCAGGCCGACGTGGTCGTGATCGATGGCAAGGCTCCCGGAACCGCGCCGGTCATCGACCCGGTCGCCACCGTGGTCCTCGCGGCCGATGTCTCGAACGTCAACACGGTCATCATCGCCGGCAAGATCCAAAAGCGCGATGGCAAGCTCGTCGCCAACTACGCCCGGGCGCGCGAACTGGTCGAGAAGAGCCGCGACTTCCTGACGGCCCAGGCGGCGAAGAAGAAGCTGCAACCCGTCGGATGAGCGTCGATTCGGCGGTCTCCACCAGTCGACACCTGGTGCGGC
>VBHO01000066.1:592-5402 GCA_005882045.1 Chloroflexota bacterium | reverse complement strand
GGACCGCAACGTCGCGGTCGCGACCAATTTCGCCCTCTCCTACGGCTTCGACACGCTCTCGTGCTCATCCACCGGGAACCTCGCCGGGTCGGTCGGCGCCTACGCCGCGCGCGCCGGCATGCGGGCCATGGTCTTCATCCCGGCCGGCCTCGAGCCCGGTAAAGTCGGCGCCGCGAGCGCCTACGGCGCCACCGTCGTGGAGGTTGGCGGCACCTACGACGACGTCAACCGCCTCTGCGCCGAGCTCGCCGACCTGTACCGCTGGGCAATCGTCAACGTCAACCTCCGACCGTTCTACTCTGAGGGGAGCAAGACGCTGGCCTTCGAGGTGGTGGAGCAGCTCGGGTGGCGGGCGCCCGACCATATCGTCGTGCCGGTGGCCGCCGGGTCGCTGCTGGCCAAGACGGCGAAGGCATTCCAGGAGCTCGTCGGCGCCCGTCTCCTCGAGGAGGCCCCCACGCGGATTCACGCGGCGCAGGCGGCAGGATGCGCCCCGGTGAGCACCGCCATCCAGCAGGGCGCCGACACCATCACCCCGGTCCGGCCGAACAGCATCGCCAAGTCGCTGGCGATCGGCAATCCCGCCGACGGCCGGTACGCGGCCCGGGCCGTGCGCGACTCGGGTGGGTGGGCGACCGCGTGCCCCGAGCAGGCGATCCAGGAAGCCATGACGTTGCTCGCCGAAACCGAAGGCATCCTGAGCGAGCCAGCCGGCGGCGTGGTGGTGGCCGGACTCCAGGAGCTGGTCGCGCAGGGGCGCATCCGGCGCGAGCAGACGGTCGTGATCTGCATCACCGGCAATGGACTCAAGACCACCGAGCTCTTCGGCGTGCGCGACGGCCACCGGCTGCAGCTGGCCAGGGCCCGCGCGTCCGACTTCGTGCGCGCGCTGGCCGAGGTCGAGAAGGTACCGGCCGTCGTCGCATGACCGAGCGCCTGCGGACGGGTGTGCTGGGCGCGACCGGACTCGCCGGGCAACAGGTGCTGGCCGCGCTTGACCGGCATCCGTGGTTTACGGTCACCGCGGTTGGCGCGTCGGAGAAGTCGGCTGGCAAATCGCTCGGCGACGCGCTGCGGGACGAGTCGGGCGCCAGCCGCTGGTTCGCCGAGGGCCGTCCCGATCCTTCATTCCTCTCGCTCCCCTGCCTCAACGATGCCCAGCTGCTCGCACAGCCGCTCGACCTGGTCTTCAGCGCCGTATCCAAAGAGGTCGCGCACGAATGGGAGCCGCGCTTTGCCGAGCGGGTTCCGGTCATTAGCACGGCCTCGGCGTTTCGCTACGAGCCCGACGTTCCGATCCTGATCCCCGGGATCAACGACGCGCACGCCGAGGCGCTCCACGACCAGCGACGCGGGCGCGGTTGGCGGGGCTTCATCGCACCCATCCCGAACTGTACGACGACTGGCCTGGCCGTGTCGTTGAAGCCGCTACACGATGCCTTCGGCGTGCGCGCCGTGACGATGACCTCCCTGCAGGCCGTCTCGGGCGCCGGCCGGCAAGGCGGCGTGCTCGCACTGGACGTGATCGACAACGTCATCCCCTTCATCCCCGGCGAGGAAGAGAAGGTCGAGCGCGAGACCAGGAAGATCCTCGGCCATTGGGGCGAACCCGCACCCTTCGCCGTTTCCTGCACCTGCACGCGGGTCAACGTCAGGGACGGCCACCTGGAGACGGTCTGCGTCGGCACCGAACGCCCCGCCGATGCCGCCGCAGCGGCAGCGGCGATGAATGCGTTCGGCGTCGATGGGTTGAAGGGCCTGCCGTCGGCGCCCGACCGCTTGCTGGTCGTCGACCCTGACCCGTTTCGGCCGCAGCCGCGCCGGGACCGGGACGCCGGTGACGGGATGACGGTCACCGTCGGCCGGATGCGCGACGAACCGGTCCTCAAAGGGGTCAAGTACGTCGTGCTCTCGCACAACACCAAGCTTGGCGCCGGCAAGGGAGCGGTCCTGCTGGCGGAATGGCTATCGCGCGAGGGCTACATTGGCCGCCCTGCCTGAGGACCGGGCGTCGCCCGACGCGAGTGGCGCTTTAGTGCCAGACGAGCGTTTGAGACGTTCCTCGACCAGACCGATCCTGGTCCAGAAGTTCGGCGGCACCTCGCTGAGCACCCCGTCCCGGATCAAGCGGGCCGCGCGCCGTGTCGCCGCCAGCCAGCGTGCGGGCTACGACGTCGTGGTGGTGGTCAGCGCCATGGGCGATTCCACCGATCGGCTGCTCGTCCTCGCGTCACGTGTTGCCAAGGACCCGGCCGCGCGCGAGCTCGACCTGCTGCTCTCCACGGGGGAAGGTGTGTCGGCGCCGCTGATGTCGATGGCCCTCACCGAGCTCGGTATCCCGGCGGTCTCGCTGCTCGGGTTCCAGGCCGGCATCCAGACCGACCAGCGGCACGCCAAAGCCCGCATCGTGGGCCTCACGCCGGCCAGGATCGAGCGCGAGCTGGCGGCCGGCCGGGTGGTCGTGGTCGCCGGCTTCCAGGGGATGGGGGTCGAGATGGAGGTGACCACGCTCGGCCGGGGCGGCTCCGACACCACTGCCGTCGCGCTCGCCGCCTCCCTGAAGGCCCAGGCGTGCGAGATCTTCACCGACGTGCGCGGCATCTACACGGTGGACCCGCGGTTTGTGCCCTCCGCCAGGTTGCTGACCCATATCGCCTATCCCGAGATGCTCGAGCTCGCCAGCGCGGGCGCCCGGGTCATGCACCCGCGCGCGGTTGAGATCGCTGAGGCCTACGGTCTCGAGCTGCACGTGCGGTCGAGCTTCCACGCCGGTCCCGGTACCATCATCACTTCAGAGGAGGCGATCATGGAGGACCGGAATCGGGTGCGCGGCATCGCCCATGAAGAGCAGGTGGCTCGCCTCTCCGTGGTCGGCGTGCCGGATCGTCCCGGGATTGCGGCGTCCATCTTCTTACCCCTGGCCGAGGCGGACATCGCGGCCGACGTCATCGTGCAGACCGCGAGCCACGAGGGCGTGACCGACCTGTCGTTCACGGTGTCATCAGCCGATGGCCGGCAGGCGAAGCGCATCCTCGACGGCGTCGCCCAGCAGATCGGCGCCCGGACCGTGCTGGCGCAGGACGGCCTGGCCAAGGTATCGGTCATCGGCAGCGGCATCCGCGGTCAGCCGGGAGTGGCGGCGAACATGTTCAAGACGCTGTCCGAGCTGGGCATCAACATCGAGATGATCTCGACCTCGGAAGTCCGGATCACCTGCATCATCCAGGCCGATCGGATCAAGGACGCGGTCGCGGGCCTGCACGAGGCATTCCACCTGTAGTGTCGAAATCAGCGACGGTCCGGGTACCGGCCTCATCGGCCAATCTCGGGCCCGGTTTCGACGTCCTCGCTCTGGCGCTCGACCTGCACCTCGAGGTCGAGGCGCGCGAATCGCCCAAGACCAGCATTGTGTGGGTGGGTGAAGGGGCCGACGAGGTGCCACTCACCCGCAAGAACCTCCTCGTCCGCTCGGCTCAGGAGCCGTTTGCCGGATGGAGTCCTCCGCTCGACGGTCTGACGCTTCGCGTCCGCAATCACATCCCGATCGGGCGCGGCCTGGGCAGCAGCGCCGCGGCGATCGTTGCAGGCATCACCCTCGGCGCGAAATTACGTGGTCTTCGAGTCTCCGCGCAACGCATCCTCGAGCTCGCCTTCCCTCTCGAAGGGCACGGCGACAACCTGGCGGCGGCCCTCTATGGTGGTTTCTGCATTGCGGTAACCGAAAACGGCGGGGTTCGCGTGCATCGCCTCGATTGGCCCTCCCGCTGGCGAGCCGTCCTCTTTGTTCCCGATGACGTCTCCCCCACTCACGAGGCCCGACGCCTCGTGCCGCGCCGGCCAGCGCGCGAAGACGCGGTCTTCAACCTCGGCCGCGTCGCCGAGTGGGTGCTCGCGTGTTCACAACGCGATCGCTCCCTGGTCCGAAGCGCCATGGACGACCGGCTGCATCAGCCAGGCCGCGCCCGTGCCTATCCCTACCTCGACGACGTCATCGCGGCGGCGGAGCAGGCCGGCGCGCTGGGGGCGGCACTCAGCGGTGCGGGAGGGAGCGTGATCGCGATCGCCGACCGCAATCATGACCCGGTGGCGCAGGCGATGCACAAGTCGGCTCGTTCTCATGGCATCGATGGAAAGGTCGTGAAGCTCGCCGCGGCTGCCAGGGGCGCGATCGGCTAAATCAATCGGCGTGTGCTTTCATCGCCCCGTCGAGGATCCGCGCCCGGGCCTCCACCCGATCTCGCACATACTCGCTGACCTGGCTCAGGAGCGTGCTCGATTCGACCGCAACGGATGACGCCGCCGTTGCCCATGCCATGGCGCGACGCAGATCGTGATCGCCCGCGTACACGGCGGCGAATGCGCCGGCGTAGACATCACCGGCCGGGATCCTGCCGCTGACCGCAACGGGGAACGCCGGCATCGAAATGATTCGGCCGTCCCGCATCCCAAGCGAACCGCCCGCGCCAAGCTTGATCACGGCGGCCCGAACGCCGGCTTGCGCTATCAGACGCAGCACAGCACGCGGCGTTTCTCCCGGCCACAGTAGCGCCACCTCGCGATGGCCTGGCAAGAATGCGTCGCACTCGGCGGCCAGGGCCAGGAGGTCCTTCACGTCTGGGGCGTCGATACCGGCGAGGTCGAGGTCGAGCGTGATACACGCGACGCGCTGGCTAATCGCCCGGACGATCTCGCGTTGCCGGCCCGGCGACAGCCCGCAGATGTGGACCGACCAACGCGGGCTCAGACTCGCCAATTGCTCGGGCATTGGATCCAGGTCGGCGCGGGCTCGGCGGTCGTCATGTCCAACCGG
>VBHO01000066.1:0-494 GCA_005882045.1 Chloroflexota bacterium | reverse complement strand
GCCAGGCGCCGACGGCGGCTGCCAGGGCGGGACCATCGGCGCTGAGAGGAGGATCCGCCCCGACCGTGGGATCACGGTCGATCGACAGGCGGCCAACGGCGATGACTCCACGAGAAGACTTCCCCATCCCCTGTCGCGTGCCATTATTGAGTCGCAGCCCCGAGCGAACAAATAGATTTACTGGAGATTCGGCTGCAGATAGGTGGGGTTACCTAGGCGATGCGAGGGGTCTACAAGATTGGCGCCGTGAGCCAGAAGACAGGGTTGAGCTCGTCGACCCTGCGACTCTGGGAGGATCAATACGGCCTGCTCGCGCCCCTACGCACCAAGGGAGGAACTCGCCTCTATTCGGAGTCGGATGTCGAGCGGGTCCTGTACGTGCGCGACCTGGTTCGGGAGCGCGGCTTTGCGCTGGACGCAATCGCGGACATCATCGACGAAGCGTCTTCGAGCGTGCCGTCCGCGCTCGATCGAGTCGCGGTCGAGAATATCTA
>VBHO01000065.1 GCA_005882045.1 Chloroflexota bacterium | reverse complement strand
TGGCTACTTCGCGAATTTGCGCCCACGACACGCCAGGCACCGGATCCAGGTCGATCCGCAACTCGTCGGGATGGTCGAGGTCCTCGGCGCGCACCGGATGGGGATTGAGGTCGATACATCCGAGGTTGATGATCCAGGCCAGCTGGGCCGCATCCCGGATGACGATCTCCTCCGCGGTTCGGCCTGAAGGAAAGCTCAGCTCGACGGTCTCGATCCACGCCGGCCGCGAGGTGGGGGCGCGCTTTTGAAAGAAGGCCGGACCGTCCGCCCCGTTCACGAAGCGCTTGAGCGCCATGGGTCGCCCATCGACACCGCGAATGGCGCCCTCGGCCACCACCATGTAGTAGCGCACCAGGTCCAGCTTGGTATGTCCGGTGCGGGGAAAAAAGACCTTGTCCGGATTGGTGATGGTGACCTGCCGTCCGGCGGCCTCGATGATCTCTTCCCTGGGCGCGGCCATGCGGATACCTTACCGGCGCGGCCTCGGCGTTGATACGGTCAGGAGCTGATGGAGGCCTCGGTGGGAATGCCCTGACGGCGCCGCGGCAAAACGCCACCGCCGTCGGCGCGCCGCCAGAGCCAGATCAGCGGAACCAGCCCGACGAGCGACACCACGACGTAGCCCAGGATGCCGTTGATCGAGTCGAAGGCCCCGTGCAGCAGCGAGACGGCGAGGTAAGTGCCAATCACGCCCCCCGAGAGCCGCAGACGGCCCTGGCGGGCGGCCGCGCTGAAGATGGCCGCTCCGAGGATCGCCGACCACATGCCGTGGCCGAACGGAGCCAGGACACCTCGGATCAACTCCGTCACAACCACCGAGGTGAGCGACAGGAACAATTGGTGACCCTGCACGACAAAGAGCGAAGCCAGCGCGTATCCGCTGCTCTCGAGGGCGGCGAATCCAAAGCCGACGGTGGCGCCCAGTACCATCCCATCGCGGATGTGAAATGGACGGATGCCCAGGGCGACGAGGACGATGAAAAAACCCTTGACCCCTTCCTCGATCAACCCGACTTCGAGGCTGCCCAGGATGCCAACGCTCACCAGCCAGTACTCGAGCAGCGTGGCGCCCAGGACGCCGAACACGCCGGCGATGATGAAGGCGGCCAAGATTCGCCGCGGTGACAGCGCCGGACTGGGGTCGTGATCCAGGTACCAAACGACGGCGCTGACCGGCACCAGAAAACTGCCCAGAAGAACGATGGTCGGCAAGAGGATGACGTTATGCGTGAGGCTGGCGACCGCAAAGGCCGCCGCCCACATCACGAGGCCAGTTAGGAAGACCGCCCACCAGGGTGGCGCCCAACGCTCGGCCGTCCCTACCTCGGCTTTCATCCCCTGCTCTCTCACGCTAGCAGGAGGAGCGTCGCCGGCGAAAGGGTAAGTGCCTCTCTCTCCCCGGCCAGTCCTAATAAGATTGGCTCAAGTCTTCAGCGTAGTGTGATTGGTAGGAGGGACCGCCATGCGACGCCTGATCCTGTCGCTTGTGACGCTCGCCGCTCTGCTGGCTCCGCAGCCAGCGTTCGCGGGGCAACCACCGGTCGGCGTCGTGACCAATTTCGGGCCGAACCTAGCTGCGGTCTGTCACATGCCGGAGGGCATTGCCATCGATCCGACCGGCAACCTGTATGCGACATCGTTCGCATTCGCGCCCGTGGCGAACATCTGCGTGGAGAGTCCGTCTGGTCAGATCATCGACGTCATTCCCGTGCCAGCGGGAAAGGCCGGGGTTGCGTCGCTGCTGGGCGCGCTATTCGAGCCCAGCCAAGGTCTATACGTGGTGGACTTCGCCAACGGCGCACCAACCAACGGACGGCTGCTTCGGATTAATGTGGTAACCCATGACGTCGCCGTCCTTGCGACGGGCTTTTCGGCGCCGAACGCCATCGCCCAGGACCGCCACCGCAACCTCTATGTCTCGGACTCCTTCCTGGGGGCCATCTTCAAGGTGGCACCGGATGGCTCGAGTAACACGGTCTGGGTCCAGGACCCGCGCCTCGCGCCACAACCCGGCGGTTCGCCACCCTTCGGCGCCAACGGTGTCGCCTTCGACCGCAATCAGCGCTTTTTGTATGTCGCGAGTACCTCTGATAGCAAGGTCTATCGAATCCCGGTCGAGGACGACGGCAGCGCGGGCGCGATGGAGCTTTTCGCCTCCGGCGCCGCCATCGACGCGTCGCAGCAGACCACGGAGGCCTTGCACGGCGCGGACGGGATCATGTTCGACGTGCGCGGCAATCTGTATGTCTGTGCGAACTCCGCCCAGCACCCGGCTCCAGGCTCGCCCGGCGAGATCCAGGTTCTATCGCCTGACGCGACGTTGATCGCTCGCTATGACGGTGTCGGTCAAAACGACCTTGACTTTCCGGCCAGCCTGGTCTTCCACGAACGTGCGCTCTACGTGACCAACCTGTCGCTCGACACGGGTGGCGCGAACTCCGAGCTGTCGGTCCTGGGCGTCCTCTACCCGGGGCTGCCGCTACGGCCGTGAAGTAGCGAAGCCACCCGCCTAGTCGGGTGGAGCTGACTCCTCGAGCCAGCGCGTCTCGCCGATGTTGACGACAACATGGGCGAACGGACCGCCTCGCCCGGCACCATGCCAGTGGTCCTCGTTGGCTTCGGTTACGACCACGTCCCCGACCTGGATTCGCTGAGGGCCGGCACGTCGGGCCTGCACCCAGCCCTCGCCTTCGATCACGACCATCAGCTGGCCACCCGCGTGGGCATGCCAGTGATTACGCACGCCGGCCTCGAAGCGAACAACCGCAGCCGATGTCGGAGGCAGCGGCGCGGTTGTCGGCAGCAGCGGGTGCGACCCTGCTTTTCCCGTGAAGTGGGACGCGTCCAGGGGATCGAGGTCACGTAGCGCCTGGTCTCGCCGGGTGATCTTCATGTACCAACGCTACGCTTCGGACCTGTCACCGCGGCCGTGGGCGACACTATGACCTAATGCCGGATCAGTGGAAGACGAAGCCGATCCTTCGTCGACGGCAGCGGATCGGTCCGTTCCTCTGCTGGGCCGTCGTCTTTGCCGACATCGGCACTTCGGTCTATTACACCCCCGGCATTCTCTACGGGCGTTTCGGAACCCGCGCCGCGATCTTCGTGACGATGACCCTTCTGGTCTTCGTCCTGCTGGCCATCAAGTACGCCGAGGTGGCTGTTCGCTATCCGGAGGGCGGCGGCGTGGTCACGGTCAGCACTCGGGCGTTTCATCCCTTTGTTGGCCTTGTCGGTGGGATGTTCATCCTCGTCGACTACTTTCTGACCGCTGCACTCAGCGCCCTCTCGGGCGTGATCTATCTCAGCGTCGTGTTCAAATCGCTTGGCGCCATCGTTGTGCTCGGGACGGTCGGAGCGTTGCTCATCCTCGCGCTTCTCAACCTCATTGGCGTAAAAGCCAGCGCCGAGGCCAGTGCCATCTTCGCCGTGATTGCGGGCGTCATGCAAGTAGCGGTTGTCACTGCGGTCATCGTGCGGCTCGGGCCGACCCACATCTTCGACTCGGTGCACCAGGTCCTCGCCGGACCGCGCCTAACGCCGATTTTTGTCCTGACCGGATACGCCGGCGCCTTCCTCGCCTTTTCTGGCCTGGAGAGTATTGCCCAACTCTCACCCGTCATGGCTGAGCCCCGCCGTCGCGTCGCCAATCTGGGGATGGGCCTGGTGGTGATCACCATCGCGCTCACCAGTCCCCTCCTGACCCTGTGGTCGACCACCCTCGTCGGAACCCACGCCAACCCCGACCAATTCATCTCCCTGCTGGCGGACTATGCCACCGGACCAGTGCTCGCCGGGATGGTCGCGATCAGCGGCGCCCTCCTGCTGATCTTCGCCAGCAACACCGCCCTCATCGGCAGCTATCACGTCTTCCTCGCGCTCAGCCACATGCGGTTCCTGCCCCGGCCGCTGGCTCAACGAAATCGCTGGCGCAATACGCCTCAGTGGGCGATCGCGGTCGCCACCGCCATCCCGGTCGGGGTCGTGATCTTCGCCCGCGGCAATACCGGCACCCTGGGCGGCATCTACGCCTTCGGCCTCCTGGGTGCGTTCATGCTGACCTCGCTGTCGCTCGACGTGATCCGCTGGCACGAACGAGCCTCGGCGGTCGTCATGGTGGTCGGGGTCATTACCACGGCAGCCGTGACCGTCGCCTGGGTGATCAATCTCTTCGCCAAACCCCTGGCAACCATCTTCGGCGGCGGTTTATCACTGGTGGGCATCGCGATCGGCGTGGCCACCTATCGGGTAGCTCACCGCCGCGGCGTGCCGGCCGTGTTTCCGCATCTCTTGCGCGATGATCGCCCGCCCACCCTCATCTCGCGCGCTCGTCGGATTGGAAAGTGCTACGTCCTCGCCGTCGTCCCGAGCGAGCCCGGGCCGGCAGTCGCGCTTGCAAAAGCGGCCGTCGAGGTGGCGAACAACCAGCCGATCGTCTTCCTCTATCGGGGCCAGGGCCTCCCGCGGACCGGGTTGCCTCATTTGATGGAGATCGTTGATCCCTATCTCACCGACGCCACCGCCCAGGACGTCCTCGGGCGGGTCGAGCGAGAAGCCCGGACCCATGCCGGGCATCGCAAGTACATCTATGCGGGTAAAGGCACCGCCGCCGAAGCGGCCGGCCGGATCGGCGCGGCGCTCCACCCCATCCACACCCTGGTCGTCGATGGCCCAAGCGAGAGGTCAGCGCCGACGGCGGCTGGCCGGCCAACACGCATGACCAGGGGTTCGGTCGGGATTCTCGACTACGGACCGTCCTGACGCCGCGCGCGTTTCGCAACTCCGCGCAGCTGCGCGATGCGAGCGCCGCCGAATGCGAGAACGATGACCGCCCCGAGGATCACGGCAAACAGCAGGGCGACGGCCAGCGGCAGGTGACCATGAAAGACCAGGAAGGATATCTCCACGCGCTGCAGGTTCTGAAGGATGAAGATCAGAATCAGGACCAGGGCAAGGATCCCGATGATGAGCGCCGTCCAGGCTCCACTGAGCCGCGTGTGTTCCTCGCCAGGATACGGCTCCTGTTCAGCCCGCTGTTCCGTCGGCGGGGGATTGTCCGAGCTCAACTCTTGCTGCGCAGGGCGCTCCACCCCAGGACGCCCGTGACCCCTTCAAAGTGGTCCTTGACCGTCAGGCTGTGTTTGTCGATCACGTACTCGAACACGCCCTTGTCGTGGTTGCTGGTTCGCATCTTGAGTATTTGCTCCCACCTGGAGTCTAGCCAGACAGGAGGGAATCCAACAAGTCCAGCGACGGGACGAAGAACAGATTGCCGGTCAGGGCGTGGCTGAAGTCCAGCAATCGATCGTAGTTGCCTGGCGGGCGGCCGACGAACATGTTCTCCAACATCTGCTCGATCGGCCGTGGCGAGCGCGCGTAGCCGATGAAGTAGGTGCCGAACTCTCCGCGGGCGACGTCGCCGAACGGCATGTTGTCGCGAAGAATTTTCACCTCGTTACCGTTCTCGACCAGGACGGTCAGGGCGTTGTGCGCCGAGGTGGGCTTGACGTCCTCGGCCAGCTCGATGTCGGACAGCTTGGTCCGGCCGATGATCCGTTCCTGCGCTTCCGTGGTCAGCGCGTTCCAGGCGGGCATATCGTGGACGTATTTCTGCACGATGACGTAGCTCCCACCGGCAAACCCTGGGTCCTCGTCGCCGATCAGGGTGGCGTCCGCCGCGGCTTCATTGGTCGGGTTCTCGGTCCCGTCGACGAAACCGATCAGGTCGCGATCGTCGAAATACTGGAAGCCATGGACTTCATCGACGGGCGATACCGCCCCCCTCAGCCGGGCCATGAACTGGGTCGCCAGCTCGAAGCAAAGGTCCATGCGCGCGGCGCGGATGTGGAAGAGGATGTCCCCGGGGGTAGAAATCGCATGGCGGGATCCCGCGTGGAACTCGCGAAACACATGGAGTCCCGCCGGCCGAGCCGATTTGAAGAGCTGGTCCCAGGCCGCGGAGCCGAACCCCATCACGCAGGACAAATAGCCCTCGAGATCACGAAACGCCACCGCCCGCACGAGCGCGGGGAAGTCTTCGCAGAAGGACCGCACGCTCGCGCGATGGTCATCATCGGGGTTGACGGTCACGACGAGAAAAATCGCCGCTCGTGTCAGTGGCGCGATGACCGGCTGCGGCTGCCGGCTGCCCATGGGCGCTAAGCGCGCTCCGCTTTGGCCTCGTCGCGCGCGATCAGCACCGGGTCGGGACGTAGGGCAAGCCGTACTCGTGTCCCCGCGGGATGCGTCACGGCGTCCGATGTCGGAAGCTGCGCAAGGATCGTGATGTCGCCGAGATCGACCGTAACCCGGCTGGTGGCTCCAAGGAACGCCGTCGCGATGACGGTACCAACCAGCGGCCCGGCCGCGGTCTCTCCGTCGCCCGCGAAGGTCACCGCTTCCGGGCGCACCAGCGCGATCGCCGGCCCGTCGGCAGCGTCCGGTTGGACCAGCGGCAGCCTCGCTCCCCTGACCTCGACCTCACCGCCCCGCACAACTCCCGCAAGACGATTGGTCAGACCCACGAACTCCGCGACAAACGGTGTGGCCGGCCGCGAGTAGATCGTGGTCGGCGGGCCCAGCTGCTCCAGCCGTCCCGAGTGCATGACCCCGACGCGATCGGCGATCGCCAGCGCCTCCTCCTGGTCGTGGGTCACGAAGAGCGTGGTGATCCGCGGAGCCTGGCCCGCACTTTGGCGTCGAGCGCAGACAGCGGCTCATCCAGCAGCAAGACCTTCGGCTCGATCGCGAGCGCCCGCGCCAGCGCCACCCGCTGCTGCTGCCCACCCGACAGCTGGTGGGCGAAGCGATTCGCGAAGCCGGATAGGCCGACCAGCTCCAGCATGTCGCCGGCACGCTTGCGCCGGCGCGCCGTGTCGACCTTGCGCATCTGCAGCCCGAAGGCGACGTTCTGCCAGGCCGTCATATGCGGGAAGAGCGAATAAGCCTGGAACACCATGCCAACGTCGCGCTTATTCGTCGGCTGGCCGGTAACGTCCTCACCGGCGACGACCACCCGTCCACTATCGGCTTGCTCCAGTCCCGCGACCAGCCGCAGCGCCGTCGTCTTGCCGCAGCCGGATGGACCCAACAGGGCGACCAGCTCGCCGGGAGCCATCGTCAAATTGAGGCCGTCTAGCGCCGTCACGCCTCCGTAGCGGCGCCGCAGGTTCTCCAGCCGAACCTCGACGCCCGCGCGCGCCGCGGTCCCCACGCCGGCAGCCGCAACGGCGGTTGGCATCTAGGTCTTCTGCCCCCAACTCAGGGTGGTGTCCGCCTCCAGCTGCGCGACCCGCGCCCTGGGCCGACCGAAAAACGAGAGGATGACCAGCAGGATAAACGCGAACATCAGCGAGGCGACCGCGACCGCGATCGACACGCCCGCGTTGGCCCGGCCAAGCAGCGCAATCGCGACCTGGAGGTTGACGTAGTTGAGCAGGTTGGCGATCGTGAACTCGCCGAGGACGACCGCCACGGAAAGCAGCGCCGCGTTGAGGAGCGCGCTCCACATGTTGGGCACGATGATCCGGCCCATGACGGTGGCCCATCCCGCCCCCAGGCTCCGCGCCGCTTCGGAGAGCGTTTTGACATCGATGGCCGCGAGGCCGGCGTGGAGCGTTCGATACGTGTACGGCAGCACCAGCACCAGGTAAACGAATGCAAGAGTCAGGATCGACTCACTGACGTTGATCGACAGCCAGCGATACTCCGGCGCCAGACCGGCGACGAGCACAATCGCCGGAATCGTGAGCGGTAGCAGGCACAGGAACTCGACGACGCGGTTGAGCCGAGGCAGGCGCAAACGCACCCAGATCATCGTGGGCACCAGCAGGACCAGCATCCCCGCCGATGTGATCACGGCCAGGGCCAGAGACGCCAGGATCGCGGCGACCAGGTCCGGGGTTTGGAAGATGGTCTGCCAGGCGCTCAGCGTGCGCGGCGCGGTATCGGTGTTCCCGCGCGTCGAAAACTCGAACATGGCGCCGATCGGGACCAGGAAGAACGCGCCGAACACCAGGAAAACGATGACCCGGAAAACCTGGAGCTTGAGCCGGCGACTGCGACTCATCCCACGGACTCCGGGCGGCGGGCGCTCATTGCAGCCACCTGGCCGTCCTCTGCTGCAGGACCGTGTACAGCACCATCACGATCGCCACGACGATCACCATGACCAGCGCCAGCGCCGAGGCGAGACCGGGCTGAGCCAGGCCGACCTCGCTGGTAAGCGTATTGGCGATCAGCAGCGAGGCGATGATGCTGCCCTGGTTGATCAGGGCCGCGGCGGTCGCATACGCCGAGAACGAGTTGGCGAACAACAGCAGCAAGCCGCCGAAGAAGGCGGGCGCCAGCAATGGACCGGCGACGTAGCGCCAGTAGTGCCAGGTGGCGCCGCCGAGGCTCTCGGTCGCTTCCCGCCACTGCGGGCGGATGCCGTCGAGCGCCGGCAGGAAGACGAGGACCATGAGCGGGATCTGGAAATAGGTGTAGACGAGGAGCAACCCGCTGAGTTGAAAGAGCCAGATGCCGTTGGCATAGATGTTGATCCCGTGCTGCTTTAGCCAGATCGTGATGAATCCTTCGAAACCGATGGTCGCGATGAAGGCGAAGGCCAGGGTGACGCCCCCGAATTGGGCTAGCACCCCACAAGCTGAGGTAACCAGGCGGCGCAGCACACCGTCCGGGTTTCCGGTCACCACGGCATAGGCGAGGACGGCGCCCAGAACAGCTCCGATGATGGCGCTGCCTGCCGACAGCACGACACTGTTGACAAAGGCGCCGACGATGAAGGGCTTGTTCATCGCGGTCAAGTTAGAGAGGGTCAGTCCGTTGGGCCCGACGAAAGAGCCGCCGACAACGATGGCGGTGGGCAAGAGGAGAAAGACGCCAACGTATGCGAGGAACGGAACGGCGCCGAGCCAATCGAGCGAGAAACGGCGGCCGCCCCCAAGGGGGCGGGCCGCCGTCTCGACCAGCGGTTTAGCGGCGACGGTCAACCGATAGCCTGGGCCCAGTGCGAGGCGAGGTAGTCCTTCGCCTGGGTAGCCTGAGTATCAGTGAGGAAGGTCGGCTTGCCGTTCACGGGCGCCAGCTTGGCAGCCGCCGCGGAATCGATCTTCCCGGACTTCTGCATGGCGGCCATCCGGACCGGCCGCGCCAGTCCCCTCAGCCACGCGTTCTGCCCATCATCCGAATAGAGGTACTCCATCCAGAGCCGTGCGGCCGCCGGGTGGGGCGCCTGCTTGTTGATGGCCTGGTTGTAGTAGTCCCCGAGGATGGCGTTGCTGGGCGTAAAGACCTTCCAGGTCGGCACGTCCTTGCCATGGGCGGCCGACAGGTAGTCCCAGTCGAAGACGACCGGCGTCGTCCCGTTTTTCACCGTCGCGGTTGTCGCCTGCACCGGCACGAAGTTACCCTTCTGCTTCAGCTGCTTGAAGAAATCCACGCCCTTACTGATGTCATCCGCCGAGCCGCCGTTGGCAATCGAGGCCATCATGACGCCGTTGAGCGCCGCGTTAGCCTTCGTTGGGTCGCCGTTCAGGGCGACCTTCCCCTGGAACCCGGATCCCAGCAGGTCCTGGAGCGATGTGACCGCCGGCACTTTGGCGGAGTCGTAGCCGATCGACATGTAACCGCCGTAGTCCTGGACCCAAAGGCCGGTCGACTCCTTCTGGTTGTCGAGGATGTCATTCCAGGTTTGCACCTTGTACGGCGCGTAGAGATCCAAATTGGCGAGCGTGACGGCCTTGCCGATGTCGAGGACATCGGGAGCCCGGCTGGTCCCCGCGAGCTGCCTCACGGCGTTCACCTCATCCTGGCTGCTGCCGTTGGGATTCGCGGAGTCGATCGGAATCCCGTATTTGGCGGTGAACCCGGTGATGATCTCGCCATAGTTGGCCCAGTCCGGCGGCACGGCGATGATGTTGAGCTTGCCTTCCTTCTTGGCCGCGGCGATCAGGGCGGCCATGCCACCCATGTCGGCGGCGGACTTGGCGTTGGCGGCGCTTGTAGTCGAGCTTGAGGTGGTCTGTCCGCATGCCGTGAGCAGGACGAGGGCACCGGCAAGGATGCTCAGGCGGCGCGCAGCCCCGCTCATCCCCTTTCCCCCTCGAGCTGGCCGCCCCCCGGCCAGAAAGTCGCGTCGCCGAAGCCAAACGTATTCCATGTTCCCCTCCCTTCAGAGTCGGGCTAGTGTCTTCCCCCCGTTTAACCATCTCCCGGACGGGTTGTCAAGGAGCGGCCGATTAAGGCTTGCGGAGGCTACGATCGATGCGAGGACCGACTACCACGGCAATCCGGGCCGTGTCCAGCGGTTGAGGCGAATCTCCTGACACTGAGGCCGCATGGTCTATCGTGGGTGGACACCGGAGCCCAGCGTGAGTAAAGGGGAGACAATGACCACACTCAAGAACCGGCCGAAGACCGCACTCCTCGTCATCGACGTGCAGAACGGCGTCGTCAAAGGGGCTCACGAGCGCGACGTCGTCGTCGCGAACGTCGGCGGCCTTGTCGAGAAGGCGCGGCGGGAACTAGTCCCGGTTGTCTGGGTGCAGCACTCCGACGAGCAGCTTGCGCGGGGGAGCGACGACTGGCGGATCGTCCCCGAACTGACTCCGGGCGACGCCGAGCCGCTCGTCGAGAAGAACTACGGCGACTCTTTCGAGGACACCACCCTCGAGACCGTGCTGTCAGGCCTCGGAGTCGGGCGACTCGTCGTTGTCGGCGCACAGACGGATGCGTGCATCCGCTCGACGCTTCACGGCGCATTCGTCAGGGGATACGACGCAACCCTTGTCAGCGACGCCCACACGACGGAGGACCAGACGGCATGGGGGGCGCCGCCGCCGGACAAGGTCATAGCGCACACGAACCTGTACTGGACCTACCAGACGGCGCCAGGGCGGACGGCGGGGACGATCAAGACCGAGGCGGTCGACTTCGGCGGAACGTCCTGAAGCGTGTAAGACGGCCCTAGGAGAGACGGAGCGAATGAAGGGTCGGGCATCGGCCCGACCCTTTCTTGATCCGGCTCCGCGTCCTAGTGGCTGTTCACATAGGCGATCAGGTCGGGAAGCAGGTTTGCTGCGTTCGGGGTACCGAGGCCCGTCACCGGATCCCATCCCATTGTGGCGGGATAACCGGCCACCGGGGGATCAAACGCCGCGTTGTTGCCGGTCGTCACGTCGTAGAAGTCACTCGCGTACGTCGCCGGGTTAGACGCGAGGGCGTAGAGCGCGGGATTGATGTAGCCGAGCTGGTGGCCGCCGTTCATCTCATTCGCCACGGCGATCAGGCCGGCCCACTGCGGGGAGCTCGAGCTCGTGCCGCCGATCACATACCAACCGGTGTCGTTGACGTTCGTGCTGTAGCCCGGGTTGGTGATGTAAATCAACACGCCTGTCCGGCTGCTCGCCTGGAGCCCGATGTCGGGTACCCCGCGCATCGAGGATGGTTTGCTAAAGACGTGGCTGAAGCCGCCTCCCGCATCGATCCAGCCGACCTCCCGAACCCCTGGATGGGATTGGCAGTTGACTGGAGGCGAGACGCTATCCACAGTCAGGCCGGTGCTGGCATTGGTGCACTCGTAGGTCCCGCCGACTCCGGTCACCAACGGATCGGAGGCCGGCCACCAGACGGCCGGGTTCGGCAGCAGGGTGCCCCCTACATGAACGGGCGTCTTCAAGAGACCGGCACTACCGAAATCCCCCGACGACGCGAAGACGGTGACGCGGTTGGCCTGGGCCGCCTGGAAGGCGAACCGCAGGTTCTCAAGGGCAGCCGTGCCGCCGTTGAAGGCTTCTTCGGTTGACGCAAAGCTCTGCGTGATCACCGACCCGCGGTGCTGAGCGATCACGGTTGCCTCGGCTTTGAAGAAGTCCGGGAAGCCCTGGACGCCGAGCGTCTCGGCCGTTGGGGTCGTCACCAGCAGGATGTTGGCCATCGGCGCCATCGAGTGCGCCCACTCGACATCGAGCGCGACTTCGATTGCCCAGGCGCTCCGGTCCTCCTGGCCGGTCGAGTTGCTGCTACTTGGCAGCGGGTTGGTCGAGGTGTTGCCTTGCTGGAACTCGCTGAAGGTCGGGCCACTGCAGCCCGCCGCCGTGCCTTCCTCACCGCACATGTGCGGCAAGCCGAACGCGTTATTGAAGACCTTCAGGTCATGGCGCATCGTCTCGCTGCCGAAGGCGTCGACGATGATGATCGTTTGCCCCTGGCCCTGGTGACCGCTGGCGAGGAGTGGCGTAAGGTTGTACGAATTCTGCTCCGCCGTCGGGTTGAAACAGCGGCGCTTGATGGCGTTGCACTGCGCCTGTGTCGGCGGCACTTCGCCCACGTTAACGAGCTGGATGTCACTGAAGCCAGGATGGAACACGACTCCCGAAGCCACCGGAGGCACCGAAAACAGGGCTGAACCGAGCGCCATCGCTCCCATAGCTACCGGGGCGATCTTGCGTGCGGTAGAACGAACGACAGATTGAAGCATGCTTCCTCCTCCCAGAGTGTTTGCGCCGCCCTCGGGTTCACCCTAGCAACGGTCATCGCGCGTGTCAAGGAACCGTTAATTCCGATCAACGCTCGGCAGGCGAGCGCGACGTGCGCGTCCGTCTGGCGACGGTTCGGCTGAACCTGACGGCCCCGCTCACCCCGTCAAGGGGCTCGGTTGGCTGGCCTCTCCGGCCATCGGGTGTTCTCCTGTGCCATTCGTCGCCGCCGACCCGACCGTGGACCGGCGTCGGCGAGGACACGATGACGAACAAGAACGAGGAACTGATCCGCAGAGCTGTTGAAGTCAGAGCTGGAGGAGGTCGCTGCATGGGGCGACCAGGTGATGGTGGCGGTGTCGCCCTCCGCGATTGCCGTGACGGACAAGAAGCGAGGGCGATCGCGGGCATCGAATAGGCGCACTTCGGCTCAGTTTTGGGCTCCAGCGCGTGCCATGGCAAGCGCCTGCTCGAGCTCCAGGCTGCGGCCCTCCTGCCAGCAGCGCTCCGCCTCGTCCTCGCTGAGCTGCGCGCGGGCTTCGGCAGCCGGGTCCCCTTCCAGCATGCCACCGAAGCCGGGCGGCGGACCGCCGCCTATACGATCGCTTATGGACGCGGCCGCGCCCGCGAACTTCAACGCCTGTCGTGGCCGTCCCTGCCACGCCGCCAGGAAGGCCAGGTCTCGAAAGGCCAACGCGATCCCGGTCGCGTTGCCCGCCTCCTGAAACAACGCCAGCGCCTCCAGCGCCGCCGACCAGGCCTCGCCCGGGCGGCCGGCTCGGCCACGGGCGAAGGCAAGCCAGATCAGGTCGAAGGCCAGCTGAAGGCGGTCGCCCAGGCGCCGCCAGATCCGGACAACTTCTTCGAGTTTCGCGATCGCCCTCTGCCAGTCGCGCGCCCGGGCATCACGGATCACCGACATGGCGAGAGCCCGCGCGACGCCGTGCTCCAGTTCCGCGGTTCTGAACAGGGCGAGGCTCTCCTCGAGCATGTCGCCCGAACCGTCGAGGTCTCCGATCGCGCCCGCGACGAATGCCTGGTTGTAGAGCGCCTCGGCGATTCGTCCCGGCTCGCCCAGCTCGCGCTCGATGGCAAGCGCCTCGCCGTAGAAGGCTCCGGCACTCGCATGGTCGATCTGCCACCAGGCTATGCCGCCCGCTCCGGTCAGGGCCTTGGCCCTGGCCGCTGTCCTGCCCTGCCCTGCCGGCATCGCAAGCAGCTCGTCGAGCCAGGCGCGTCCCTCGGTGAGGTGGCCATGCTGATGCCAGAACCGCCATAGAGCCCCGGCCGCCTTCTGGCCGAGGTCGGCTTCGCCTGTGTCGATCGCCCAGCGTAGCGCCGCGCGCAGGTTGTCGAGCTCGCGCTCGCACTGCTCGAGCCAGGCAGCCTGCTCCGCGCCGGTCAGCTGCTCCTCTGCCTGGAGGGCGACGTTCAGAAAATACTCACCGTGACGACGACGGATGCCCTCGAGCTCGCCCTCGGTCACGAGCGCTTCGTGGCCGAACTGCCGGATCGTCTCGAGCATGGTGAACCGTGGAAAGCCGTCTGTCGGGTCGATTGATTTAATCAGCGATTTGTCCACCAGCGCCGAGAGTCCCTCCAGGGCGTCCAGATCGAGCCCTTGCGGTTCAGCGACCGCCTCCGCGGCTTCCAGCGTCCACCCGCTGCTGAAAACCGAAAGCCGCCTGAACAGGCTCTGCTCCGGCTTCTCGAGGAGGTCGTAGCTCCAGGCGATCGCGCCTCGCAAGGTTCGCTGGCGTTCCGGCAAGGTGCGACCACCAGATGCCACCACGGAGAGACTGCCCTCGAGCCGGGCAAGGATCTGTTGAGGAGTCAGCACCTTTACGCGTGTGGCGGCAAGTTCGATGGCGAGCGGCAATCCGTCCAAGCGAGCTGTCAGCTCGGCCACGGCCTGAGCGTTCTCACTGGTGAGCCGGAAGCGCTGTTGGACCGCGAGGGCGCGCTCCGTGAATAGCCGCACTGCCTCGGAGCGGCTCAGGGTATCGAGATCGGCAGTTGATTTAGGGTCCGGCGGTTCCAGCGGAGGAACTACATACTCGCGTTCTCCGCGAAGTGAGAGCACGACTCGCGATGTGATCAGTACTTTCAGCTTCGGTGCCGCTGAGACCATTTCCTCGATGACCCGGCCTGCCGCAACGAGCTGCTCGAAATTGTCGGCGACCAGCAGCAGTTCCCTATCGTGCAAACGTGCCTTGACTGTTTCCAGGATCGGGACGCCGGCGACTTCCGCAACGCCGACGGCGCGCGCAATGACAGCGGGAACCAGGCCGGGGTCCGTCACCGGCGCGAGGTCCACGAAGAAGGCGCCATCCGCGTAGTCGCGCAGTGTTTCTGCGGCAACCTGCAGGGCCAGGCGCGTCTTCCCCGAACCTCCCGGACCGGTGAGCGTCAGGAGACGCACTCCACGGAGCAGATCACGGATCTCAGCAATCTGGTCGTCCCGTCCGACGAATGAGGTCAACTGGAGTGGCAAGTTGTTTGGTCTGGCGTCGAGGGTCCGGGGTGGCGGAAACTCAGCCGGGAGTCCGTCGATCACCAGGTCGTAGAGATGCTCGGGCTGGACGATATCTTTCAGGCGGTGGTTCCCGAGGTCGCGTAGACGAGCTCCAGCCGGCAGAGACTGCTCGGTGAGCGCCCGGGTCGCGTCGGAAAGAATCACCTGCCCGCCGTGTGCTGCACTTGCGATCCGAGCCGCACGGTGCACGTCCATCCCTACGTAATCCGAACCGCTCACCACGCCGTCGCCGGTGTGGAGACCCATTCGGACGCGGACCGAGAAGCCCTCCGGCCAGCCGTGGGCGGCGAGGCCGAGCTGCGCTGCGACCGCGGCTCCGACTGCTGCCGGAGCGCTCGA
>VBHO01000064.1 GCA_005882045.1 Chloroflexota bacterium | reverse complement strand
GCCGGCCAAGGCGCCGGCGGCGTTGGAGGCAACATAATGGCAACCGTCATCCCGCGGATCGACGTCGGTGACAACTACAAGGAAAAGTACGGCTTCTTCGACCCGGAGAAGTTCGTCTTCAAGGCCAAGCGTGGCCTCAACCCGGAGGTCGTCAAGGAGATCTCCTGGATGAAGAACGAGCCGGAGTGGATGACCAAGTTCCGGCTGCGCGCGCTGCAGATCTGGGACAAGAAGGAGATGCCCACCTGGGGCGCCGACCTCTCAACCATCGACTTCCAGAACATCTATTACTACCTGAAGTCGACCGAGAAGCAGGGCAAGACCTGGGAAGACGTGCCGGCCGACATCAAGAACACCTTCGACCGCCTCGGGGTGCCCCAGGCGGAGCGGAAGTTCCTGGCCGGCGTGGCCGCGCAGTACGAGTCGGAGGTCGTCTATCACTCGCTGCACAAGGAACTCGAATCGAAGGGCGTGATCTTCACCGACACCGACAGCGCCCTGCGCGAATATCCCGACCTCTTCAAGCAGTACTTCGGCACCATCATCCCGCCGGGTGACAACAAGATGGCGGCGTTGAACAGCGCCGTCTGGTCTGGTGGGTCTTTCATCTACGTGCCCAAGGGCGTCAAGGTCGAGATCCCGCTGCAGGCCTACTTCCGGATCAATGCCGAGAACATGGGCCAGTTCGAGCGGACCCTGATCATCTGCGATGAGGACAGCTTCGTGCACTACATCGAGGGCTGCACCGCGCCGATCTACACCACCGACTCGCTGCACTCGGCGGTGGTCGAGATCATCGTCAAGCGCGGCGCCCGCTGCCGCTACACCACGGTCCAGAACTGGTCGACCAACGTCTACAACCTGGTGACCAAGCGCGCCGTCGCCTACGGTGATGCCACCATGGAATGGGTCGACGGCAACCTGGGCTCGCAAATCACGATGAAGTACCCCTCCATCTACCTGATGGAACCCGGCGCCAAGGGCGACGTCCTGAGCGTGGCTTTCGCCGGCAAGGGTCAGCACCAGGACGCGGGCGGCAAGGCGGTCCACGTGGCGCCCAACACCAGCTCGAACATCGTTTCGAAGTCGATTTCCAAGAACGGCGGCCGGACCTCGTACCGCGGATTGGTCAAGGTCTACCCGGGCGCCAAGAACTCGAAGTCCTTCGTGCGCTGCGACGCGCTGCTGCTGGACGACCAGTCGCGTTCGGACACCTACCCCACGACCGAGGTTGACGAGCCGCAGGTGCGCATCGGGCACGAGGCGACCGTCAGCAAGGTGTCCGACGAGCAGCTCTTCTACCTGCAGAGCCGCGGCATCACCAAGGCCGAGGCGGAGACGATGATCGTCAACGGCTTCATCGAACCGTTCACCAAGGAACTCCCCATCGAATATGCCGTCGAGCTGAATCGCCTGATCCAGCTCGAGATGATCGGCTCCGTCGGGTAGATGGCGTTTACGAAAGCGGCCGTCGAAGAGCTGAGCGCTCTTCACGGCGAACCGGAGTGGCTGCGCGCGCGGCGGCTCGAGTCCTTCGGTATCTACGAGGGCATGAGCCTGCCGGACACGAAGCGGCAGGAGGACTGGCGCCAGGCCGACCTCAAGGGGCTCGACCTGGACAGCTACGCCCCCTTCCAGCAGCCCAACGGGACGGCGCCGGCCGGGACGCTGGAGCAGGTCAGCGGGACGCTGCGCCAGCGCGGCACCTCGACGCCCTCCGCGACCCTCGACCCGACGCTCGCCAGGCGGGGCGTGATCTTCATGCCGCTGGCGCAGGCCGCGCGCGAGCATCCCGAGCTCGTCGAGCGCTATCTCTTCAGTGCCGTCAAGCCGGACCGCGATAAGTTTGCGGCGCTCCACGCGGCGCTTTTCAGCGGCGGCAGCTTTCTCTACGTACCGGACGGCGTCAACATCGACCACCCGTTGATCAGTCAGTTCTGGTCAGCCGGCTCCGGCGGCGCCGTCTTGCCGCACTCGCTCGTCATCGCCGGCAAGGGCGCCCGCTTTAAGTACGTCGACGAGTTCTTGAGCGCCGATCGCCAGGAAGTTCTGCTCGCCAGCGGCTCGTCCGAGGTCTTCCTCGAAGAAGGCTCGGACGTCGGCTATGTCGCGCTGCAACGTTGGAGCGAGAAGACCTGGCAGTTCGCCAACCAGCGCTTCCATCTCGGTCGCGATTCGCGTCTCCAGATGGTCGATGTCGCGCTCGGCGGCCGCTTCGCGCGGATCAGGGTGGAGGCGATGCTCGAAGGCCCGGGATCCACGGCGGAGCTGCGCGGACTTTTCTTCGGCGCCGGCGAGCAGGCTTTCGACTTCCGCACGCTGCAGGACCATATTGCGCCGCACACGACATCGGACCTGCTCTTCAAAGGCGCCCTCCAGGACAGCGCCAAGAGCGTCTACGTCGGCGTGGTGCGGGTCGAGGAAGAGGCTCGCGGCAGCTCCTCGAACCAGGCGAATCGCAACCTCTTGCTCTCGGAAAAGGCCAAGGCGACCTCGGAGCCGATTCTCGAGATCCTCAACAACGACATCCTTCGGTGCAGTCACGGCGCGACCGTCGGGCCGGTAGACCCGGAGCACCTCTTCTACCTCGTCAGTCGTGGCATCCCGCGAGCGGTCGCCGAGCGGATGCTGGTCCAGGGGTTCCTGGGTGAAGTCCTCGACCGGCTTCCGGTCGCCCAGGTCCGTGAAGCGGTCGAGCAGGAACTGGCCGCCCGGATTGAGTAGCGTGACGCGCGAGCGAGTCGCCGCCACCAGTGAGTTGCCGAAGGAGTCGATGCAGCGGGTCGAGGTCGATGGTACGGCCATCTGCCTGATCCACGCCGAAGACGACAACTTCTATGCCATCTCGGACACCTGCACCCACGAGGAGTACTCGCTTTGCGAGGGCGATCTCTGGGAGATGTCGGTCGAGTGCCCGCGGCACGGCTCACGCTTCGATGTGCGGACCGGCCAGGTGACCGGGCTGCCGGCCGTGATCCCCGCGAAGACCTACCCGGTAACGGTCGAGAACGGCGATCTCTACGTGGAGGTACCGGACTAAGATCTAACTATGGCGGACACCATGGAAACCACCCAGGCGCCGGCATCCGGTGATCTGCGGCAGCAGATCGATGCCCAACTCGCCACCTGCAAGGATCCCGAGATCGGACTCGACATCATGTCGCTGGGGCTGGTCTACGAGGTCAACATCGATGAGGGCAACGTCCTGATCAAGATGACGCTGACCGCCATCGGCTGCCCCTGGGCCCAGGACCTCTTCGACGAGGTCAAAGCCAAAGTCGAAGAGATCCCGGCCGTCAAGTCGTGCACGGTCGAACTCGTCTACTCACCGCCCTGGAGCGCGGACATGATGAGTGACGACGCCAAGATGGAGCTCGGCTTCCTCTAGGCCGCCTAGAACAAATACGAGGCGGTCAGGAACGCCAGCCCAGCACCCAACAGCCCGAACGGAGCGCGCATCTTGATCCGGCTACCCAGAGCTTCGAGGATGAAACAGATGAGCGCGACGATCAAGAAAAGCTTCGACAATGACATGAACTACCTCCAAACAAAATTGGCGACATCGTACCCTGAATTCGGTCGGCGCAACGGAGTTCACTCTCGGTCACGCGGCCGAGCGATGGCTGTGGCAGCGGTGCCATCGCCCTGTTACCCGCACGCAGTCTGGTTCGTAAGGGTCACTACGTAGCATCGGGCCCAGTTCGCCAATTCGAACGAACTGGGGGTAAGGACCGCTTGTCGCTGCTCGAACGTATTCAAAAGTCCCAGGGTGAGCCCGGGGGCCCGACTCCTCCAAAGCCGCCGGCCAAGGCCGCCCAGCCCCCCGCCACGCCTCCGTCACCTCCCCAAGCCCGGCCAGCCCAGCCAGCGCAGCCAGCTCCACGCCACGTCCCCGCTGCCCCGGCCGCCCGGCCAGCGCCCGCCCCCACGGGGCCGGCCTCCCGGCCGATTTCCACCGTCCACGCCACACCGACTTCGACGCCGACCCGTCAGGCGGCGCCCCCCGCTCCCCGCCCCGCCCCGGCTCCAGCCCCGGCCCCGGTCCCGGCCCGCGCGAGCTCGCTTGCTGACCGGGTGGCGCCGCAACCTACGGCCGCCGACGTGGAGGTTAAACCGTCGCCAGCCAATGCCAACCTCAACGACATGCCGGAAGCGGAGCGCCTCCATCGGATCAAGGCCGCGGTCCACGACCGGATCATCGGCGAGCTGGGCGAGCGTGCCAACGAGCTCGACCAGGAGGCGATCAGTCAGCGGGCGACCGAGGTCCTCGACAACTATCTGAGCGCCCGCCGGGTCACCTTGACCACCCAGACCCGGGCGCAATTGCTGGCCGCCTTGCTGGCCGACATCCTCGGCTTCGGACCGCTCGAAGTGCTGCTCGCCGACGAGGCGATCTCCGACATCATGGTCAACGGCCCGAACAAGGTCTACATCGAGCGCGGCAACAAGATGATGCGGGCCGCCATCAAGTTCGACAGCGACGCCCACCTGATGCAGATCATCTCGCGCATCGTCACCGGCGTCGGCCGTCGGGTCGACGAAAGCTCGCCCATGGTCGACGCTCGACTTCCCGATGGATCGCGCGTCAACGTGATCATCCCGCCGCTGGCCGTCAGGGGCGCTGCGGTGACCATTCGTAAGATGCGCCGCGATCCACTCCAGATCGGCGACCTGATCAAGAACAGCACCCTGACCGAGGAGATGGCGGCCTTCCTCAAGGCCTGCGTCAACGCGCGCATGAACATCGTGGTGGCCGGCGGTGGTTCCTCAGGAAAGACCACGACGCTGAACGTCCTCTCCAGCTTCATCCCGGGCGACGAGCGCATCATCACCATCGAAGATGCGGCGGAGCTGCAGTTGCGCCAGGTTCACGTCATCAGCCTGGAGTCACGGCCCACCAACGTCGAAGGCAAGGGTGGCGTCAGCATCCGTGACCTGGTCATCAACACCCTCCGAATGCGGCCCGACCGGATCGTCGTCGGTGAGGTCCGTAGCGGCGAGGCGCTCGACATGCTCCAGGCCATGAACACCGGTCACGATGGTTCGTTGACTACGGTCCACTCGAACACGCCGCGAGACACGATCTCGCGACTCGAGACGCTCGTCCTGATGGCCGGCATGGAACTCCCGTCTCGGGCCATCCGGGAGCAGATCGCCTCGGCGATCAACATCATCATCCAGCAAAACCGACTGCGGGACGGCTCGCGCAAGATCACCTATATCTCAGAGGTGACGGGGATCGAGGGCGACCAGATCTCGCTCCAGGACATCTTCGTCTACAAGCAGTCGGGCTACGAGGACGGGAAGGTCACCGGCATGCTGACCGCCACCGGGGCGATCCCCCGTATCATGGATACCCTCGAGTCGACCGGCAACGCCGTTCCGCTGAGTTATTTCGATCCCCACCCGGACAGCGGCTTCGTCCGCCCGAAACGGCTGCAGGTCGTCCGCAACGCCGCCTAGTAGAGGTTCGCACAGACGCGGTCGCGCATTCGTCGCGCGTCTCATCGCCA
>VBHO01000148.1 GCA_005882045.1 Chloroflexota bacterium | reverse complement strand
CCTATGGTCGCAGCTGTCGGACGAAGGCGGCGACTCGATCCATGGCGGCATCGACCACCGGAAGCAATCCGTGCCCGACACCGGGAAACGTGACGAGCTCCGCTCCGGGGAGCTTGCGGACCGACGATTTGAGTAGCTCGATCCGGGCGAAGGGATCGGACTCGCCGGAGAGAAACAGCACGGGGCAGGTGATCTTCGACCAGTGTTCGGTGCGAAGGTCTTCGGGATGCCCCGGACGGTGAAGCGGATAGCTGAGCAGCACAAGCGCGGCGTAGTCCACCTCGGTGGCGGCCATGCTCGCCACCCGGCCGCCATAGGAATGACCGCCGGCGATCGAACCGGCGGGTACCTTTTGGACAAACACCGGCACGGCCCGCTCAGCTTTACCAATGGGAAGGTCGATGGCGCTAGCCTTCAACTTTCGCTTCTCGAGCGCCTTCACGTAGGGCCCCATGCTGCTGGCGTCACCCGAGGCGCCGTGCGCCAGAAAGATGGTTGGCCGAGTGGGTGATCGCGCTGGCACCCGCTAACATTAGTGCCCAACTCATGGCACGCGTCCTGCTGGTCGAGGATGAGCCCAACATCGCGTCGATCATCGTCTTCAAGCTGGAACGCGAAGGCCATCAGGTGCGCTGGGAATCGAGCGCCGTCGACGTGCCCGGAGCCGCCGAGGCGATGCAGCCTGACCTGGTTCTGCTCGACTCGAGCCTGCCGGACGGGGATGCCTTCGCTCTGCTAATGGCGCTCGTCACCCATCACCCGGTGGTGATGATGACCGAGTTTCGAGACACGACGACGCCGCAACGCGCGCGGACGGCGGGCGCAGTCGCGACCGTGGAGAAGCCCTTCAAGCCAACTCAGCTCGCACGCCTGGTGGCCCAGCTGGTACCGGCGCCGGCCGGGCATCCGTGATGACGGTGCTGGCACGCAAGCAGGGCGCGGCGCTGGTGATCCGGGACCGCAAGCTGGGCATCTTCACGGACAAGGGCTTTACGCCGGTCGATTTCAAAGTGGAACTGGCGATGAAGCTCGCCTCGCGGCTGCAATACACGCCGCTCGTTCCGGCCCAGGAGATGGAGGAGCCGGAACTGCTCCGCTTCCTGATGGAGCGGCCGGCGTAGGACCGTTCAAGGCGGCGCGTTGTTGTAAACGATGACGCCGGAGACCGAGCGCCTGCTCGAAAGTGGCCAGCAGGCAGAGACCGAGGGGAACGTCCGTGAAGCGCTCGTCCGCTACGAGGCCGCGGTCAAGCTGGCGGGCACCGAAGCCCTACCCCGGCTGCGGCTGGGAACAGTCTGCCATCGCCTCCGCGATTATGTGCGGGCGCGCGAGGTTCTCGAGGAGGCGAGCCGCCTCGATCCCGAGAACGCCGATGTCGCCTTCCGCCTCGGCCTGACCTGCGATGCCCTGGGAGATCGCGAACCGGCCCGGGTCGCCTACGGCCGGACGATGATGCTGGCCCCGAGCTCCTGGCAGCCGTGGTTCCTGATCGGGCGCGATCATCGTCAGCTGGGACACACCGAGGTCGCCCGGCTCGCCTACCTGCGCGCCATCGAGGCATCACCCGACGAACCCGAGGTCCTGGCCGAACTGGGGACCCTCCTCTGGGAGATGGGGATGCGCGACGATGCTTTTCCTCTACTGGAGCGCGCCGCCCTGACCTGCCCGGTCGATCCAGGTTTTTCTCTGCAACTCGGTCTGGCGGAGATGGAGCGTGGCGAGCTGGCCGCGGCCCAGCGGCACGTGATGCGAGCCAAGCACCTCGATCCCTCGGACCGGCGAATCGACGTCGCCCTGCAGGACCTGGCGGTTCGACGGAACGCGGCCCGCAAGGGCAAGCGCGCCGCCTAATCGCTCAGCGCAAAACAAAAGGCCGCCGGTGAGGGCGGCCTTTGTGGGGAGGAGGGGGACTAGAGGATTTGGGACTTGAGCGCAGCCTAGCAACCGGTCCTTACGACCCGGCTAACTTCTTGTGCCGGAGAAAAGGATCAGGCGCCCTGGCGGGCCTCGGCGTCGGCCCAGCGCGGTGCCGCAACGTCCGCCGTAAGGACCTGCTCCTGAGCGAGGATTCTCCTCAAGATCGCAACCGACGACGCATAGGTCGAATCGAGGCCGTAATAGGAGAGGCCGCGCGCGCCCAGGGTGCGCGCCTGCGTGTAGGGCGTGTCTGAGGCATAGTGCAGCACCCCGAAGTCGAACGGCAGCTTGGTGAAGTTGATGTTCTCGCGCATCGGATACCGGGAGGACTCCGCGGCCTCATACAGGGCATTGAGATACGGGCCGGCCTCCATTTCCACCACCGTATAGCTCTCCCGGTGATAGAAATCGAGGTAGGCGCGGTTCTGCAGGAAGGTACCGCGCACCGTCACCGCTCGCTGGTTGTCGAGCGCCGACCCGTACACCAGGAACGGCGCGACACTGTCGAAGCTGAAGCAGTTATCGAGCCAGTAGGTATTTTCCGAGTGCTCTTCATAGACCACGTTCGAGATCATGATGTCGCCGATGCTGCCGTTGAGGGTCGCGGCCTTGCCGAGCACGTAGACACCGCGAAGCGTACCGATGCTCTCGGCCACTTCGCGTAAGACGTTGTAGGCGCCCAGGCCCAACGGGTAGTTGACGTTGATCAGGATCGCGGGGCTCCGCTTCATCCGGTCCGCCGCCGGTGTGCCCAGTCGGGGATCGAGGTCGCCGGCGACCAACCGGTCGAGGACGATCACCTGTGCCGCCACGTCGAGGCCGGCCTGGCTGGCAATGAAGAAGATGCCTCGCTCCTCTTCCTCCCTCGTCCGGTGCGCACGCCGCTGCCCCGCTTCCGCGGATTGCGCGTAGAAAGAGCGTGCCGCGTAATAAAGAAAGTTGTCCCAGTTCCCGCGCGATTGGCCCTGCCGGAGTTTGCGCAGCTCGGGCACCAGCTCGAGGTTGTTGCTGCGCTCGGTGTAGTCGACGATCTCCTGCTGATGCCGCCTGGCCGAGCCGCTCAACAGGTTGACCAGACTGTGCGTGTTGCTCGAGATGAAATAGACCGGTCGCTGGTCGACCCCTTCCTTCCGCATCAGGTCTTCAATCGGCTGCCACCAGCGACGGGTCGCCTTGACGTAGCCGATCTGGCTGCCGCCCAGCATGCGCACGCGGAAATCCTTATCCTCGGCCTGGATGCGTCGGAGGGGCGTAAGCAGGTCGCCCCAGATCTCGACCAAGCGGAGCGCATCGTCCTCGGAGATGCCCATCCGCTGCAGCACCTTGAACTGCTCCTCTGTGCTCTCCGCCCGGCTCAGGTCTTCCGCGGCGAGGAGAGCGTGCAGCTTGTTCCATTCGATCTGGAGCGCGACAAGTTGTGGGATGACATCGTCGATGTCGGACGGGCTGGCGATGTAGACGGCGAGCGTCTCCTTGCCGTCGAAGTAATAGCGACGCCGGCGGCCGGGAGCGCTTTGCATCTCCCAGCGCTCGACGTCGACATTGAGCAGCCGCTTGAAAACGTCAGCCGATTGGCCCAGCAAAATCCGCCTGACGGCGATGATGGACGGCGGCAACCGCCGCAGCGCGTAGATCAGGGCGCCGGTATCCGGCTCCGCCGAGCCGGCCTTGGGATGAAGGCTGGAGCCCATGCCGATGTGCGACTGCTCCAGCACCTTGAGCTTGGTCTCGCCGGAGCTGCGCAACAACGTCCCGTAGGTTCGGGTGTAGAGCTCGACGGCATCGCGTCCGGGCCCACGATCCGGATCGGGATCGATGTAAGCCATTGTGGGTATTATCCCGCGGCCTTTCCAAAGCATGCCGGTGACATAGGGTCGCTATTTACATGTTTTAACGAAAGTTATTTGCGAGAGGCGGGAAGTGGCTCGTACCGTGGGCGCTGACCAAACCACCATAAGCCCTCGGAGGAGCCCATCCTGAGAATGTACCAAGCGATTCAAACCGAGACGCAACGCACCACGCTCCGAGTCATGGCTACCCGTGCAGAGGAAGCCAAGCGCAAGCTCAGCCTCTACGCGCTCGACCGCGTGCTCTGGGCACTCGAAGAGCTCAACCTGGCCGAGCGGACGACCGTACCCGGCGACGTCGTCGAGCAGTTGCGCGCCTTCGACGTGCCGTTCAACCGCGAGATCAAAATCCCGGACCTGATCGAGCTCGTGTTTACCGCCCAGGAGCAGTTCATGAATGTCGAGCCCGAGGAGATCAACCGGGTCCCAACCATCGAAGAGCTCGAAGCCTACTTCGAGCAGTCGCGCGTCGCCTGATCCGCCGAGAGACCTGAACCGCCGCCCGATGCAGTCGGGCGGCGTTTTTCTTTTCCGGGTGGGGTCGCATCCTATAATGCGGTCACCTTTTGGGGGAGGTGATGCCGGCGAAGCGCCTCGACAAGTGAACAGCGCCGACAGGTGGCTCAACGTGAGCTGAAAAGGAAAGCCGGTGTAAATCCGGCGCGAACCCGTCACTGTAACCGGGGAGCCGTGGGCGACATCCACTGAGGCCAAAGCCTTGGGAAGGAGCCCATTGGCAATGATCCGGAGCCAGGAGACCTGCCTGTCGGGGACCACGACCCTCTTCGAGGCTGAGAGGGAGGTGCCAGGCATCTTCTGAATCGGCCTCCAGCACAGATCTGGAGGTACACATGCAACGACGTATCGTGGCGAGTCTCCTCGCCCTACCACTTCTTTTGCTCGCCTCGGTGAGCGCATCCGCTCAAGCGCCGGCGAGTTCCAATGCCCAGCGAGCTCTGCAATGGCTGCAGTGCACCCAGCAACAGGCCAATGGCCAGATCGGCTCTGGTGGCAACCCCATCGCTCGCTCGTCGGAAGTCGCCATCGGCCTGGCGGCCGCGGGCCAGCAAGCCTCTGCGATGCATGCGGGGGCTATCTCCCTCGCCGAGTACTTGAAGACGGCCACCAGCACTGATGTCGGCACGAACGGTGAGCTCCTCCTCGCTCGCGCTTCCGTCGCGGACGCCGGGCCGATCGCCACGGTCGCTACCCAGTTGCAGGCGGCTAAGGGAAGCAACGGCGAATACGGCGGCGACATCTATAGTGATGCGCTCGCCATCCTGGGCCTTCGGGCCGCGGGCCAGACCGTGGCAGACGACGCGGTCGCCTTCCTCAAGGGTCAGCAGAAGGCCAACGGTGGATGGAGCGCCGACAATGCGGACCAGTACGGCGAGGATTCGAACACCACCTCGCTGGTCATCCAGGCATTGATCAGCAGCGGGGTCGAGTCGAGTGACCCGACAATCACGAAAGGCTTCACCTACCTGCAGAGCGTCTTCGAGGGTGGCGGCTTCGGCAGCTCACCGGGAGCCGGACCCGATCCGAACTCCGACGAGCTGGCCATTCAGGCGATCCTGGCTGCGCAGCTGCAGTCCGATGCCGCGTGGCAGACCCGGCTCGACCAGGCGCTGTCGTACCTCGCGGGACAGCAGGTCGCAAGTGGCGCCGATGCGGGCGCCATCTCCAGTCCGTACAGCAAGCTGTTTGCCAGCACCGACGCGCCGGCGGCGTTTCTTCGGCGACCTCTAACGGCCAGGGGCGTTTCGGAAGCCGCGGTGCCCTTGCTCGCCTGCCCGGCGGCGACCACCGCGACGGCGACGCCACACCCGACCCCGACGACGGCGCCCATCCTGGCGCAGACCGGCCGTCCCGCCGACGGGCCACCGCTGCTCGGCGGCCTGGCACTCCTCGCTGTCGGCGTGTGCCTTATGTGGAGATCGCGGCGACGCGCGCGTCTGTCGTAATTCGCTCGCTCGTCGGACTGGCGCTGGCCCTTGCCGCCGCGCTGACGTGGCAGGGGTCGGCGCACGCGCAAACGCATCGGGCGGCGCTCGTCGTTCAGCACAGCTCGTCGTGGCCGGGACCGCACGTGCTCTGGAAGTGCGTCGAGTTCGCGCAGGAGGCGATTGGCGGCTTGGCCCTGTTGCAGCTGGCCGGAGTCAACTCCGGCCAGCCGCCTCAGATCTACGACTGGGGCGGTGGCGCGTACACCGTTTGCCAGCTCGACCGTCAGCCGCAGGTGATCCCCGATCGGTGTTTCGGTCCGATGTCGGGGCCCAACTGGTCGGACTGGTCGCGGACCGCGAACGGTTGGGTCGCTCGATCGACCGGCGTCGCCGGGTACAGCATCAGGGATGGCGACGTGGAGGGCTGGACCTATTCCCTCGGGATAGGTGCCCAGCCCCCGGCAGTCTCGTTCAGCCAGGTGTGTCCTCATCCACGCGCACCGACCGTCGCTGCACCATCGCGCAGCGCGACGCCTTCCACCGGGGGAGGTGCAAGCGTAACGACGTCGGCAACGACCACATCGATGGCGTCACCGTCGCCAGCGATGCAGGCGCTGGCGCCATCCGTCTCGCCGTCGGCAGGGACGGCGCTCGCCTCGACCGGGCCCCCGACACCACCACCAACAGCCGGGCTCGTACCGTGGATGCTGCTCGGCGGGGCGGTGATCGTGCTGACCGGATTGGGAGCGTTCAATCTGCGAAGGCGCAAGCCGTGATCCGACATCCGCTAGCGTGGTGCGCCTGGGCGACGGCCGCGCTGGCCGCCGCTTTCATCGACCGCAACCCATTCCTGCAGGCGCTGCTGCTGCTGATCGTCATCAACATCTTCATCCCCTATCGAGGTGGACGGCAGATCCGCATCTGGAAAATCGGCGTGGCGCTCGCGGTAGTTCCCATCATCTTCAGCGTCGCCCTGAGCCGGTTCGGGACACACGTGCTATTTACGCTGCCGGGGATCCCCATCATCGGCGGTCGCTGGACGCTCGATGCCGCGCTGTTCGGTGCGTCGACCGGCGCGGCGCTGCTGCTGACGGTGGCGGTTTTCGCCGTGGTGCAGACGACGGTGCGCAGCGCCGACCTGCTTGCCGTCTTGCCGCGCCCCTTCTATCGCGCCGGCACGACCGTCGCCCTCGCACTCGCCTTTGCCCCAAAAACGGTGGCATCGCTGCAGTCGATCCGCGAAGCCCGTCAACTCCGCGGGCAGCGCGCCGGCTGGCGTTCGGCACCGCAACTGCTGCTGCCGCTGCTCTTGACCACACTCGAGCGGGCGCTGCAATACGGCGAGTCGCTCGACGCCCGTGGCTTCGGCAGCCGGCGCCGATCCCGCTATCGTTCGGTGCCCTGGGCCATCCCCGACGTCCTGGTCGTCGTTGGCTCGCTCGCGGCGCTCGCCGCCATCGTGCTGGTGCCCGTGCAACCGTACAACCCGTACCTCAATCTGCGGCCGAGCGCGCCAGCCGTGAACAACATCCTCGCGCTCGTCTTGCTCGCGATTCCCGCCATCACCGTCAGCCTTTCTCGAATGGACCATGCCGCTCATCACGCTTGACGGTGTCAGCTATCGCTACCCGGAGGCCGAACGGCCGGCCCTGGTGGACGTATCGGCCGCCGTCGAACCCGGGCAGGTCATCCTGCTGCGCGGCCCCTCCGGCAGCGGTAAGTCGACGCTGCTGCGATGCCTCAACGGGCTGGTACCGCACAGCACCGGCGGCGAGTTCGGCGGCCGCGTGATCGCGTGCGGTCTCGACACCCGCACCCACGCGCCTCGTGAGCTCGGAGCTCGCATTGGTTTCGTCTTCCAGCATCCGGACGCGCAGTTCGTTCTCGACGACGTCGAGGCCGAGCTCGCGTTTGGGATGGAGAACCTCGGCCTCGCAGGCCCGTTGATGCGAAAACGCGTCGAGGAGGTGATCGACCAGGTCGGCATCAACCACCTCCGCCGGCGCCGGATCGATACCCTTTCTGGTGGCGAGCGACAGCGCGTCGCGATCGCGGCCGCACTGGCGGTGCATCCGCAGGCGCTGGTACTCGACGAGCCAACCTCGCAGCTCGATCCGCAAGCCGCCGAAGATGTGCTGCAGGTGGTGATGCGGCTGGTCGCCGAGCTGGGCATGACCACGGTGATCGCCGAGCATCGCGTCGAACGGATCGCGCCATTCGTCGATCGGATCTGGACGCTTGACGCCGGGGTTCTGAAGGATCAGGGCCCGCGAACCGCGCTCACGGAGGGCGGCGCCCGACCGCCGGTCGTCGACCTGGCGCTGCGGGCGGGGTGGACCCCAATTCCGCTTGGCTTGCGAGATGCGCGCGTTTACGCGCAGCGGTTGCCAAAGCCCCCGCCCTGCCCTCCCCCGGATTTCCGTGAGCCTGGGTGGGGGCCGGTCCTCTGCCGAGTGGAGAACCTCGACTATCGCTACGGCGCGGTGCCAGCCGTGCGCGGACTGACGCTGAGCCTGCGAGGCGGCCAAATCACGGCGCTGATGGGCCGCAACGGGTCCGGTAAGACCACGCTCCTGAAGCTGATCGCCGGGCTGCTTCGCCCGCAACACGGCGCCGTCCGGGCCGATGTCCGCGCCGCCTATGTGCCGCAAGACGCCGACGCCCTGCTCTTCTCGGCAACCGTTGAAGATGAATTGCGCGGCCAACCACCCGAGGTGGCGGCCCCGTTTCAGCGCTGGCTGCACCGTTATCCGCGCGACCTGAGCTCGGGTGAGCGGCAGCAGCTCGCGATCGCCGTGGTCGCAGCGCAGGCGGACGTCTTGCTCCTCGACGAACCAACGCGCGGCCTCGACCCGCTGGTCAAAAAGGCACTGAGCGCGTTTCTGCGGATTCGCGCAGCCGCCGGCGCCGCCATCGTGATCGCGACGCACGACGTCGAGTGGGCGGCTCGCACGGCCGAACGCATCCTTCTCATGGCGGAAGGCGAGATCTATGCCGACGGACCACCTGGCGCCGTGCTCAGCGACTCACTCGTCTTCGCAACCCAGATCAGCAAGCTAGTCGGCGGGGGCTGGCTGCTCCCCGAACAGGTCCCGCTATGAGGGACTGGATCGTGGCGCGCGCCGAGGATGCCGTCTTGCTTGGGCTCGCCGCTGCCGGACTGGTGCTGTTCCTGGCGCCGCTCTTTTTGGGTTCGCGGTTTCCGCAGCCGGTCCTCCTCTTCAGCGCGCTGGTCGCGGTTTCCGCCGTGGTCGCGCTGGCGGTCGCCCTCCAGACGCACCGCCTGTCGACTCGTCTGCTGGCGATCCTGGCGGCGCTGGTGGCGATCGACGCCACGCTCCGGCTGGTGATCGTGATCGGGTTGCTCGGCTTTTCGCCCATCTTCTTCCTTGTCATCGCGGGCGGCTTCGTGATGGGCCCGAGCTTCGGCTTCGCCAGCGGCGCGCTGACCCTGCTGCTGTCGGCCGTGCTGACCGCCGGCGTCGGTCCCTGGCTGCCCTACCAGATGCTGGCCGCCGGCTGGGTCGGCATGGGCGCCGGATACGTAGGCCGGATCAGCGGCCGCCTGCCAATGCGCAAGGGGATCGCGGTGCTGTCCCTCTACGGCTTGGCGGCCGGCTTCGGCTACGGTATCCTGCTCGATCTCTGGGAATGGCCGCTGTTCGTGGCCGCCGGTTCATCGCCGGTGAGCTGGGCGCCAGGACTCGGGCTGGTGCCCTTGATGCGCCGATTCGGCGGCTTCTACCTGGCGACCTCGCTCGTCTACGACGCCTTCCGGGCCGCGGGAAATCTGCTATTGCTCGCCGTCTTGGGCTCCGCCGTGATTTCGGCGCTCAAGCGGTTCCGCCGCCGCTTCCTCACGGTGTGGACCGTCGACCAACCGATGCGCGAGCAGGCCCCGGTTAAGATTTCTGGAGATGTCGGAACTCCCGCCTGAGATCGCGGTCGAGCCCGAGCCGACCGACGCCGACCCCCCGCCAGAAGCGGTCCGCCCCGAGAGGCCTCGCATTTGGCCCGAGGAGCCTCGAGCCCCGCGCCCGCAGATCAAGCGGCCGATGGAAGAGTGGCTGGCCGAGTTCGACGAGCGGGTCAAACAGGTGGACGCGCGCCCCCGCGAGCAGCCAAGCCGCCGGCGGCGCCCCCGCGGGCTGGCCCGAATCGTGCCGGTTACGGCGCGCCCCGAGCGGCCGCGCGAAACCGCCGGCGCCGAGGCCGACCGACCATCCGCTCCCGATCAACAACGGCGCGGCCGCCGGCGTCGACGCGCTGGCGGAGGTGGCGCAACCGGCGGAGGTGGCGATCGATCGGCCCAGGGTGCGCAGCCGCAACAGGCGCAAGGCCAGGCACGACCGCAGCGCGGCACGCCCCGGGGGCAACGCGGAAATGCCCCACGCCGACCATCCCCCGCAAGGGGGGAGGGAGATGCCTCGAGGGGTAACCCACAGCCCCGGCCCTCAGCCCCAAGGCGGGACGGAGATTCGTCGGGGCGGCCTCCGTCGGGCGACGCCCGCGATCCGAACCGGCGGCGGCGACGGCGCGGCCGGGGTCGAGGACGTGGCCCGCGACCGAACGGTCCCCCGCCGGGTGGCGGCCCGCCGAGTAGCGGTCCGGCGCCAAGCTGAACAGCCCCGAGTCCCCGAATTCGCCGGAATAGAATGGACCAGCGGGGCGTTGGCATGAGTAGCGACTTTTCGCTTTTTGAGAGGCATCTCGATGCGCTCTATCGAAGCGCGCTGCGCCTGACGAGAAAGCCGGAAGACGCTGAGGATCTAGTGCAAGAAACCTATTTGCGAGCCTACCGGTATCGGAATCGGTTCAAGCCGGGCACTAACGAAAAGGCCTGGCTGTTCACGATCATGACGAACGTCTTTCGCAACCGGCTCCGGCAGCGGCCCGTCCCGGAGGATCCGATCGATCAGCCGGGCGCCGATTTCTCGATTTACGAGCAGATGCGCCGCGAGGGCTTGCCGGTCCACCTGATGTCGCCCGAGGAGATCATCGTCGACCGGGGCTTCGGGGGCGAGGTCAAACGGGCCCTGGAGGAGCTGCCCGTCCCGATGCGCATGGTGGTGGTGCTGGTCGATGTCGAGGACTTCTCCTACAAGGAAGTCGCCTCGATCCTGGGGATCAAGATCGGGACCGTGATGTCCCGCCTGCACCGCGGCCGCCAGGCGCTGCAGAAGAAATTGTGGGAATATTCAGGACGGCCGAAGACACCGTCGCTGGCCGTGGGGGCACGCTAATGGGAGACCACTGCGAACAAACGATGCGCCGGCTCTCGACCTACATCGATCGCGAGCTGAACGAGGCCGAGGTCCGCAAGGTCAAGGCGCACCTGGACGACTGCCCCCCCTGCGAGCAGGTCTTCGACTTCCAGGCGGAGATGAAGCGATTGGTCCGCAAGGAATGCTGCACCGACGACGCCCCATCGCGCCTGCGCGCGTGGGTCCGTCAGCTCGCGACCGAGAAGCCTAAGCCGGCGAAATGATCTTCGACCTGGGCCTGGCGTTCCTCGCCGGCCTGTTGTCGTTCGCGTCCACGTGTGTGCTGCCGCTGGTTCCCGCTTACGTCACCTATATGGGGGCGGCCGCGGCGGGAACCGAGACCACGGTTGGGCAGCAACTCAAGGTGCTGGGCAAGGCGGCGCTCTTCGTCGCAGGATTCGCGACGGCCTTCGTCGCCCTGGGCGCGTCGTTCGGCTTGATCGGCGCCGACCTCAAGGCCTACCGGCCACTCCTGCTGGAGATATCGGGCGCGGCGCTGGTCGTGATCGGCATCGCCCTGCTGACACTCGGCCGGATTCCCGGGCTCATGGGTGAGAAGCGCTTCGATATCGCCCATCGGCTCCCACGCGCGCCCTGGGCATCGTACGTAATTGGTCTCGCGTTCGCGATCGGCTGGACGCCGTGCGTCGGCCCGATTCTCGCCGCCATCCTTCTCCGAGCCGGCAGCACCGGAACGGCGGCGCAGGGGGCGTTGCTGCTCGCGGTCTATTCCGCCGGCCTCGGCCTCCCCTTCCTGATCGCAGCCGGCCTATCCGGGATGCTGACCCGGTTGCTCGCCCGCGTACGGGGCGCCTATGCCGTGCTGAACGCGGTGGCGGCGATCTTCCTGATCGGCATGGGCGTGCTGATCTTTTCCAACCGGCTCACCGTGTTCAACGATTTCTTCCCGGTCGTCGCCGTGACTACGCGCTTCGATTCGCACTTCGAGAGCAACAACCCGACGCCGGCGCCGCATGGTCCGGTGCAGGTCGGCAAGCCGGCGCCCGACTTCACGCTCAAGGACGTCGACGGCCACGCCGTCGCCCTCTCGGCGCTCAAGGGCAAGCCGGTGCTGATCAATTTTTGGGCAACCTGGTGCCTCCCTTGTCGTGACGAGCTGCCCCTGATCCGCGATGCCTACCTGGCCCATCGAGCCGAGGGGCTGACCGTCGTCGCCATCGACTTCGGCGACGAATCCGCCAGCACGGTGCAGTCGTTCTGGAAATCGATGAGCCTGCAGCCGGCGCCGGTGCTGGATCCGAACGGCGTGGCGAGCCGCGATTACGGGGTCGCCTTGAGCAGTAGTGGGCTGCCTGTCAGCGTCCTGGTGGCGCGCGACGGTACGGTTAGCAGTTACGAACCGTTCCCGCTGACGAAGGATTACCTCGACGCGGCATTGCAGAAAATCCTCTCGTGACGCAACCGGCCGAGATCGGGAGCTGGTCAGGCGGCGGCCTGTGGCGCTACCGCGCCGATCTCGCGATTCGCGGCGACCCGGTGACGCTGGGCGAGGGTGCGACGCCGATCGTGTCCTACGAGAAGCTTCGGCTGAAGCTCGAAGGCATCTCCCCGACCGGATCGTTCAAAGACCGCGGGGCCGCTACGGTGATCACCGCGGCGCGGGCGGCAGGGGCACACACGGTCGTGGAGGACTCCTCGGGCAATGCCGGCACCGCGATTGCGGCCTACGCGGCCGCCGCCGGCATCAAGGCGCGGATCTTCGCACCTGATGACATCGTGGCGGTGAAAGCCCGCGCGATCCAGGTGCTCGGGGCGGAGCTGATCAAAGTGTCGGGACCGCGATCCGCCGTCACCCAGGCGGCGCTGACCGCGAGCCGAGAAGCGTACGACGCCGGCCACGCCCGCGACGACGCGTTCCTCGAGGGGACCAAGACGATCGCCTATGAATTATTCGAGGAGGTGGGCGAGAAGCTGACCGATGTGGTCACCCCGGTCGGGCAGGGCACGGTGCTGATTGGACTGGCGATGGGATTCGCCGACCTGGTATCGGCTGGACGGATGGAGCGGGCACCCCGGCTTCATGGTGTGCAAGCCGAGGCGTGCGCGCCGCTGGTGCGCGGCGCCACCATCGGGCGGCCGGCGCCGGTGGTCCCGCAACCCTCGATCGCGGACGGCATCCGGATCCCGGAGCCGACCCGCGCGGAGCGAAGTTATGCCGCGGTTCGCTACAGCGGCGGACGATGGATCGCGGTGTCGGAGGACGCGATCGAGCGCGCCTGGCGCCAGGCTGCGGCGGTCGGGCTGCTGATGGAGCCGACCTCAGCGGCTGCGATCGCCGGCGCTCGGGTGTTGCACCTTCCGCCTGGGGCCGTCCTGATCATCACCGGCTCGGGGTTGAAGGCGATCGATCGGTACTGAGCCCCCACCCTGCCCTCCCCCAGAGGGGGAGGGAGAGACTTCGCGCGTGCGCGCCCGAGCCAGTGTCTCCGGGTCGTAGGCGAGCGCCAAGCGGGCGCCCCACAGGTCGATGTGATAGCCGGGCAAGCGCCGCCGTCCGTGGCGCGGCATGTCGAGGTCAGGCAGCGACTTGACCTCCAGCGCACGCCGCGGGATCGCCTTGCTTATGGCCCAGGCGAGCAGCCGCTCTGGATCGGAGCTCACGACTTTCCCGTACCAGCCCGGTCCGAAGCGCGCGTGCTCCAGATAAACGAGCGGGGCCAGCCAGAGCCCACCGGCCGCCGCGTGCCGGAATCCGTCCGCGCGCCGAGCGAAGGCTCGCGGGGTCTCAGGCGGCACGAACGAGGAACCGGCCGGGGTCGACGTCATCCACGGGAAGGCGAGGCTGGCGGCCGGCGAGCAGGTCGACCACCAGTTCACCCGTGATCGGCGCCAGCAGGATGCCCTCCCGGAAATGGCCTGCCGCGATCACCGACCCTTGCCATCCTGGAATCCGACCGATGAGTGGACGTCCGTCCGCCGTCCCGGGCCGCAGCCCGGCCCAGGCGGCGGTCAAGGTGGCATCCGCCAGGCGTGGCACAAGACGTGGCGCCAGGGCCAGGAGCCCGGCGACGCCGGCGGCCGTGGGACGCGCATCGTAGCCCGCCTCTTCGAGGGTGGTTCCCACGTAGGTGGTGCCGTCGGCCTTGGTCAGCATGTAGCCCTCGAAAGAACTGACGGCATGCCGAAGGGTGGTCCCGATGGTCCGCAACGCGACCATCTGTCCACGCACGGGTCGAATCGGGATCGGCACATGGAACGTCTGCGACCAGGAGGACGCCCAGGCGCCATTCGCGATCACGACCTCGCCGGCATGAAGACGCTCGTCGCCAATCGCGACGCCAACCACCCGGTCGCCCTCGGTCAGCAGCCGGTCGACCCCGGTGCCTTCTCGCACGGTCGCCCCCAGGTCGACCGCGGTTCGCGCCAGTGCTTGGGCGAAGGCCAGCGGCATCAACTGGTAATCGTTTGGATAGTGGAGCGCGCCGCGAACGTCGGGATTCAGGCTCGGCTCGAGGTCGAGCGCGGCCGTGCGATCGAGCCAGGCGACGGCGACCCCGTGGTCGGCTTGCCAGGCGCGGTGGGCGCGCAACGACGGCTCCTCCTCGGCATGAAGCGCAAGGTGCAGCAGCGGCAACGGCCGATAGCCGACATCCATGCCGGTGCGCTCCCGCAGCTCCGCCGTCAGCGCCGGGAACAGGCGGGCGCTCTCGGCCTCGAGCGCGGTTAGCGCCGTCGGGGTGCGACGGTCCGGATTGATCTGAATCATGCCGGCGGACGCCCCGGTCGCCCCGCCGCCGACCTGGCCGCGATCGACCACGGTGACCCGGACTCCGGCTTTCGCCAGCTGGTAGGCGATCGAGGTGCCGATCGCCCCGGCGCCGATGACGATCACATCCGGGCTCACATGCCGGATGTTATCTAGTCGGCGAGGCGGCGCAGCCTCAGGTCTTCACTGGCGCGCGCTTCCTGGTAGAGGGCGCAGGTCGCCACCTTTCCGAGGCAGGGCGGGGTCGGCCACTTCATCACGCCGTGGAAGCGGTGGACCTTCCGGTCGACGTGGCAGTCGGCCTGGAAGACCCGCAGGAAGGCCTGCCGCTTTCGTAGGATTTGCTCGAGATAGGGACAATGCATAGGACGGAAAGGTGATACCACAAGACTAACACGGCGCTGGTCCGGTGCCTCTTGCAGACGCCCTCTTCTAGCCAGACAACGCAGAGTCCACAGGCTTCCAGCCCACTGCCACCGACCCGTTACACTCAGGCCTGGCGCATGCTCGGATCGGGATCTTATACGTAACCTCTATGCGGGAGACTGGATTTTGGCGATCCCCTTCCATGCTGTCCTGGTGGCGACGGCGCCGGAATTCGTCCCCGCCCGGTGGCGACAAGCAACGACGGCTGGTCTTTGTTCTCGGTGGCGGTGGGAGCCGGGGCACATGCAGCGTCGGGGTGCTCAAGGCGCTGCTCGAGGCGGGGATCATCCCGGACGGCCTCGTGGGATGCAGCTCGGGAGCCTTCAACGCGGTGGCGCTCGCGGCCAAACCCGACCTGGAGACGATTGCCCAGCTCGCCCAGGTGTGGCGGTCGATCCGCAACCGCGATCTCTTCGACCGGAACCCGCTTCGGATGGCCTACCGATACGTCCGCAGTCGCAACAGCTTCTTCGATAGTCGCTACCTGCGCACGCTGGCGGCGATGAATCTGCCGGCGACCTTCGATCAGCTGGTCCTCCCCTGCGCCGTGATCGCGACCAACCTGACCCGCGCCCGCAAGGAGATCTTTACCACCGGCAGCGTGCCGGATGCGGTGGCCGCCTCGTCCGCCATTCCCGGCCTCTTCAATCCCTACCGCATCGGCGATGAGGAGTTCGTCGACGGCGCGGTAGCGGAGAATGTCGGCCTGCCGGAAGCGATCCAGCTTGGGGCCACCCACATCGTCGCCATCGACAACAGTACCTCCAACCCGCGAATTCCACCGAATCACACCCTGACCGGCATCCTTGCCCAGAGCATCCAGATCATGCTGGGTCAGCGGATGCTCGAGGAATATCAGCGATACTCGGGCCAAGCCGAGATTGCGCTGCTGTTCCCTAATGTCGAATTCGGGACGGCCGGGACCGATTTCAGCCAGTGTGATCGCCTGATCGACGAAGCCTACGCCCGCACCAAAGGGTTCCTCGCGGCCGGCGGCCTCGATGCCCGCGGGCGGCTCGAACCTGGCATCCACTACATGCTTCCGATCCGGCACCCTTCGGTCATTTCCCTGGCTCAGTGACGGTCGGCACGCAAACGCCCGGCCGCCGGGGGCGGTTGCTCCGATGGATCTGGCCCCTGGGACTGCTGCTAATTGCCTGGCTGATCGCACCGCTCCGTGCCGGGGCAACCTATCCCGGCATGCCGTGCATCGCGCAGGCCGACACCGTATTCAGCCTCGCCTCCTACACGCTCCTCTTCATTCCGACGGCTGCCATCTTGCTGCTCCTCAGCCGGCGTCTGATTCCCGCGGCGATCCGGCGGGGGCTGCGGGCCTGGACCGCCGGCCTCATCGCGCTCGGCGTCGCGGTGGCCGTTGTCTTTGTGGCGTTCGCCGGCATCTCGGCGGATCGGCGGCCCCAGCGAACCGGCGATCGGGCGATCGCCTGCCCTACCTTTGGTGCCGGACTCCAAGCGCTCCACTGCTGGCAGAGTGGCAGCACGATCGAGGTGAATGTCTCGGGTCAGCGGCCGCTCGACGTGGCGGGCATCGAAAAAATGGCCTCGGCGCTGGCCGCCGCCAAGCAGGATGCCGCGCTCTACGAAGCCTTCGTGCTCGATACCACGGATCCGAGCGTGGCCGCCTACTCCAACGCCCGCCTCTTCGTCCTGCAGCGCCCGGGGCTGACCGACTTCGCCGACCTCTGCCTTGCCGAACGCCAGGCGAAACTGCGCGAGGTGCAGACCCATCGGATCGGCTTTTATCGCTATAGCGCGCAGCAGTCCCCTCCGGTCAACGCCTTCTTTCTCCGCGACACCAGCAGCAGTGGCGAGGTTGGCTACGAGGTGATCGACTTCCTCCACGGTTCGACCACCCTGCCCTACGTCCGTCCCGCCGATCTGCAGCCGGCCGAGTCCGCCTATCTCGACCGGGTCACGAACGCCACGACGACCTTGAACCAGGACCTCGATCGCGAGACGCAGCGACCTTCGCCACCCGGCTCACTGGCTGCGATGCGCCAGGACTTCACGCGGCTCACCGCGGACCTGGTCAACGCCCCACCGCGGCTCATCCTCTACCGCGACACGCGCGTCAAACGCTTCCTCGAGAACTACGACCTGATCCTCAGCGCCGAGGAGAGCGCGGCCCAGGGGAACAGCAGCCAGGCGATCCATTCGAGCGCCTACGAGGATCATCGTCGCCACTTTTACCAGGAAGCGCGCGTCGCACGGCTGATCGGCTACCTCTATCTCCAGGAGCCCGGCCAGGCCTTTACCGATGACCAGCTCTCGACCGTGAACTGGGCCGTCTTCTAGGCGACGAGTGGCATCGCCGGCGACCGCACTTCGTCGCGCAGGATCTTCTTGATGGTCTCGATCCAGCGCGTGTCGCCGTGATCGGCGCGCCAGAGCCAGTACTCACTGCCCCAGAACAGGACCGTGGTAAATCCGGCGTCCTTGAGGTTCTCGAAGATGCCGCGGATCGCTTGCGGGCTGGTGCTCTTGGGGTTGGCATAGTTGAGGTCCGACGACTCCCACGGTTCGGCTTGCGCCTCGGTGATCCACACCTGCTTCCCCTGCTTGTGGGCCAGGTCACGAACGCGCGCGAGCCGATCCGGCCAGTCGCTATCGGCGTTGCTCATGTGGTCTCGCCCCAGGAACTGGTAGCCGATGGCGGTGTAGACGTCGAGGCCGAGCACGTCGCCCCGACCGAGAACGGATAGCCCGTCGCGCTCAGCGCTGTCCGCATCGAAACCCAGCCACTGGCGAAAGTCGAATCCCTGGCGGGCGGAGGCCTGATCGAAGAGCAGGTTGAAATGACTGAAGGCATTGACGATGACAGGCCGGTGATGAGCGTCCAACTGGCGAACGCTGATGATTTCGTCGCGGAGGAACTCGGCGTCGATCCAGAGTCGCTGGGGGCCGGCGCGGTTGAAGGGCTCGTTCTCGACCTGCCAGGCGATCAGCGCCGGGTTGTCCCGATAACGAAGCACCGTGTCCGCCACGAATGAGAGCGCCGCATCCCGAAAGCTGCTGTCGGACGCAACATCCTCGCCCTGGCGGAGACCGTCGACCGGCATCGCGGACGCTGGGATGAAGAACTCTGGCCAGCCGAGCGCCTTCATGCCGACCGTGAGGGCGATCGGTTGATGGGACTTCCGGGCCTCGCTCATCAGCCAGTCCAACTGGTCATAGCCCTCGCGGTCGACCTCATCCCAGTAGGTGCTGAGCCGGATGACGCGGAAATGCAGCGCCTCCAGCCGCTTGAAGGCGGTCTGGTAGTCGAGCCCAAGGTAGGCGGCGCGGAGCGGACTGAAACTGATGCCGACCTGCACCGGAGCCGGGATGCCGTGCGCCTTCGCCGTCGCCGGCATGAGGAGATGGAGCGGCGCCACCGCCAGGAAGGGGATCAGCAAGGCGATCGCCAGCACCTGTACCCGCCGCCGCGCTGCCAGCGACCGGATCCTGGGTAGGGTCATGACTGAACCGGCCGGCGCGGGCCAAAGCCGTTGCTGATGTCACGGCTGCCTAAGAGATTTCTTGCGCGTGCCGGTGGATGTAAAAATCTCGCGACGGTTCACGTAGGATGGGCCGATGACGATCGCGCACGCGCAAGACCTCGCAGCAAAGCTCAGGAGTGGCCGGATGTTGCTCGGCGGTCACCGTGGAAACCCGGATGAGTGTCCGGAGAACACCATGGCATCTTTTCGATCCGCCATTGAGCTCGGCGTCGATGTGATCGAGCTCGACGTCCACCGCACCGACGACGGCGGCCTGCCCGTGATCCACGATCACCTGCTCGACCGGACCACCAACGGAAGTGGGCTCGTCCGGGACCACACGCTGGCCGAGCTGAAGCGCTTCGACGCCGGCAGCTGGAAGGATCCGCGATTTGCGGGTGAGCGGATTCCCTCGCTCGATGAGGTGCTGACCCTGGCGAAGGGACGCGTTGGCGTCGCGATCGAGATCAAGAACCTGCCGCTGCCCTACCCGGGCATCGAGGATGCGATCGTCCAAACCGTGAGAGAGACTGGGATGGTCGGGGACGTCGTCGTGATTTCCTTCGACCACCGGTCGATCAAGCGGATCGGCGAGCTCGAGCCGCTGATCTTGACCGGTGTGCTCGAGGCCGCGCGCCCGGTCGACATCCTGCGCGTCATGGACGACGCCGGAGCCGATGTCTTCTGTCCGCACTGGGCCTCGATCGAACCCGAGACTGCGCAGGAGCTGCACGACGCCGGCAAACTGATCGGGGTCTGGACCGTCGACGAAGCCGTTTCACTGGCCTGGTCGAAGGCGCTGCCGGCCAACGCCATCTACACGAACAAGCCGCGCACCATCCGGCCCTAGCCCGATGAACCTCGA